>JPUP01000077.1 GCA_001321855.1 SAR11 cluster bacterium PRT-SC02
CTTTTATATGTAGCAATTTTATTTGTGAGAAATATAACGGATATTGAATGGAATGATATATCTGAGTCTGCCCCGGCTGTATTAGCTATGGTAACAATGCCATTAACTTATTCTATTAGTCATGGTATTGCTCTCGCATTCATAGCATATGCATTAATAAAAATTTTCACAGGAAAATTTACAACAACATCGCCTGCGATATGGTTAATCGCGTTATTGAGTGTTGGAAGCTTTGTAATTATTTAAATTTTTAGGGGTTGTGTGAAAACAACCCCTTTAAATCAAGAGTGAAGTTTTTTTAAGTCCTCTATCCTGATTTCTTCATATTTTTCAAATGGTTGAACAATCCAAGGATTATCATTAAGTCTTTGAGCACAATAGTCAGGTTCAAATGTTGAGTCGGCTTTTTTCCAAAGAACTGCAGTTTTTATTGATTTTATTTTATTTTTTAATTGCTTATAATTTTTTAACCATTCTATACTTCGTGTAAGCGTCACTCCTGTATCAGATAAGTCATCACACAGCAAAATATTTCCACTCATATTTTGAACGGTAGAGCTTAACTCTCTTGAAAATATTAATTCACCTTGTTGATCTTCTATGTTTTCACCTGAGTATGACTCAACGGCTAAGTAGGCACACTTTGTTTTAAATACCCTGCTTAAAACATCAATAATTGGCGCTCCTCCTCGCATTATACCTATTAGAAGATCAGGTTTGTATCCGCTATCAAAAATATTTATTGCGAGCTTTTCTACGATTGAGTTATACTGTTTCCAATCTATGATAAGTTTCTTTGCCATAAAAAAAGTTAAATCATTTTAGAGAGGTTGTAAATGAAAGGTTATATAGTTTGTGTTTATAAAAATATTAGTAATGAAGATAAGCTACAACAATATGCTGTTAAAGCTAGAGCTGCGGTTGAAAAATTTAAAGGAAATTTTATTGTGAGAGGTGGAAAAACAACTACTAATGAAGGTGAAAAATCACCAAGAACAGTTGTAATAGAATTTCCCTCTTTTGATGAAGCTAATAAATTTTATAAATCAAAAGAGTATCAAGAAGCACACGATATTTTAGAAGGTCACGCAGTTCGTCACCATCAAACTATTGAGGGAATTTAATATTGTATAGGCTCGTCATCTATTGACCTCCATAAATACCAGGTAGCGACAGAACAATATGGAGTAAATTTCTTATAAAGTTTTTCTAAAAATTTTTTAGGAGGAAAATATTTTTTATTGTAATTATTTGATATAGCTCTCAATAAGCCAATATCTTGGAGTGGCCATATGTTAGATCGATTAAAAGAAAATAATAAAATCATCTCAGCTGACCATCTGCCAATTTGCCTTAGATCAGATAAATATTCAATTGCTTCTTCGTCTGACATTTTTTTTATTAAATGAGGTTGAAAACTTTTATTTAATATTTTTTTTGCTAAATCTTGTATTCCTAAAACTTTTTGTTTACTTAAACCACATTCTTTAAGATTTTTGAAGGAGAGACTGTTTACAGTTTTGGCATTAATTTTGTTCTTACATCTTTTTTTAAACTTAAGAAAAACTGAGTTTGCAGCAGCAACACTAATTTGTTGACCTATAATACTTTTGCATAAAGAGAAGAATACATCATTTCTTGTGATCAGGTTTCCATCTTTAAAGTTATATATTAGTTTTCTCATAACCTTATCTTTTTTCGATAAAATGCGTTTTGCTTTTATCCAATATTTGGGTGGTTTTCCTTTTTTTGAAATACTACTCATATTCTAGGAGTGGGTATTTCTTTTTTTAATTTTTTTTCTCTAGAAAAAATAATAATTGAGCTTAGAATAATTAAACCTGCTCCCACAAGTGTAAGAGTTTTTGGTATCTCGCCCCATATAAAATAGCCAAATAAAATAGCAAACACGAGATTTAAGTACTTTGTAGGAGTGACGAGTGATGCCTCTGCAATTCTCAAGGAGACAGTAAGTAAAATATTTGCTACGGAACCTATAATCCCAGTAAAAACTAAAAGGAAAAACTCAAATTTTGAAGGCATTACCCACCCAAAAGGCAAGGTCATAAGGCCAACTAACATACTTAAAACTGAAAAATAAAGTGCAATTCTATAATTTGGTTCAGTGGAAGAGAGGCTTCTTATACTTAAAGCAACACATGCAAAAAAAATACAGAAAACAATAGGATAAAGGTAATAAATATTTAAATCATCATAGGCTGGTTTTACAATTAACAACATTCCAACAAAACCAATAAATACTGCTGCCCATCTTCTAATGCCTACTTTTTCAGATAAAAAAAATATTGATCCTAAAGTTACGAATATTGGTCCTCCAAAAGTTAAACTTACCACGTCTGCTAAAGGAATTTCTCTTAAAGCTATAAATAATGCAATAATTGCTAGAGTTCCGCTTATAGCTCTGAATGCATGTAGTTTTGGTCTGGTTGTTTTATAAAAAGTTTTAAATTCACTTTTTGGGACAAGCATTAATATTGGTATTAAGCCAAAAAAAAATCTCGAAAATAAAACCTCGCCTACGGGAAATTGATCAAGCCATTTCACGCAAGCATCCATCATTGCAAAACAAGCTACAGATGCTACACCGTACAATACGCCTAATTGATTTTGATTTAACAATTTAATATCCTCATCAATTCTATATAATTAACTTATGAAGAAATGTACACTTGCACTTGGATGTTTTTGGAAACCAGAAGAGAATTTTAAGGGTAAACATGGTATAATTGCTACTGAAGTTGGGTACGCTGGAGGTGACACAGATAAAGTTACATACGAGGAGGTTTGTACAGGGAACACTGGGCATGCTGAGGTTGTAAGACTGACATATGACGAAAATCAAATTTCATTTAAAAAAATTTTAGATCTATTTTTTAAAATGCATGATCCAACTCAAAAGGATATGCAACTTCCAGATATAGGCTCACAATATAGAAGTGAAATCTTCTATGAGTCGGATGATCAAAAAAAAGAGGCTGCAGAAACACTAGCAAAATTTGACAAAATATTTAATGGGAAAATCCAAACAAATATTTCAAAAATAAAAAACTATTGTAGAGCTGAAGAATATCATCAGAAATATATTGAGAAAAGTAAATTATGAATCAATTAGTAAGCACAGAATGGTTGGAGAAAAATTTACAAAAAGTAAAAATTTTAGATGCTACTTGGTTTTTACCAAACTCAAATAAAGATGCTTATGAAGAATATAAAATAATTCATATTAAAAATTCAATTTTTTTTGATTTGGATAAATCATCTAATCAAAATTCAAAATTACCTCACATGCTTCCCTCAAAATTAGATTGGGAACAAATAGTATCTAATTTGGGCATTAATAATTCAGACCATATTGTTATTTATGATAATTCTGATGTTTTCAGCTCCTGCAGGGTCTGGTATACTTTCATATATTTCGGCCATGATAATAAACTTGTCTCTGTGCTCGATGGTAATTTCAAAAAATGGTTAAATGAAAGTAGACCTGTCTCAAAAGAAAAAATAGAAATAAAAAAAACAAGTTATAAAGCGAAAGAAAACTTATCCATGATAGTAAATAAGGATCAGGTTAAAAAAAATATATTGAATAGGAAATTTCAACTTATTGATGCTAGAAGTAAAGAAAGATTTTTAGGTATTAAACCTGAGCCTAGAAAAGGACTAAAGAGTGGTCATATTGAAGGTTCAAAAAATTTACCATTCCATTTGTTGTTAAACAATGATCGAACTTTAAAGAAAAAGGAGGAGTTGTTGAGTATTTTCAAAAATAACGAGGTAGCTTTAAATAAAGATATGGTTTTTACTTGTGGTTCTGGCGTGACAGCATGTATTTTAGGACTAGCTAATTCTATTATTAATGGTAAAAACCCAACTATCTACGATGGCTCTTGGGCTGAGTATGGACTAGAATGAAATGAAAACTTCAACAAAATTAAAGGCTCTATTAATAATTTTTTTTATAGCAATTTTTGCCGTTATAATTTCAAGACATTTCGTAGGACTTCATTTTCAAAAGAAATTTAGTAAACGACCACCTCCTGGAGTAGTCGTTTCTGTTGTTGAGAAATCAAAATTTTACAAAAGTATTGAAACATTTGGAACTGCAATAGCTAAAAATTCTAAAACATACAGAATTAAAAAAGAGGAGATTCAAGGAAAAATAAACATAGAAAATAGATTTGTTAAAAAAGGTGAAGCTATTGTTAAGCTTATAACTGGTGAAAATATTATTGCAGATTTCGAAGGCAAACTTGGTAAAAGA
>JPUP01000078.1 GCA_001321855.1 SAR11 cluster bacterium PRT-SC02
GGAAAAACAAAATTAATTAAGGGTATAACAAAAGAAGATGTTTATGTGACATTATCTAAAAGGGACTCAAGAAAATTAAAAGTTTTTATTGATTACGATGGTCCGGTTATTGCTCCTATCAAAAAAGATCAAGAAATTGCAAAATTAAAAGTATATAAAGATCAAGAACTTTTAAATGAGACAATTATTTTTGCGTCACAAGATTTAAAAAAAGTCAATTTTATTAAAAGTATATTTAATTCTATAAATTATTTGATTTGGGGTGATGTATAAAAAAAAACCTTATTTCATCGTCTTTGAAGGGGTAGAGGGATGTGGTAAATCTTTTCAATCAAAAAAATTGTATTTAAATTTAAGAAAAAGTTTTTCTACTATTCTTACAAGAGAACCAGGAGGAACAAAAAGTGCAGAACTTATAAGAAAATTAATTTTAGATGATTATTTTAAAAAAGATGATAAAAATAAATTTGATAAATATACTGATACGTTGCTTTATTTAGCCTCAAGAAACGAGCATGTAAATTCAAAAATTAAACCTGCATTAAAAAAAGGTAAAATAGTTATTTGCGATAGATTCACTGATTCTACTCATGCATATCAAGTTTATGGGAAAAAAGTTAAAAAAAGTTTTATAAAAAATATTCATAATATTATTTTACAAAAGATTAGACCTAATTTAGTTTTCATTCTTAAAGTAAATCAAAAATCAGCTCATAAAAGACTTATAAAAAGAAAAAATAAAAATAGATATGATAAATTTTCAAAGAATTTTTATAGAAAAGTACAAAAATATTTTTTAAAATTATCAAAAAACAAAAAAAATTATATTGTTTTAGACTCGTCTTCAAATACCAAAGATTTAGAAAAAAAAATATATGAGATTGTATTAAAAAGACTTAAAAATGGATAAGACACTTTTAGAGCCAGAACATACCTTAAAATTGATTAGTTATCATAAAAAGATGAATGAATTCCAAAAGCTTTATAATTTTAATAAATTACCAAAAGTAATTATGCTTTCAGGTGAGAAGGGCATAGGAAAATTTACCTTTATAATTCATTTAATAATTTCTTTAATTGATAAAGAAAACTATGATTTTAAAAATTTGTCAATTTCAAAAAAATCTTTGACTCATAAACAAATAATTTCAAAAGTATTTTCTAATATTATAATTATCAAAGGTGATAATAATATATCAGTGAAAATAGAAGATATCAGAAAACTAAAAGAAATTATTTTAAAAAGTAATTTAAATGAAAAACCAAGATTTGTAATACTTGATGATTTGGACAAATTTAATATTAATTGTCAAAATGCATTATTAAAAATAATTGAGGAACCCCCTAAAAATAATTATTTTATTCTGATCAATAATAAAAAAGATAAGATAGCTCAAACAATTCAATCAAGATCTTTAGAATTTAAATTTTTTCTCAGAGAAAGTGAAAAAATATTTATAATAAAAGAAATTATCAAAAAAAATGATTTAGAGTGTAAATTTGACTATTTAAATTTTCCATTATCTCCGGGTAAATTTGTTAACTTTAACTATTTAAGCATCAAAGAAAAAATTGATTTAGATCAATCGATTGTAACTTCAATCGGAAATCTTCTAAAATTATTTAGAAAAACAAAAAATAATTATTGTATTTTGTTTATAAAATATTTATTGGACAATAATATTTATAAAAAGATAGTTTTGAAGGATAGTGATCTAATGTCTCAAATTGATAATAAAAATGAGACAATGAAGCTTATTGATGATTTTGTTTTATTTAATTTGAGTCACAATTCTACATTACAATTAATATCTGAAAAATTTAATGAATAACAAAAATTTTTATATAACGACACCTATTTATTATCCGTCTGGAAAACCACATATGGGTCACGCCTATTCTAGTATTATAGCAGATATTTTGGCCAGATTTAATAAAATTGATGGTAAAAATGTTTTTTTTCTTACTGGAACAGATGAACATGGATTAAAAATACAAAGGGAAGCTGAAAAAAATAATAAAAATCCGATTGATTTTTGTGATGAATTATCAAAGAAGTTTAAAGACCTTACTTCAACATTGTATTTATCGAATAATGATTTCATACGTACTACAGAGAAAAGACATTATGAGTCAGTTAAAAATATATGGAACAAGTTGTATGATAATGGGAATATATATTTAGATAAATACAGTGGTTGGTATTCTGTTTCTGATGAAGCTTATTATGACGAAGATGAAATAGAAACAAGAGACGGCAATAAATTTGCAAAATTATCAGGATCAAAAGTAGACTGGGTGGAGGAAGAGTCCTACTTTTTTAGATTATCAAAGTGGTCTGAAAAGTTATTGGAGCATTATGATAAAAATCCTGAATTTATTCTACCATCTTCAAGAAAAAAAGAAGTTGTAAATTTTGTTAAAAAAGGCCTTAAAGACCTCTCTGTAAGTAGAACTTCATTTACTTGGGGAATTAAAGTTCCTCAAAATCATAAACATGTAATATATGTTTGGTTGGATGCTTTAACAAATTACATAAGTGCTCTTAATTATCCAAATACAAATGACAAATTATATAAAGAATTTTGGCCAGCAAATATACATATTATCGGTAAAGATATTTTAAGATTTCATGCTATTTATTGGCCAGCATTTTTAATGGCTGCTGAGATCAAATTGCCTAACAGAGTATATGGACATGGCTGGATATTGTCAGATGAAAAAAAAATGTCAAAATCATTAGGTAACATTTTGGATCCAATAGAGATTATTGACAAATATGGAATTGATCAATTGAGATATTATTTAATGAAAGACGTATCTTTAGGAAATGACGGAAATATATCTTTAGAAAATTTAACAAATTGTATAAATAATGATCTGGCTAATAATTATGGAAACTTATGCCAAAGAGTCTTAACTTTTGTAGAAAAAAATTGTGACAATACAATTCCAATACCTTCAAAGAGGGCAGAAGAGGATGAGGTTTTTAATAAGAAAATTATAAATCAAGTTGATAAATTAAGATTATTGATGAATAAACAAGACATAAATAATTATATAAAAACCGTTGTAAATTTTTCTTTTGAAGCTAATAAATATTTTAATGATACTGAACCATGGAGTTTAAAAAATTCTGATAAAATTAGAATGGAGCAAATTATTTATACAATATTAGTTCAAATTAAGAATATAAGTATATTATTAAGTCCTATCATACCTGTTGCAACAAACAAAGTGTTTAAAATGATGAATGTAAATCCTGAGGATTGTAGAATTCAAAACATAAATAATAACGATATTTTAAAACATAAAAAAAAATTGAATAAAAAAGATATCTTATTTAAAAAGGTTGAAAATGATAATTGATTCTCATTGCCATCTAGATTATGAACCTATCAACTCTTCATTAGACGAGGTAATTGAAAGAGCAAAAAAAAATGGAGTAACTAACATGCTAACAATTTCTACTGAAGATAAAAAATACTCAAAAATACTCGAAATAGTTAACAAATATAAGAATGTTTATGGCACATATGGTATTCATCCCCATGAAGCAAATGTTCATCAAAAAATTAATTCAAAGACAATTATTGAAAAGATAAAAATGAACAATAAAATTATAGGCATTGGTGAAACGGGTTTAGATTTTTATTATAACCATTCAGAAAAAGATATTCAGATTAAATTATTTTTGGAGCATATAAAAGCATCTAGGGAACTTAATTTACCACTAATTGTTCATACACGTGCTGCAGAAAACGAAACTTATAATATATTAAAAAAAGAAAATAAAAATAGAGATTTAAAAATTTTAATACATTGTTTTACTGGTTCTGTCGATTTCGCAAAAAAAATTCTCGATTTAAATTGTTATATATCTGCTAGTGGTATTGTAACATTTAAAAAGTCCTCAGAGTTAAGAAAAGCATTTGAAATAGTTCCTTTAGAAAGATTATTAGTCGAAACTGACTCACCTTATTTATCACCCGAACCATTAAGAGGAAAATCGAATGAGCCAGGAAATATAGTTCATACAATTAAATTTTTATCAAATTTAAAAAAAATTGATTATGAGTCAATTATTTCACAAACATCAAAAAATTTCTTAAATTTATTTGGAAAATTAAATTGAAAAAAAAATTTACTATCTTAGGCTGCGGTAGCTCAATAGGATCTCCATGGATTACAAATTATTGGGGTAATTTAGACAAAACTAATAAAAAAAATATTAGAACAAGATGTTGTGCTCATATACAATATAATGATTTATCAATTTTATTAGATACATCTCCTGATATAAAACAGCAATTACTAAAAAATAAAATTACAAATGTTGACTCCGTTATCTATACTCATGAACATTCAGATCAAACTTCAGGTATTTTTGAATTGAGGCCTTTTTATTGGAAAAATAAAAAAAAAATATCAATATTTGGAAGTAAAAAAACTATTAATATTTTAAAACAAAAATATGATTTTTGCTTCAAGAAAAAATATGACTATAAACCAATAATGAGTGCTAAAATAATAAAGAATAATTTTACTATTAAGAATAAATTAACTGCTTTAAAAATAAAATCTTTAGAAGTTGAACATGGTTTAATTAAGTCAACAGCTTATATATTTAAAAAAATAGCTTATGTAAGTGATTGCAACAAAATAGAAGAAAAAAATTTAAAACATTTTAAAAATTTGAATTATTTGATAATTGATTGTTTGCGTTTATCTAAACATAACTCACACTTAAATTTGGATCAGTCACTTCTTTTAATTAGCAAAATAAGACCAAAAAAAGCTATTTTAACAAACTTACATACAGATTTAGATTACGAAAAATTAAAAAAAATATTACCTAAAAATGTAATTCCTGCATTTGATGGTTATCACTTTACTTTTTAATCTCTTTCTCTATTAAATTAATAAATTTCTTTGATGTCGGTTTTGTGAAAGAGGCAAAAGTATCTACAATTTTTCCATCTTTTCCAATAACAATTTTGTGAAAATTCCATTTAGGTATTGCTCCCAAGCCATGATTTTTTTTTGCCCATTTATAAAAAGGATGAGCGTTAGTTCCAATTACATCAATCTTCTCGGTCATCGGAAAGTTAATACCAAAATTTGTTTCACAAAAACTTTTAATTTCTTCATTTGTACCAGGCTCTTGTTTAAAGTTATTTGTTGGCACTCCTAAAATGATGAGATTATTTTCTCTATATTTTTCCCAAACAAACTGTAAATCTTCATATTGCGGTGTGTAACCGCATCTACTTGCAACATTAACAACTATTATCACATTATTTTTATACTTTTCCATCAGAATAGTTTCACCATTAATACCTTTAAAACTTAAATCATAAAGCGATTTTCCTTGATAGCTTTTAGCCGAGTTAATAAATGAAAATATCATAAAAAATATTATAATAAATTTGCCCATATTTATTTTCCCAAGGCCTTAATTAAGGCTTTAAAAGGAAGAACAACACATTCTACACGATTACTATTTTTTTTCAAAAGATCTTTAAATGGTTTAAATTTTTCTGGTAATTTTATATTATTATTTGAATTTTTTAATATCAGATAATCTTTTTTTAAAGACTTAATTGAAAAAGTATTTATTTTTTTTGACAATATACTTGCAGAAGCTTGACAAATTATACATGACTCAGTTTCATACCTCATAGAAATTATTTTTTCTTTTTTTGCAACTAATTGAATTTTAATTTTGTCACCACACATATGGTTTTTGGAATTTGAATAGTGTGTAAAATAATTCTTTAAACCATAATTCTTAGTGTCTGATGCAAGTTTTATTATTTTATCGTCTATCATTTTTTTGAGAAGTAAATTAAAATGAATCCTAAAATTGTAGACAAAAACGAACCAACTAAAACACCAATTTTTACTCCATCCATATATTCAATATCATTGACAAATGCTAGATTTCCCACAAATAGACTCATTGTAAATCCTATACCAGTAAGTACACCAACACCATAAAAAGATAAAATATTTGAGTTATTCGGCATTGCAGCAAGTTTTAATTTTATTGATACGATAGAGAATAGAAAAACACCAATTTGTTTTCCAAAAAATAATCCACAAACAATTCCTAAGGGAACACTTTCAAAAAGTGAATTAAAACTTAACCCCTCCAAAGAAACACCGGCATTAGCAAAGGCAAAGATTGGCATAATTCCAAACGCTACATATGGAGAAATTGAATGTTCTAATTTTAATAATAACGAGTCTTTTAATCCTATTGCTTTATTATTATTTTTATGCGGTATTGTTAAGGCTAGAATAACACCTGAAATTGTTGCATGTATACCTGACGCATGAGTAAATTCCCAAAGAAAAATTCCAATAATTAGATAGGGAATAAAATTTCTAACATTAAATCTATTTAATAAAATTAGAACGATAACACTCAAAAACATTAAAGCTAAGTATGTAATCTGCACATTATCTGAATAAAAAAATGCAATTATAATTATTGCCCCCAAGTCATCAATGATCGCTAAAGCTGTTAAGAACACTTTCAATGAAACAGGAACTTTTTTTCCTAATAGAGATAGGACTCCAAGTGAAAAAGCTATATCAGTGGCTGAAGGTATTGCCCAACCTTTTAGAGTAATAGCATTACCATAATTAATAATTATATATATTAATGCTGGAACAACCATTCCTCCCACTGCACCGATAATAGGTAGAAGTGCTTGTTTAGGATTAGAAAGTTCACCCTGAATAAACTCTCTTTTGATTTCGAGTGAAACTAAAAAAAAGAATATGGCCATCAAGACATCGTTAATCCAATGTATAACTGTTAAATTAAGACCAATATCTCTAAAACCTAATAAAAATTTGGTCTCTAAAGTTTCATAATATAGGTCACTTAAATTTGAGTTGCTGATTATCAACGCTAAAATTGCAGCAAATAATAAAACAAGCCCTGATGCAGCTTCAAGCCTGAAAAACCATTTGAAAGGTTTAGAGATGTATTGAATCATATGTATTATTTACTTCCATCTTTAACATCTTTCAATTGCCAAAAAGTCATAATTAACTTATAAAATTAGCCATTCGGGGCGTAGCGCAGCCTGGTAGCGCATCTGGTTTGGGACCAGAGGGTCGCAGGTTCAAATCCTGCCGCCCCGACCATTTTATGATAAATTTTTTTAAACCAGAGAATAAATTTAATATTAATTTACAAAGTCCCTCAAAGTCATTTTGGACAACTTTTAAAAAAGCATTTCTAATCAAAAAAGATTTTAAATCTTTTTGGAAAAATCTGAATAAAGATAATTTACCTAAAGAATTAGTAGAAATTACTAATCAATTTTTAAAAACAGAGAGTTATGAATGGGTTTCAAAATTTTGGAGACATTGCATGATTAATCATTTCAAATCTATAAATAAAAAATCATCAAAAGAAGCATTAGAGTCTATTATTTTAACCGATGTAACTTCACATACATATTTTGAAAAAAAAAATTTTAATAATACTAGCAAAAATTTAAAAAATCATGAAAACGCAAATATAAACATTTTTAAAAAACATAAAAATTTAAGCACATATGACTCAATAAGTTATAACACTACAACATTATTGTATTATAATTTAAAAAAAGAATTTACTAAATCAATATATGAAAAAATAAATAGAAAGTTTTATAGTCAATACTCACCTAATATAGAGATTGATAATTTAGAAATAAATCAACACCTTATGTATACTATTAATGAATTAGAAAGATTACAAAAAATTATCGATTTCAGAAAAAAAGATATCAGAATTTTGGAGATAGGGGCAGGGTACGGTAGAACCGCAAATGCAATTATATCTTTATATGAAGGCGTCAAATACGTGATTGCTGACATTCCACCAACTATATTTGCATCTATGACAAATTTAAAAAAACATTATCCTAATTTAAAAATTGCTTCTGCATTAAATCTGAACAATTCAAACGATATAAATCATCTTATCGATGAAAATGATGTAACTTTTATATTTCCACACCAATTGCGACAATTAGGTAATAAAAAATTTGATCTAGCTTTAATGATTGGTGTATCCTTAGAAATGGAACCTCGTGATATAAAAAGATATATGAATTTTATAAATACTCTCTCAAGTAATTTATACATGAAGGTATTTGAATTTTCTGGCCTTCCATACTCATTTTACAAATTTTATCGACATAACGTTAAATCTGATTATTTTATACATGAGAATTGGGAAGAATTATTTAATGAGGTAGGAACAGAGACAGATTTTATGTATCATTTAGGGTATAAAATAAAATGAGAATTGCAAGAATTTATTTACCTACTAAGTCTGCAATGCAATCTGGTAAAGGTAAAACTGAAAAATGGGTACTAGAATTCGTATCACAAAAAAGCAAATACAATCCATTAATGGGTTGGGAAAGCTCGAAAGATACTAATAGTCAAATAAAACTCAATTTTTCGTCTAAAGAACAGGCAATTGAATATGCTAACAAAAATAACATTAAATATAAGTTAATTGAGCCAAATAAAAAAAAATTTGTTATAAAATCTTACGCTGATAACTTTTTGAATTAATTATGTGGCGAAGTTTTTTTACAGAGAGAAAATGGTTAGTTTGGTCTTGGGGAGGATTTATTTTTATAATTCTCTCGCTGTTAGCTCAAACTTATATCGATGTCAAAATCAATGAATGGTATAAAGGATTTTACGATCTCTTACAAAAAGCACCAGAGAGAGAACTTTCTGAGTTTTACGATGGAATTTTGCTATTTATGAAATTAGCCATTCCGTATGTTATAATTTACACAGTTACCAACTATTTTACTCGATTATGGGCTTTTAGATGGCGTGAAGCCATGACCTTTTCTTACATGCCTTATTGGAGAGCAGTAGACGCTAAAGTTGAAGGTGCATCTCAGAGAATTCAGGAGGATGCAATGAATTTTGCTAAAATAGTTGAGAGTCTTGGATTACAAGTTGTTAGAGCCATTATGTTACTTATTGCATTTATTCCAATATTGTGGGGATTATCTTCTAATGTTGTAATTCCTTTTTTTAAAGATATATCTGGATCTCTCGTTTGGGTATCATTAACTGCAAGTTTAGGGGGTCTTGTAATTAGTTGGCTTGTGGGTATTAAATTACCAGGCTTAGAATATAATAATCAGAAAGTAGAGGCTGCTTTCAGAAAAGAATTAGTTTATGGAGAAGATGACAGAAAAAATTACGTTCAGGCTCCAACTATTTTACAACTTTTTACAGGAATAAAATTTAATTATCATAGATTGTTTCTTCATTATGGTTATTTTGATTTATGGTTAATAATGTATAATCAAACAATGATTATTGTTCCTTACCTATTAATGGGACCTGGTCTTTTTACTGGCGCTATGACTTTAGGAGTTCTCATACAAACATCTAGTGCCTTTAGAGAAGTTCAAAGTAGTTTTTCACTTTTCCTTCAAAACTGGACTAGAATAACTGAATTAAGATCAATTCACAAAAGATTGATGGAATTTGAAACTGCTATTAATTTTAAAAACAAGTTGAGAAAACCTAGAAAATCTGATGTAAGAGCTTAATGGAACTCTACATCAAACTGATAGACGTCATACTCCCTGTTTTTTTTGTAATTGGTATAGGGTACTATCTCGGTAGAAAAGATCCTAATTTTAACACTGATTTTATAACTACATTGGCTGGTAATGTAGGTACACCTGCGATGATTTTTTATACTATTACATCAACAGGTGTAACTTTAGAAACATTTATAGAATATTTTATTTATGCTTTAGTTATAATTGGAGGTTTTGCTGCAATAGGTTTAATTGTTCTTGCTTTAATGAAAAAAGACATTGTGAGTGAACTCCCTCCATTAATACTTCCAAATACTGGTAATATGGGTATTCCTATTTGCCTTTTTGCCTATGGGACAGAAGGTCTGGGTATAGCCTCAGCTATAGCATCAGTAATCATCTTACTGCACTTCACGTTAGGTGTTCTTTTAGCAAAAAAAAGTTTTTCACTTAAAATATTGATTGCTAATATGCCTATTTACGGGATAATAGCAGCTGTAATTGTTTTATATTACGATTGGGATGTTCCTGGTTTTGTAGTAAACACGACCTTTTTATTAACTTACGCAACAATTTTTCTGGTTCTTATGTCTTTAGGAATTGCTTTAACAAAGTTAAAAGTCGTTTCATGGTTAAATGCATCAATTTTAAGTTGTGTGAGAATTATAATTGGACCAATAATTGGTTTTAGTTTAATTCAATATTTAAATCTTAGTGGAGTAGCGGCTGGAGTGCTTTTAATTCAATCTGCAATGCCAAGTGCTATTTTAACTTATTTAGTAGGTTCGATGTATTCAGAGAGAAGGGTAGTCGATAGTATTGCTAGTGTTATAGTTACTTCCACTATAATGTCATTTATAACTATCCCTTTTGTAGTTTATTTTAGTCTTAAATATTTTCAGTAAATACAGTAGCTTACAGCAAATAATTAATGTTTTAGACTATAAGATTAGTAAATATTACTTACTTAAAATTTAATTTTACAAACAAATACCATTAAAATGATAATAAATATGCCTTAAACTAATAAAAAATATAAGTTTTTTTTTAATTTTTAATTATAAAAAGTGTTATTTAATAAAAAACACAGAAGAAACCAAAAAAAATTGACTAAAAATTAGCATTATATATTCAAGCCTTGCAGTTAAGGAATATATCGTTTAATCGTCCATATGAGTGGTTTTTTTTGCGATCAATATTAATTCTATGCAACCATGCCTTGTATTCATGCAATTTACAATAATTAAATGGCTTATTAGCTAGAACCGTTGGTATTAAATACTTTTAGAATGAAAAACCCTCTTTTTTTAATAATTTTCGCTTTGTTTTAATACCTCCTCTACCAGAGTAACCGCCTAATCGTCCATCAGTTCTTATCACTCTATGACATGGTATTACAGGAGGATAGGGGTTTCTCGCTATTGCGTTTGCCACCGCCCTTACTGACTTTGGCTTTCGAACCGCTTTTGCAACCTCTAGATACGTTTTTACTTTACCCCTAGGTATTTTTTTAAGGTATTTCCAAACTTTTATTTGAAAATGAGTACCCTTAAGTTTAATCATAAAGAAGAAAAGCTAAAAAGCTAATGGCAATTATAAAAATAAAGATAAATGTTGTTTTAACTGTTTTTTTTTTACTATCTTTAATTTTTTCCCAATAATTGAGACTAAAGTAGACTAGAGCAATAAAAAGGCCGCCAATCAATATATATTTTATCATTTTAATCCTTCAAAACCTCAATAATATCACCATCTCTAGATCCCTCTAGTTTCTTTAATTCATGCGGGTTATTCGCTTTAGCCCATAGATTAGCTGATGAAACAAGCCTAATTTCGTCCTTTTTGCTTGCAGGAGTAGGACCAAAACCTATTGCAATGGCGTTTCCTTGGTTCCAAAAAGCTATCTCACCAATGTTAAAGACCTCTTTAGCGTTCTTTTCAGGCTTAATTGTATTCTTTGGTATATAAAAATACACTTCCTTACCCCAAGTGTTTACTTTTGATTTAATTGGAAGCATAGAATAAATTTCTTTACCTGTTGAAGTGTCCATCACTTTGCATTTAATTGACATATTCATAATTTTAATTTTTATATTCATTCCAAACAACTCTTAATTTAATATATTGACATCAAATTAGAACTAATATATTATTTCCGATAATTAATGGTTATCGGAAAAAACATATGAATAAACTTGTAGTTGATATAAAATCCCTTGAGCTAGATACTTTGAAGAATCTTAGTAATGCCAAGGCAGATAATACTTTAAGAGCATATAAAGCTGATTATAGAGATTTTTTAGAGTTTTGTACAAAACATAGTTTTAAATCAATGCCAACAGAACCAAAAATAGTAGCTCTCTATCTCACTCATTTATCAAAATACTCTAAATTCAGCACTTTAAAAAGAAGATTGGCCTCTATTAGCGTTATACATAAATTAAAAGGACACTACATTGATACTAAACATCCTCTAATAATGGAAAATCTTTTAGGTATAAAAAGATTAAGAGGAAGTAATCAAAAAGCAAAAAAGCCGTTATTAATCAATGAGTTAAAAACAATTATTGATGTAATAGATAAAAGTAAAAATAAATTTTTAAAAAAAACAAGGAATAAATCGTTAATACTTCTGGGTTTTGCTGGAGGCTTTAGACGATCAGAACTAGTTTCTATTGATTACGATGATATAGATTTTGTAAGTGAAGGTGTGAAAATATTTATTAAAAGGTCAAAAACAGATCAATCAGGTGAAGGGATGATTAAAGCAATACCCTATTTCATAAATGAGCAATATTGCCCTGTTAAAAACTTGAAGAATTGGATTAATTTATCAGATATAAAAACAGGCAAAGTTTTTGATATATCTGACAAAAGTGTTTCCTTATTAATTAAAAAATATGCCGCATTAGCAGGCCTCGATGAAAAAAAATATTCAGGTCATAGTTTAAGGTCAGGATTTGCAACCTCAACAGCTGAGTCTGGCGCTGAAGAGAGAAACATTATGGCTATGACAGGCCACAAGTCAACTCAGATGGTCAGGAGATACATTAAAGAGGCTAATTTATTTAAAAACAACGCATTAAAAAAATTAAAAGTATGAATTATATTAAAAATATAATTCTCTTTTTTGGCTCTATATTACTATCTTTTTTTTTAGTTTACTTAATTGTATTATTTTGGGTATCTATTAATGAAAAATATATTTCAGATAATAATTTTACAAATAAAGAAGAACTGAATTTTCACAGGAATTATTCAAACAAAGTTCATCATTTAAGAGGAAAACATTTCATTAAAGAAAATATTAAAAAAGAAGAGTACTTTTTTACAGAGGTTTCAAAATATTCAAAAAATAAGATCAATTTTTTAATACAAGGAGACTCATGGGCAGAATATCTATCAACAAAAAACCTATCTAAAAAGAAGCTTAATGAAATAGCAAAAATAAATAAAATTGGACTTATAAATGCCGGAATAGCATCGTTTTCCCCCTCGCCTATGACTGTGCAATTTCAAATTTTAAAAGATGATTTTAATATTTCACCTTCAGTGGTAATAGCAATAATAGATCAAACCGATATTGGTGATGAACTTTGCAGATATAGATCAAAAATTAAATTTGATAAATACAAAAAAAAAATGTTTATAGAACGAGAAAAAAACACCGGAGCAATTTTTGACTATTCAAAATATTATAATTTTTCAGAAATTATATTTAAGAAGAGTAATTTTGAAAAAATTTATATAACAAATTATTATTTTAAAAAATTTTATCATGAAAATGTTTATAAATTTAAGAATAGAAATATTAAATCTTCAAAATGCACTTTTAAAGATATTCAAAAATATTTATTTAAGCTCGATGATGACGATGAAAATTATTTTATTAGTGTGTTAAACGCTTATATTTCAAAAGTTTTAGGTTCAAAAAATAATATAAAATTATATATAATAAGTCATCCTCATAGAAAACATTTAAATAATAAGTATAATGTAAATATAAGTGATATTATAGACAAATTAGAATTACCTAAAAATGCTTATCATATAAATTATACAAAAATAATTGATAAAAATACAAATTTAACAATCTTTGAAAAAGATGATCCTGCATCACATCTAAGTGATAATTCTCAATCGCTATTTATTGAGAATATATTTAATTCAATTTTAAATTAAACACATTCTATTATTTTTTTAGACATTGAAATCATTTGATCTCTAAATACTTTGTTATAATTTTTTAAATGATCAGTGTATTTTTGATAAAAATCAGCTTTATTTTCTTCAATAATATCAACAATTTTTGCATTAAAACAGCCTGCCAAGTGGGTTAAGGAACCGTGACATCCAACAAATATTTTGCATTTGCAAACAATTGAACAAACCTGAAAATAATTTTGTCTATCTATTAAGAAAACTTTATTATTATTAATACTTTTTTCAAATAAATTGCCAGCGATAAATTTAAATTCTTTTTTAAGTTCTTCTAATAAATCTAAATTAGTGTTACCTGTTGTAATCACTATGTTCATCATAGTTTTCTTTACTAATGACTCAATAAAACTATTTAAATTTTCTTTGTTTACATTAATTTGCTTATATTTTTTGATATATTTATTTACGAACCATTTTTCATCAAAATGTAAAACTAAAAAACTCTCATCAAGGGGTAGTGATTTATTAAATTTATCAAAATCATTTTTATTGTAAATATTTTTGTCCTGCTCTATTAATAATATATTATAATAATTTAAGATATTCTGAATTGTTTGAATTTTTGTTACTTTATATTCGTTATCAAAAACATTTATTTTTCCTAAAATTTTAAATAATAAGAAATGAATAAACTTTACACAAACAAATATTTTTATTTCAGATTTTATAAAAAAAGAAAGAAATATAGATCTATTCTTTCTATCAGCAGTTATTATATCAGTTATTTTTTCATTATTTATTAAATTAATAAATTTTCTTATTTCACTTATCTTTTTTTTTGGAAATAAAACTACTTTATCTACGTATTTGTTATTTTTTATGAGTTCGTAATTCTTTTCTGAGGCAACAATTATTATTCTACAATTTTTAAAACTTCTTTTTAAAGACTTTATCAAAATTAATGTTAATAAAAAGTCCCCAACTCTGTCCGACCTGAAAATTAAAAAAGTTTTCATTAATTTTTCTTTTTATCCCACGCATATTTATTCTTATCTTTAATACCTAAAGTTCGCTTAATAATATAATTTGCAACTAAATCAGAATTAAACATTTTTAAATATTTTTCTTTCCCATTTTTGCCAATATTTCTTCTTAATTTTTCATCTTTAGATATTTTTATAATTTTTTCTGATAAATCGTCTAAATTTTTGTAAAAAACCATCTCATTTTCATTAAAAAAATCTCTATATTTGGTTCTTTCATCAATTAATGTGACTAGTCCATTTCCAATAATTTGCGTAATTCTATCACTGCTGTAATATTTAATTGGTTCTCCCCTACTTAAATTTAAACCCATTTTTGAATTAGATATTGTCTTAAAATAATGGTCAGCCCATATAGGTTGAACTTTATCTAAACCATAGATATCAAACTTTACGTCATTAGTTCTTCTTATTAATTTATTAACAAAGTCAGCTCTGTCGTCAGATTTACCTGTTTTTAACACACCTCTATGTACACCGTGACTAAGAGCGAAGAAAACATCCATATTACAATTTTTTTTATAATTTTCTAATGTTTCAAATGATTTATCTGACGGATTTGGTATGAAATAATTTCCTATATTATTTGGCAAGAATTTTAAAACATCTGGACTTGTAGTCAAAAAATTAGCCTCCAGATGTTTTGATTTATCTAATATTCTTTGTTTATTTCTTTCATAATCAGGTCCTTTTTTATTCAACGGATCTAAAAACCACTGGGATATTTTTAAATTGGGATAATCATCTTTTAATTCACCAAGAGTTGCCTCAGAGATTAGATCGGCGTGACCTAAAATCAATAAATCTGGTTTAAAATTGTAGCAAGTTTTTTTTAATTTATCATTTAAATGCTTAGAGCCTGATAAATCATTATAATTTTTATAATACTTTTGAATGTCTCTATCACTAAAATCTAAAATACTATGACCCAATCTAATAAAACCATTGTTTAATCTTCTTCCAGTGTTAAAAAATAACCTGCCATTATGTCTCTCATTAAAATTAGTGACATGTAGAATTCTTAAATTCTCAGATGATTTTATTGTGTTAAATCTATTAATAATTCCAAGTTTCTCTTCTCTATAATCATCAATTTTATTTGATACATAATTATGTGTAAGATAAAAATTTTTAAGCGACAACTTCTGTATTTTTCTTCTTAAAGAAACTTGTTTTATTAAATTATCTAAACTTTTAAATAATTCTTGGGGTGTAATTTTTTTTAAAATAATTCCATTAGTGATAGTTTCAGGTAAACCTCCTCTATTACTTATAATCACAGCGCATCCAGCCGAAGACGCTTCTAAGCTTGTTCGACCGAATGGTTCTTCCCACCTAGAACATACAACAGCAATACTAGTTTTTTTGTATATATCTAAAACTTTATTATGTTTTAGAAAACCATAATTTATGAGATTTTTATGATTAAAGATTATTTTATCTCTTTGTTCATCGCCGATAACATTTGCTTTCCAGTTTGGATATTTTTTTAGTATTTTTAAAACTGCTGAACCAAAGATATCATACCCTTTTGATCTATTAAGCTTTCCAACAAAAGTAATGTAATTTTTCTTTTTTAATAGATTTACTTTTTGTTTTTTTGCCGACTGAAAAACAACTAAAAGTTTTTCACTATTAACAAATTTATTTTGCATACCCTCCAAGAATCTTTTCTTTGACCAATTGCTATTAAAGATAATTTTAAAGCAATTTTTTAGTAAAAATTTTCTTTGATTGATAGTTTTTGATCCGGTCATAGTTAGAGGATCGTTATGAAAATATAGAACATAATTACGTTTTGAAAGATTATTTACTAATTCGTTTAAATAATTAGGTCGATTATGTATTTCAATTAATTCCGAGGGGCTCTCTTTTTCAATACTGATAAAATTATTTACATATATTTTACTTTTACTTTGGAGTCTAAATTTTGAAAGAGGAATATTGTTGTATCTTAGCTTAAAACGTTCTTTGAAATTTGTATTACCATAAATGGTAATTTTATTTTTATACTTACTGATATTTACTGTATCTCTAACAAATAGTGAGACTGCGCCTGGATAAATTGGAGAAAAATTTTCTTTATATGGTAAAAGAATTGAAATTTTCATAAATTAATAGATTTAATTATATTTCTCAATGCTCGGTTTTTTTTTAAGTAATACTCTCTGCTTAAAGCTTTTGATTTAGTTTCATAACACTCTTTGTATATAAGTTTCCATTTTCTACCTTTTGTAAACTTTGCTCCTTTACCTTTGTTGTGTAACTTTACTCGTTTTTGAAGATTATTAGTATATCCCACATATGTGGTTTTTTTTTGCCCTAGAGATTTGAGCATATAAACATAGTAACTCATTGGGTTTAGTATCCCTTATTTTCTTTACCTTTTTGTGACCCTTTTAATTTTTCAATAGCTGTTTTAGCTCCTGCACTCATAAACCTTTGGTCAGCACCTACTGTTACAAAATCAAAACCAGCTTTTATCATTTCTTTTGCATAATCAGCTGTAGCATTGTGAATACCTGTAAATAATTTGTGTTTTTTTGCATTATCTAATATTTTCATTATTTGATCATATGTTTTTGATCCTTTGGGATTGTCGAAACCGGGTTTTTGACCAATAGCCAAACTCAAATCTGCTGGACCGATATAAATACCGTCTAATTTTTTTGTGGTCATAATATCTTCTAAATTTTTAAGAGCTTCACTTGTTTCAATCATTGCTAATTTTAGTATTTCTTCATCCGCAAAATCTGCATAGTCTGGGCCGCCGTATATAAGTCCTCTAATAGGTCCAAAGCTTCTGTATCCAAGTGGCGGATATAAACAAGCATTGACAAAATTTTCAGCTTCTTTTCTATTGCTAACCATTGGGCAAATTATACCATAGCAACCAGCATCTAAAATTTTCATAATTTGTCCAGGTTCATTCCAATTAACTCTAGCCAATGGTGTTGTTTCAGTTGTGGATATAGCTTGTAGCATCTGTAAAGCGTTCGGATAATCGATTACACCGTGTTGCATATCAATAGTAAGAGAGTCCCAACCTTGATTTGCCATAACTTCTGCAGAGAAAGAACTTGGTATTTGCAACCAGCCATTAATAATTGGTTCACCTTTTTTAAACATGGATTTAATCTTATTTTTTTTCATTAATTGTGAATACCAAGATGTGTATATTTTATATTCAAATAATCTTTGATGGCCATAGATCCACCTTCTCTTCCATAACCAGTTTGTTTTATTCCGCCAAACGGGGCTTCAGCTAATGCAACAACAGGTGTATTTACCGCCACAGTACCACTCTCCATAAGTTCTGAGGCTTTGTTAGCCTTCTCCATATCGTTTGTGTATAAATAGCTAGCTAATCCTAACTCATTATTGTTAGCCCTCTCAATGACTTCATCAAAAGATTTAAATGTTAAAATTGGTACTAATGGACCAAAAGGCTCTTGCTTCATGATTGTATAATTATCTTTCACGTTATCAAAAATAGTTGGTTCATAATAATAACCTTTATTAAATCCAGCTGGTCTTTTTCCACCACACAATACATCAGCGCCCTCTTTTTTTGTTGTTTCCACTAAAGCCTCTATTTCCTCTAATCTTTTTTTTGTGGTTAAAGGGCCTAGTATAGTATCTTTATCTAAACCGTTACCAATTTTTAGTTTTTTTGTTTTTTCTACCATTAATTTAGCAAAATCATTTTTTTTACTTTCATGTATGTAAAATCTTCCTGGAGAAATACAAACTTGGCCGTTATTTCTAAATTTTGCTGTAATTGCCATATCTGTTACTTTATTTAAATCAACATCGTCAAAAACAATAAAAGGTGAATGACCACTTAATTCCATCGTTACTCTTTGAACTTTATCGGCTGCTTTTTTTAAAATAAGTTTACCCACTCTAGTTGATCCAGTGATTGAAACTTTTTTAACAATGTCAGAGGACATTAAATTGTCAGAGATAAAAGCAGGATCTCCAGATAATAAATTAACAACACCTGGTGGTACACCTGCTTCTTTACAAATATCTACCAATTGCATTACAGCACCAGGAGTTATTGTATCAGGCTTTACAATAACAGAGCATCCAGCAGCTAATGCTGTTGAGATTTTTCTTGAAGCAAGTATAACTGGAAAATTCCACGGAACTAATGCTGCTACAACTCCAACCGGTTGATAATAAACATGTATTCTAGT
This sequence comes from SAR11 cluster bacterium PRT-SC02, assembly GCA_001321855.1. Classification (GTDB taxonomy): domain Bacteria; phylum Pseudomonadota; class Alphaproteobacteria; order Pelagibacterales; family Pelagibacteraceae; genus Pelagilacustribacter. Next base: position 18,997 of record JPUP01000078.1, read on the forward strand.
ATTAGGAAATCTACTTTGCAGCGTCTCTCCATATATTCTTTTTGTTTCTTCAGAATTCCATTCAAATATATCAGCAGCACCACCTACTTCACCTGCACCTTCCGTTAAAGGTTTTCCTACTTCAAGAGTTAACCATTTCGATAAAATATCAACTTTGCTTCTAATAAGATCTGATATTTTTCTAATTATTTTAGACCTTTCCCAAGGAGATGTATTCTTCCAGATTTCTAAACCCCTCTCTGCTGACTTTAAAGCTAATTGAATATCATTTTTATTTGCTTTTGAAGCCTTACCTATAATTTCTTCTGTAGCTGGATTTAAAACCTCATAAGTCTCACCACTTGAAGATTTCTGCCATTTGCCATCTATAAATTGTCCAAATTTTTCGTACATAATAATTATTGATAATTAAGATATAATTAAATACTTTATAGAGAATTTATGAAAAACATTCAACTTACTTGTGCACAGGCAATAGTAAAATTTTTGATAAAGCAAAAAATTTTGATTGATGGTAAAAAAGAACCTCTTTTTCCTGGAGCATTTGGTATTTTTGGTCACGGAAATGTTGCTTGCTTAGGTCAAGCTCTTCAAGAGAATAAAAAAGATTTACCAACTTGGAGAGGACACCATGAACAAAATATGGCCCTTACTGGTATTGCCTACTCAAGAGCTAAAAGACGTAAACAAATATTTATAGCGACAAGTTCTGTTGGTCCTGGGTCAACAAACATGATAACAGCTGCTGCTGTTGCATTAAGTAATAGGTTACCGATTTTATTTTTGCCTGGAGACACATTTGCAAACAGAATGCCCGATCCGGTATTACAACAAGTTGAACATTTTAATAATCCTGGGATTACGCAAAATGATGCTTTCAAACCTGTTGTTAGATATTTTGATCGAATAACTAGACCAGAACAAATTATATCAAGTTTACCTCAAGCTATTGAAATAATGCTAGATCCTGCAGATTGTGGTCCCGCATGTCTATCTTTATCTCAAGATGTGCAAGGGGAAAAATTTGAATACCCCGAGGAATTTTTTAAAGAGAGAATACACACAATCAGGAGACCAAAGCCAGATGACTACCAAATAAAAAAAGCAGCTGAAATAATTAAAAATTCTAAAAATCCATTAATTATTTCTGGGGGAGGAGTTTTTTATTCTGATTCAATGAACGAATTATCAAATTTTGCAAAAAAACATAATATACCGGTCACTCAAACTGTAATGGGTTATTCAACAATGACAAAAGATCATTCTCACTTTCTTGGACCGATCGGTGGACTTGGAGGTAAGGCAGCAAACAACATGGCAAAAAAAACAGATCTTGCAATTGCTGTGGGAACTAAACTTGCCGATTTTACAACTGGATCTTGGGCAAATTTTGAAAACTCAAATTTTAAATTAGTATGTATTAATACTTCAAGATTTGATGCTAATAAGCATTTAGCTCAAGCTGTTATAGGAGACGCGAAGGTTTCACTTATGGAATTATCACAATCACTTGGAAATTGGAAAGCAAATTCTGACTGGTATGATTTATCTAGAAAAGAATTAAAGAATTGGAATAATTACGTTGATAAAGAAAGTGGTCCAACTAATCAAAAATTACCAAGTTACGCACATGCAGTTGGGGCTATTTATAGAAATTCAAACCCATCAGATATTGCTGTTACAGCTGCTGGAGGATTAGTGGGTGAAGTAGTTCAAGTTTGGAGGCCAAAAGAATTGAATACTCATGAAACTGAGTGGGGTTTTAGTTGTATGAGTTATGAAATATCTGGAGCTTTAGGAATTAAAATGGCCAATCCCGATAAAGAAGTAATTACATTTGTTGGAGATGGATCTTACCTACTTTACAATTCTGATATTTATAGTTCTGTAATAACAGATAACAAATTGATTATCATTGTTTGCGATAATGGAGGTCATGCAGTTATAAATAGATTACAGCTTTATAAAGGAGGTAAAGAATTTAATTGCTTATTAAAATCATCTAAGACACCTAACTTAGTACCAGTAGATTTCGCCTCACATGCTAAAAGCATGGGAGCTAACGGCGAACATGTAAACTCAATAAATGAATTAGAAAATGCATTTAAAAGAGCAAAAAAATCAAAAAAAACATACGTTATTAGCATACATACCGATGGCTACCAATGGTTAGAGGGATCAGCTTATTGGGAAAGCCCTACTTTATCTATCCCAACAACAGAAGAAAATAAAAAAGCCTTAAAAGAACATTTGGAAGGTAAGAAAAAACAAAGAAAAGGTGTATAAGCTTTTTTATGAAAAAAGTTTTTAATGTTGGTTTAATTGGCTGCGGTCATATTGCCGAAACATATTTCAGAGCACATAATTATTTTAATAATTTTAAAATCATCAAATGTGCAGATATTAATTTTGATGCAGCCCAAAAATGCGCAAAGAATTTTAATATAAAAGCAATATCTGTTAATCAACTATTAAAAGATAAAGAAATTGATATTGTATTGAACTTAACTATTCCAAAAGCTCATTATATCATTGCTAAAAAAGCTATCTTAAATGGAAAACATGTTTATTCTGAAAAACCATTAGCAACCTCCTTTCGAGACGGCAAAAATTTAATAAGATTAGCTAAGAAAAAAAAAATTTTTGTTGGGAATGCACCAGATACTTTTCTTGGTGGTGGAATGCAAAAAGCCAGAGAATTAGTTGATAAAAAAACTATTGGTAAAATAAAATTTGGTAATGCTATCTTTGCATATCCAGGGATACAATCATACCACCCAAACCCTGAACCTTGGTTTGCTAAAAATGAAGGTGGTCCAGTTATTGATATGGGGCCATATTATTTGACTGCTCTAGTAAATCTTTTAGGGCCTGCAAAAAATGTTTTAAGTCAATCACTTCAAAATACCTCAAAAAGAGTTATTGGAATTGGCCCAAAAAAAGGAAAGATAATTAAAGTTAAGTGTCCAACAACCTATTTTTCAACAATTATGTTTAAAAATGGGACAATAATTAGATTAACCTTATCTTTTGATGTTATTTCTCATTTGCGAAATCATATAGAGCTTTATGGAGAAAAAGGTTCTATGGTGGTACCAGATCCAAATATGTTTGGTGGCTCTGTATTGATAAGTAAAAAAATGAATAGTAATTGGAAAAATTATAAAACTAATAAGACAACACTAGGAAAGATTAATATAAGAACGCAAAGTGCAAGAGCGAACGAGTCACCAACAAATGCTAATTATAGAGGTGCAGGATTAGCAGAGATGATAAATGCAATTAAAAACAAAAAGAAACATAGATGTAATGAAGATTTATCATTACATGTTTTAAATATTATTGACGCTATCCATAAATCTGCCAAAAAAAGAAAAAAAATAAAATTAGAAGTTGATTGTAGTAAACCTAAATTTTTTACAAAAAAAGAGATAAATTTGATAACTAAATAAAATTTTGCCGACTTAAAATTGCTGCTCCTCTCACACCACTTGCATCACCAAATTTAGGTTTTAGAAATACTGTTTTAAGATTAGGCTCATTAATTAATTTTGCACTCATCGTTTTAATCTCATCCAAAAAATCAATTTCATTTGAAATACCACCGCCAAAAACAATTGCATCAGGGTCTAAAGTTGTAATAATTGTAATTAAACATCTTGAAAGTATATCTTTATAATTAATGATAAATTCAAATTCATTATTATTTTTTTTTCGATATCCAGAAAAAATTTCTTTAGCACTCAAATTTTTATTAAATTTTTCATAATATCTTTTTTCAATAGATTTTCCTGATAAGTAACCTTCAATTCTATTATTAAAATTATCAATTTGTCCTGGCTCCAAATTTGGTACATTAAATAAAGGAGTATGATTAAGACTCCATTCACCACCTAATCCATTAGCTCCTTGAATAATCTTTTTATTGATTACTAAACCTCCACCACAACCGGACCCAAGTATAATACCAAATACAGTCTCATAATTGCTGGCTGAACCGTCAAAAGACTCGGATAAACAAAAACAATTAGCATCGTTATCGGTTAAAATATTATTTTTAATATTTTTCTTTAAATCCTTTATTAAATTCTTTGAATTTAACCACAAAGAATTATGTGCATTTTTAATCAAACCACTCGTTTTATCAACTGAACCAGGATGACAAATACCAACATTGAAGTTTTCATTTTTATTATCAAGTTTTTTTATAATATCTTCTAATGATAAAAGTGTTTTTTGATAATCTGAAGGAGTGGGTATTCTATCTCTTTTTATCTCTTTATTGTTATTATCTAGTAAAACATACTCAATTTTTGTTGCGCCTAAATCAATACCAATTTGCATTTTAGGATGAAGATCTATTCATTTCTTGAAGTTCAACTTCCAGCTTATTTAGTTCTTCTCCACCCGCCATCATGCTAAGAAGTTTTTCTCTTGAAATATCTTTTTTTTCATAAGTTCCTAAACTTTTACCTCTATTTAACACTGTAAAACTATTTCCAACTGGATAAGCGTGATGAACGTTATGGGTAATTAAAATTACAGCTAAGCCTTGCGATGCAGCCTTGACTATATATTTTAAAACAACTGAAGCCTGATGAACTCCTAATGCTGAAGTTGGTTCGTCTAGTATAAGTACTTTTGCACCAAAATAAATTGCTCGACTTATCGCAAGACATTGTCTTTCCCCACCCGACATAGTGCCGACAGCCTGAGAAGGGTCTCTTACGTCAATACCTATTTGACCCATTCTTTCTGCTGCAATTTGGTTTGCTTTTTCAATATCAAAAACTTTAAACAGAGGAAAGCCTTTCATAGGTTCTCTACCCATAAAGAAATTTCTAGTAACGCTCATTAATGAAACCAGAGCTAAATCTTGATAAACTGTAGCTATACCCATATCTAATGCATCTTTTGGACTATCAAAAATTGTTTTTTTGCCCTCAACTATTATTTCTCCCTCATCGGGTTTGTGAACTCCTGCTAAAGTTTTTATTAAAGTCGATTTTCCAGCTCCATTATCTCCTAAAAGACACATAATCTCTCCTTTTTTTAATTTCATAGTTACATCTTTAAGCGCTATAACTTTACCGAAAAATTTACTGATATTATTAAACTGTACTAAATAATCTGACATTATTTACTTTCAGTTACTTTTCTTCTTATATAATTATTAAATATAACCGCTATTAACATCATCGCTCCTAAAAAAACTTTAAACCAGTCTGTGTCTACATCGGTATAAAATATCCCCATTGATACCGTACCAAATATTAGGGCTCCAAAAGCTGCTCCAATAGCAGATCCATATCCGCCAGTTAATAAACAACCGCCTACAACAGCTGCAGCTATTGCTTCAAGCTCTTTCAATGTCCCCCTCATTGTATCTGCTGATCCAGCATCTAGTACTTGAATAGTAGCAAAAATCGTTGCTGCTACTGCTGTACCAATAAATAAACTTATTTTTACTCTTCCAACTGGTACACCTACATTATTTGCTCCAATCTTGTCCCCACCAGATGCAAATATCCAATTACCATATCTAGTCTTCATCAATATCCATGTGGAAATAATTGCTAAAGCAATAAACCATATTACTGAAGGCGGTATACCGGTGGCAAGAGGTGTGCCGTCAGTTCTTAAAGCAATTAAATTCATTGAACCAAGCCAAGAAAAAAACCACTTAAATGTATCAGTAGCAAAAATCCATGCTAGAGGATCATCTTCAATTAAAACTCTTAATCCTGGAACTTGGGTACGACCAGTGATCAGCCTTGTTATTGCTAAAGTAGCTCCTCTTAAAATAAATAACATAGCAAGAGTTACAATGAATGACGGTAAACCTGTTCTAACAACCAAAATTCCATTAAAATATCCTACTAGTACAGCCATCGAAAATGCAAATATAATACTCATCCACAATGGCCATCCCCAATAAATCGCTGGTATGGCTATACATATTCCTGCAAAACCAATCATTGACCCGATTGATAAATCAAATTCACCACCTATCATAAGCATTGCAGCAGCTATCGCGATGATTCCCAGGTTTGCAGAAACGTCAAGAAAATTTAAAACACCATAAGCACTAAACATTCCAGTGTCACCAGCAACTATACCAAAGAAAATAAATACTAGAATCGCTCCACCCAAAGCACCAAGCTCGGGCCTATTTAGTAATAATCTTAATTTTGAAACTTTTTTTAGTCTTTCATCCTGATTAAAATCAGTTTTTTTCTCAATACTTTTTGATTTTGTAGACATATTAAAAAACCTATAAAAAAAGGCCTAGAGAAATATCGCTAGGCCTTTTTGATATTTATCTTATCTATAACCTTGAGCGGCCCATTTAATTACACTCTTAGCATTTTGAGGTGTAACAAAACCTGGTCCTGTCATAACTACACCAGCAGGCATAGTTCCATATCTCATATATTGAGTAAAGATTGCTATAGGTAAATAACCTTGTAGATACTGTTGTTGATCGATTAAGAACTCAACTTTTCCAGCAGCAGCAGCTTTTAGCATACCTGGAGACATATCGAATGTACCAAGTTTGACGCTTCCAACTTTTCCAGCAGACTCTAAAGCTTTTAGAGCAGCTTCACCTGCAAGACCAGCTCCTAAAGTTAGAATTGTGTCATATCCGCCACCTAATTTAGCAGCTACAGCTTTTTGAATTTCAGTTGGGTCATTTGATGTACCTAATATATCAACAGATCCACCAAAACCTTTTTTGAAACCAGCACATCTTCTATCTAAAGCGACGTTACCTACTTCGTGGTTAACACATAGTGCTTTTTTACCACCAGAAGCTTTCATTTTTTGTCCACCGCCTACACCAGCTTCAAACTCTGTTTGACCTACGTGAGCACTAATACCTAATTTCATGTAGTCGTCTGAACCTGAATTCATTGAGATTACTGGAATACCTGCAGAAATTGCAGCTTTAACAGATTTACCTAAAGCGGCAGCATCAGGTAAAGTTATTACAATACCTTTTGGTTTTTGAGAAACAGCATTATCGATTAATTTTGCCATTTCGACCATATCAAACGTTGCTGGGGCTGTATATTTGCAAGATACTTTCATATCTTTACAAGCTTTATCAACTCCATTTTTTGCAACAGACCAGAAAGGGTCATTTGCTTGTCCATGAGATACAACAATAATATCAACTGCTAAAGCAGCTACTGACATCATTGCCCAACTCATGAGAGCAGCAATTGTTAAGTATACTTTCTTCATGATTATTTCCTCATTTGTTTGTTAATTTTGCGCAATTAAAACAAAAAATTTATAAAATTACAAAAGGAAAATAAATATTTACAACTTCTGGTAGTTGAATTTACTTTAATTTTATTACTTTTTTTTGATTTAAAGATTGATATGCGGCATTAGCAATTTTTAAAGCAAAATAACCATCTTGAAATGTTGACCTTGGTTTAAAGTTTTTTTTGTGTAAAGCAATCAATTCATTAAGTTGAAGATTGTAAGCTTCTTTATATCTTTCAATAAAAAAGTTTAAAAAAGGTTTTTGCGAGTGTGATTGATTTGAATTAAAAATCTCTGTGGCTGTATTTTTTTGATTACCAGAAAAAAGCATACCTTTTTCTCCAAATAATTCGACTCTTTGATCATAACCGAATGAACAATGTCTAGAATTTGTTATTACGCATAAGACACCTTTTTTTGATTTCATAATAACTGTCGCTAATTCATGATCTTTAATTTTCTTGTATAAAGGGTCAAAAGAACTTGTTGAAGAACTAATTTCAGAAATATCGTCATTCTTTAAATAATATCTGCATAAATCAAAGTCATGGATCATCATATCTCTAAAAATACCTCCAGATGATTTAAGATAGGCTTTAGAAGGAGGAGCGGGATCTCTGCTTGTAATTATTATTTTCTCTAATCTTCCAATTCTACCCTTATCTAAATCCTTTTTTATAGAGTCATGACCAGGGTCAAATCTTCGATTAAATCCTAATTGTATTTTAGAATTATATTTTTTAACGATTTTAAATGTTTTTATAATTTTTTTTATATTTAAATCTAAAGGTTTTTCACAAAAAATAGTTTTATTATATTTAATACCCTCTTCAATAAATTTAATATGAGTACTTGTAGGACTTGAAATAAAAATAATATCTACCCTTTTATCTGAAAAAATTTTTTTATAGTTATTCTCTATACTGCAATTATAAAGTCTTTTTGCTTTTTTTCTTAGTTTTTCTATTTTTTCGTAAACATATAAAAGTTTAAGACTGTTATTTAAACTAATATTTTGGGCATGCATTTGACCAATTCTGCCAAAACCTAAAAGTGCTACATTAATCATAAATTCTTTTGTAACTTTATTATTAATAATATAAAATATTATTACTTTCTTAAAAATATGTCGATAAAATTAGGAATAGCACCTATAGCATGGAGTAATGATGATATGCCTGAATTAGGTGGCAAAACTTCATTAGAGCAATGTTTAAAAGAGGCCAGTATGGCAGGCTTTACTGGAATTGAGTCTGGCGGAAAGTTTCCAATGGACTCTAATGAACTTATTCCAAAGCTAAACAAAGAGAAACTCAAATTATGTTCAGGTTGGTATGGAGCTCAACTTCTTAAAAGATCACCAAAAGAGGAATTTAAACTTATGCAAAAACAGCTTAAACTATTCAAAGATTGTGAATCCCCCTGCATGGTTTTTGCCGAAGTAACAGACTCTATTCAAGGAGATCCCAGAACCCCATTATCAAAAAGACCTATATTATCAAAAGATGATTGGAAAAAATTTATTAATTCCATAAATGAGATTAGTAAAATGATGATAGATGAAAACATGCCATTAGCTTATCATCATCACATGGGGACTATAATAGAAACTGAGGATGATACTTGTAGACTTATAGAAAATACGAATGATACAGTTAAATTATTAGTGGATACTGGCCATATGTTTTTTGCAAAAGGGAACTCCATTAAATTAGTTGAAAATTTTTATGAACGTATAATTCATGTTCATTGCAAAGACATTAGAAAAGATATTTTAAAAAAATCTTTAAGAAATGACTCGACATTCAGACAAGCATTTTTAGATGGGGCATTTACCGTGCCAGGTGATGGATGTATTGACTACATTCCTTTTTTAAACGCTTTAAAAAAAAAAAATTATTCAGGATGGCTTGTGGTAGAAGCTGAACAAGATCCAGCTAAGGCAAATCCATTTGAATATGCAAAAATAGGTTTTAATTATTTAAGCAAAACTGCAAAACAATGTGGTTTTGAAATCACTAATTAACGATATAAAGAAACTAATTCATTATTGCCAGCAGCCACACAAGGCGATTTAACACAAGTGCCAACTACCCATTCAGAACCTGCCTCTGACTCAAAATTATTTGAAGAAACGAAAATTATACCTTTATCTGTAGATTGACCCGCTTTACCCTCTGCTTGAATTCTAGGATCTTGAGATGTTTGAATTAAAGGTTTTTCTATTGAATAAGGGTTTTTTAGTTCAATATTAGATAATACATAACTTACGATTTTATCTGACGTCCAAACAGCATTACATTTTTCGCCCCATGATGTTAAAGCTTTTTCATTTGAACTACAGATATTTACCTGATCGTTGATAAAATTAATAACTGATTTATGATTATATTTTATATCGTTTGCTTTTTGTAAAACTTCTGATCTAGTTGAGGCTGTCCATATTAACATTACAACTACATATGTAATAGAACTTAAAACTAAAATTTCTAATGGACCAAAATTCTTAAATTTCCTGGTTACGTTTATCATAATTTTACAATCATAGATTTATCAATCTTATTATTAAAAAAATCAATAATATTTTTAGTTGATTCTAAAGACATTCTTGATTTACACTCGTTTGTAAATGTTGCTGAATGTGGACTTAGCAAAACTTTTTTATTAGATAATAGTGGATTTATTTTATCAATTGGTTCTTTATCAAAAACATCTAAACCTGCTCCAAAAATTAAATTTTCTTTTAATGCTTTATCTAAATCATTTTCATTAATAACTCCACCTCTAGCTGTATTAATTACAATTGCTTCTCTTTTCATCATTTTAAGTTTAGAATAGTTAATCAAGTTTTTAGTTTTTTCAGTTAGTGGAACATGAAAAGAAATGTAGTCACAAATTTTTAATCCATCATCGAGATTTTCAATTTTTTCTCCCCCAAAACTTTCTATAGTTTCTTTTGAAACAAAAGGGTCAAAAACTTTTATCTTCATTTCAAATCCTAAACATCTTTTTATTAAACTTTGCCCAATTCTTCCAAATCCAACGACTAAGATCTCTTTATTATAAAGTTCGAACGTTGTAATAGATGATGCATTTTTTTTAAAATTTCCAATTCTGACTTCGTTGTCATATTGGCTCATGCTTTTAGATATAGATAACATCATATAAATTACGTGTTCTGCAACTGCCACAGCATTAGCTTTTGCGGTAATTAATAATGTTATATTGTTCTTTTTAATATAATTTAAATCAACATTGTCATACCCAACACCATGTCTAGATATAACTTTCAAGTTTTTGCAATTTGACATGATTTTTTCATTCAATTTTGAAACTCTAAGTGTACAAGCATCAAAATTAGGAAGGGTTTTTATCAAGTTTTCTTCTGAAGTGTCTTCAATTATTTCATGTTCAAAGGCTGGATTATTTTTTAATAAATCAATTCCATCTTGATGAATCTTTTCTATAATTGCTACTTTATACATTTATTTTTGGCGGTCCCAAGGGGAATCGAACCCCTCTTTCATGGATGAAAACCATGTGTCCTAACCGATAGACGATGGGACCGTATTTTTGATTGTCTTATTAACAGAAATATCATCTATAATAAACTCTACATTTTTCTCACCTCTCCACTCATTTAGGGACAATTTTCCTGCCAAGTTGATAGTTTTGTTGTTTTTGCTTAATAAATATTGTCCAATTTCATTATTTATAACATTAAATGCTATTGATTTTAGATTTGATCCATCTTTGCCCTCTAAGATGGATTTAACATGATTTTCGCCAACAACAAATGATTTTACAACTTTCATATCTTCAATGATAAATTTTGGCTCTGGATTGCCAGAACCAAATGGTGACAAAAGATTAATTTTTTTAAAAAAATCTATATTTAAAGCAGACGGAGATATTTGAGAATCAATATAAAGATTTTTTTCAAAAGATTTGAAATTTTTTGCAGATTTAAATTTGCTAAACACAAATTCTTCAAATAATTTCAAGTTAGATATTTTAATAGAAAAACCACCAGCCATTTTATGGCCACCGCCTTTGATTAATATCTTTTTTTGGACAGCCGCTAGTATTACTGAACCTATATCAAAACCTACGATTGATCTAGCCGAACCCTTACCGTTTTTACCATCAGTGGTAATAATAATTGTTGGTTTATTGTAAATGTCTTTAATTCTTGAAGCCACTATTCCAATTATACCCTCATGCCAATTTCGACCATTCAATATTATGACTGGATTCTCTTTTTTTATTGGCACATCATTAATTATCTCATCAAGAAGTTTTTTCTCTAAACTTTTCCTTTCTGTATTATATAAGTTTAAATCAGTCGCTATTTTATATACTTCAGATGAATTAATATTTAAAAGTAAATTAGCACCATGACTACATTTGCCAACTCTACCACCAGCATTTATCCTGGGACCTAAAACATAACCTAGGTGATAAGTGGTTGGAGTGGTTTGTATATCACATATATCAATTAGAGTTTTGAGACCTAAGTTTTTTCTTAATCTAATAATCTCAAGACCTTGTTTTACTAAAGCTCTATTTAAACCTATAAGAGGAACAACATCGCATACGGTTCCTATTGATACGAGATCTAAAAAATTTAATAAATTTGGTTCATTAATATTATTCTCTACAAACCAATTGTTTTCTCTAAGTTTTTTATTTAAAGCAACTAAAAATAAAAATGTTACGCCCGCTGCACATAAATAATTTAAATTTGAATTATCGTCAAATCTATTAGGGTTCACTATCGAATAAGCTTTTGGGAGGGTTAAATCAGATTGGTGGTGATCTAAAACAATTACATCAGTTTCATTGGAATGAGCAAACTTTATTGGATCGTAAGATACAGTTCCACAATCAACGGTAAAAATTAATTTCACCTTATTTTTGATGAATTTTTTAAAAGTTTCAATGTTTGGCCCATAACCCTCTTTTTTTCGATCTGGAATATAAATATCATATTTATAATTTATTAATTTAAAGTAATTGCCAAGAATGGCAGTGGAAGAAGCTCCATCAACATCATAATCGCCAAAGATAGCAATTTTACTTTTTTTTAATATAGTTTCGTAAGTTTTTATAACGGCCTTATCCATATCTTTAAGAATATTTGGATTTGGCAACATATTTTTGATTGATGGGTTAATAAATAATTTAATTTCATTTTTATGAATCTTTCTTATTGCTAAAAGTTTTGACGTAATTTCATCTAAATAATAATTTTCTTTAATATAGTTGGAATAATTATTGTCAAAATTTTTTAAAATCCATTTTTTACCCGTAAGTGAAATTGATTTCATTTTTTTATTTTATTTGTTATTTTTTTTTTAATTTTTTTATTTTTGTGCAAAGCATATGTTGAAGCTAAAAAATAATCATTTTCTTCTTTAATGCCATTTATTATTTTTCCATCGGTTATTGCTGTAGCGCAAAAAATTGCATCTCCTTTTATAATTTCATTTATATTATATTTTTGTTTTGGATCTTTTATTCCCATTTTTAGAGATCTTTTAGCCTCCTCTTCATTTTTTAAAACTAATCTAGTTTGAATTTGACCTCCTAAACAAGATAATGCTGCTGCCGCTAATACTCCCTCAGGTGCACCACCAATACCCATATAAATATCTATTGGGGACTTCTCATCACAGACTGCCATCACACCATAAACGTCACCATCAGTTATGAATTCAATTTTAACACCAATTTTTTTAAGTTCATTAATTATGTTTTCATGTCTAGGTCTTTTTAAAACACATGCTGTAATATCGTTTTTTTTTTTATTCATCGCTTTTGATAATAATTCTATATTTTCCCCAACTGTATTATCTAAGTCTAAAAGATTATTAGGTAAATTTGAACCTATTGCAATTTTTTCCATGTAAGTATCTGGTGCAGACAATATATTATTTTTTTCTGTGACCGCGATCATAGAAAAGGAATTTGGTAAATTATTAGCTACAAAATTTGTACCTTCCAGAGGATCTAGTGCTATATCTAAGACTTGACCTTTATTTGTTCCTACTTTTTCACCAATATAAAGCATTGGTGCTTCGTCCATTTCTCCCTCTCCTATTACTATTTGACCAATCATATCAATTTTATTTAATTGATATCTCATTTCATCGACGGCACCTTTATCAGCAAGCTTTTTATCACCTTTTCCTATATGCCTATAAGCTCCGAACGCAGCTCGTTCTGTAACTTCTATGAATTTATTTAGATAAGCTGGATCTATCGACATTAATCATTTTCTATTCTTATTAATTTCGGTTTTCCAATAATATATGCTTTTTTTTCCAACTTTTTTAAAGATTTTGTTAATAAGTCATTTTTGCAATTATGAGTAATAATTACAATTGAAGAACTCAACTTATTTGGATTTGGATCTTGTATTAATCTTTTTATTGATACTCTATTAGAAGAAAATATACTTGTTATATTCGATAAAACACCATGTTTATCTTTAACATCTAGTTTTATATAAGCAGAAAAAACTCTATTAATCATATCGTCAGAAATAATTTTTTTTCTTTGTTTTTTAGAAATTGAAAAAGGATATTTTATATTTCCCCTTAAAATTGAAGATATGTCTGAAATGAGAGCAGACGTTGTAGCTTCAGGACCAGCACCTTCACCTTGTATAGTGCTTTGCCCAACGGGGTCTCCGTCTACTATGACTGCATTCAAGACACCATCAATACTCGCTATATAAGAAGTTTTTTTAACTAAGGATGGATGAACTCTTTGACAGATCTTATTGTTAATCAATTCAGCGATACCAAGTAATTTAATTTTATATCCTAATTTATCTGCATTAATTATGTCTTTTTTATCTATAAAATTTATTCCCTCAATATGAATTTTATTATTAAGAAAGGAATTAAAACACAAAGATGATAATATTTTAAGTTTTGATGCAACATCATCTCCATTTATGTCAGAAGATGGATTTGCTTCAGCGTACCCAAGATCTTGTGCTTTTTTTAAAGCTTTTTGAAAAGACAGTTTATCTTTATACATTGATGTTAAAATATAGTTGCTGGTTCCATTTAAAACACCTTGTACTTTTGATATTCTATTAGCAATCAAACCTTCCTTTAAAGATCTTATAATAGGAACACCACCACATACAGCAGCCTCATATTCCAAATTTACTTTATTTTTTTCTGCTATTTTAGATAAATCATCTCCATATTTAGCAATTAAGGCTTTATTTGCAGTAACAACATGTTTTTTATTCTTTAGTGCGCTAAAAACTAAATTTTTAGCTGGACCTTCCGCTCCGCCAATCAATTCAACGATTATATCAACTTTTTTTGATTTTGCAGCATCCATGTAGTTTTTAAGCCATTTAGATTTTGGTATCTTAATTTTTCTTTTTTTTTTGATATTTTTTGCTGATATAAATATGATTTTAGGTTTTGAAGTATTTTTTTTTTCTAGTTGCTTAATATTAGCGCTAAGAAATTTATACAAATAAGATCCAATATTTCCAAGACCTACGATTGCTATATTCATTATTCTTTTTTTTTTCATTTTTAATTAAGTGATGTTATATCAGGAAATTTATTTCCCCTACTCTTTTTTAAAATATATTCTGATATGCTTTCTATATCGCATTTTTCAATTATACTACAAATATCTACTTGTTCTTTTTTAACAGTTGTTTTTTTTTTAATATTCTGAGTTTTTATTATACTATTTGGATTTTCAGTCTCTTCCTTTTTATTGACTTTTTTAACTTTCCTCTTTTCAATTTTAATTTTCTCTTTAATTAATTTTTTTTCTTTTTTATTCAATATTTTTAATTCTTTTAAATTTTTATTATCTCTGACTTTTGATAATATAATAGTCTTACCTTTTACATTTTCTTTGGATAAATTATATTCAACTAAATCTTCATATTTATAAGTTTTTTTTTTTAAAACTCTTACCTCTAAACTTAAATTATCCCTGAAATATTGCTTAGCCTCATCATTGTTTATGCAAACATGGTCACCACAAATTATAACAGACTTGGTTTTTTTAGCGCAACTTATTAAAAGAAGGAAAATTATTAAATATCTCATACTAAGCCCAAAGTTTCTTTAAATTTAAACAATATATTCATATTTTGTACTGCCTGACCAGAGGCACCTTTAATAAGATTATCTATAGCAGAAAAAATTATAAGCTTATTTTTAATTTTACTTTGGCAAACTGATATTTCACAATTATTGGTATTTATAACATTGCCAGAACCAATTTCTTCATTTGCTTTTTTTATTTTAATAAATATATCGTCTTTGTAGAAACTTTTAATTTCTCTTAAAATCTTTTTTACTGTAACATTTCTATTTGTTTCAACATATATGGTTGATAACATTCCTCTAAAAGTAGGTATTAAATGAGGATTAAAGGTATACTGCACCTTAGACTTAATTAATCTTTCAAATTGTTGATCTATTTCAGATGTATGTCTATGATTGGTAACAGCATATGCATATGCAGATTGATAAAAATTCTTATGTCTAAATTTATTTAAATAATTTTTACCCGCTCCTGAATAACCAGATTTTGAGTCAATCGTAATATTATACCTTTTAATAAGATTTTTCTTCAATAGTGGTATAAGTGGAATTTGAATAGATGTTGGATAACACCCGGGATTTGAAATTATTCTAAATTTTTTTAAATTATTTTTTTCTAGCTCTGACACCGAATAAATGGATTTTTTTATTAAATTTTTAGCTAAATGGTTTTTTTTATAAAACTTTTTATAATCTTTTGGATTTGATAATCTAAAATCTGCTGATAAATCTATAAATTTAAGTTTGGGATATTTTTTGTATTTTGCTTTAATTATTTTTTGAGCTTCTCTATTAGGTAATGACAAAAAAATTAGATGTAGATCATTATAATCGATAGTTGAAATATTTGAAATTGCTGGGAGTTTTTTTTTTATTCTTTTATCAAAAAATTGAATTTTTTTACCAATATTTTTTTGAGCACAAAGATATTTTATTTTAACATGTGGATGTTTAGACAATAACAATACTAAATCTAACCCAACATAACCTGTGGCACCTATAACTCCAATTTTAATTAATTTTTTTGACATAAAAAACTTATATCACCGAAATCAAAAATATTAAATTTAAATGATTTATCGTTTAGAAAATTGAAAGCTTCTTCTAGCTTTTCGATGGCCGTATTTTTTTCTCTCAACAACTCTTGAGTCTCTTGTTGTTAATTTTTCTTTTTTTAAAGTTTTTTTTAATGTGTCGTCTTGTAAAATTAATGCTCTTGAAATACCAAGTATTATTGCTCCTGCTTGGCCTGATAACCCTCCACCGTGAACTGAGCATTTCACATCATAGCTTTTTAAAACATTAGAAATCTCCAAAGGACGAGTAACTATTAATTGATGAACAGGTCTTTTAAAATAATTGATCATTTTTTTTCCATTAACATATATATTACCAGATCCTTTTTTTAACCAAACTTTTGCAATTGCGTTTTTTCTTCTTCCAGTCGCGTATTTGCTTTCCTTAAAATCAACTTTTATTTTTTTTAAACTTATTTCTTGAGCTATATTCATTTTAAAGTTTTATTACTTTTGTTCAAAGATCCAAAATTAATTATTTTTGGTTTTTGATTTTCGTGAGGATGTTTATCTCCTTTGTATATTTTTAGTTTTGTTAATTGCTTTTTAGATAATGGACCACCTGGCAACATTCTTTTTACTGCCAGTTTTAAAATTTCTGAAGATTTATCTTTTTCTTTATAAATATTTGGTGTTATTTCTTTTATACCACCTGGATGACCTGTGTGTCTGTAATATTTTTTATTTTCCATCTTTTTGCCGGTAAATTTTATTTTCTCAATATTAGTTACAATTACAAAATCACCGTTATCTAGATGATTATTAAAAGTTGGTTTATTTTTTCCTCTTAGAATTTTTGATATATGCGCTGCCAATCTACCTACGACTAAATTTTCGGCATTAATTACATACCAATCATTTTGAAGTTCTTTTTTTTTTGCAAAAGGTGTCATAAATTATGGCGATAATTACTAATAAATATTGCTAAAGTCAAATATTTAAACGCATTACTTAACTGCTAATTAATTAAGTATTGTGACTATAAACTACTCTTATAAAACTTAAGAATAATAATATGCCGATTAATTGATGAGCTGAAGCAAAATAAATATTTACGCCACTAATTAAAGTAAAAATTCCAATTAATGCTTGAGTTAATAAGATCAAAAGGAATGTTAAATAGTATTTTGATAATAATTGTTTGTTTTTTTTAAAAATAAATATCCCATAGGTTAAAGATGATAAAAAAACTATATAAGCTAATAATCTGTGATAAAATTGAACAAGGCTCCTATCGTTAAAATTCAGAAAATCATTAAAACTTTTAAACATAATATCATCCGGATAAAAATTATTATTCATAAGAGGCCAAGTATTATAAATTTGACCTGCATCTAAACCTGAAACAAATGCCCCGAATATTATTTGTAATACAATCAATACAAATAAGAAAAATAAAATTTTATTTTTATAAAATACTTTAAATGTTTTATTTTTATCAAGGATTATATTAAGGTAATTCCAATAAAGAAGTCCCATTATAAAAAAAGCAGTAATCAAATGAATAGATAATCTATAATGACTTACAGTTACTTCATTAGTTAAACCACTAACCACCATATACCAACCTATTAACCCCTGAAATAAAATTAAGAAAAAAATAAAATAAAAGTTCAATAAATAATTTTTTTTAATTTTTTTACTTATCGTAAAATAAAGAAGTGGCAAAAGATAAACAATGCCAATTACTCTTCCTAAAACTCTGTGAAAATATTCCCAATAAAAAATAATTTTAAACTCACCGATTGTCATTGATGGATTAAGTACGGCAAATTGTGTTGTATTTTTATACAGTAAAAAATATTTGTCCCATTGCTCATTATTGAGGGGAGGTAAAATTCCACTGAATAATTCCCATTTTGTTATAGATAATCCTGAGTCAGTTAACCTTGTTAATCCACCTACCAAAATCATAAAAAAAATTAAAATAATCAATGTTTTTAACCATAATTCTAAATATTTTTTATGAATAGGATTATTTAAGATCATAGTTTAATATATATTATATATTTAATTACAAAGTTATATTTATGTCGCGATGAATAAGAAATTAAACAAAATTAGAGTAAAATTAGATAAATTAGATAACAAAATGTTAAATATAATTTCAAAAAGAACAAGGCTAATTGATAATGTTATTAAAATTAAACTTTATAAGAAGGATATAGTAGATAAATCTCGAATTAAAAAAATCTTATCTAATATTAAAAAAAAATCTCAATCAAAAAATATTGATGTTATTCTTACTAGAAAAATATGGTCATCAATGATTAAAGCTTATATAGATTATGAGTTTAGAAATTTTAAAAAATAATTATTTACTGTGCGGTGGAAGTTTTTTTTCAATAAAAAATTCGTGTTTCCTTGTATTGGGATTATATTTTTTAATTTTTAGTTTATTTTTTGCTTTTTCCCCTTTAGTTGGTTTTTTAGCATAGTAAATAAAAGCACTATCGGGTTTTGACTCTGGAACCATTCTTACTTTTATATGAGTTTTTTTAGCCATTTCTTTTTATTCTTTGTATTTTATCTAATATCTTTTTTGCTTTATTTTTAAAATTAGTTTTAATAATGTTATTTTTTACACTGGAACTATTATAATCGTCAAGCTTTTTAAACTCTTTTAATATTTTTTGAGCACCAATTATAGATAATCCTCTATCTTTTAATAAAAATCTTATAAACTTAATTTTTTCAAGATTGTCTTTATTAAATAACCTCCTATTGCCATTTAATCTAATAGATTTAATTATACTAAATTTTTTTTCCCAAAATCTAATTGTATTAACAGTAATTTTTTGATTATTATTTAGTTCTAAATTTATTGTTTTCACAATTTCAGATATAGAATATAAATACTTAGAATTTTTTTTAGAATTCATTATTTAATTTTTTTATAAAATCTTTAGATGCTCTAAAAGATATTGTTTTTCTTGCTAAAATCACATATTCAATTTTATCTTTGGGATTTCTACCTATTCTTTTTGATTTATTTAAAATTTTAAATGTACCAAAGTTATTTATATTTATTACATTATTATTTATAAGTTCTATAATTATAAGGTTTAATAAATCTTCAATAATTTTTTTAATATAAATTACAGAAAGTCCAGTATTTTGACTTATAAAATATGATAAATCTTTTTTTGTAATCTTATTGTGCTTTTTCTCCATTCAAATGTTTTAAATTATTTTTAACTTGATCAATTAATTTACCTTTAACAATTTTATAGCATAAATCAATTGAGTAATAAAAACCAAGGGAGTCGGTAGCGCCATGACTTTTTACCACTGGACCATTTAAGCCAAGAAATATTGCTCCATTAAATTTTCTTGGATCTAGTTTGTTCTTAAATTTTTTTAAACTAAAGTATGAAAAAAGAATTGAGAATTTAGATAATAAACTATCTTTTAGAGCTACTTTAAGATTGTCTGTAATAAATTTTGCAGTTCCTTCGGCTGTTTTTAATGCGATATTTCCTGTAAAACCATCAGTAACTATTACATTTGAAAAACCATCTGTTATTTTATTCCCTTCAATATAACCATTAAAAACAAAATCCCCATTGTTACTAATTTGTTTTAGATTACTATGGGCTTTTTTTAATATATCTGTTCCTTTAATTTCCTCAGATCCAATATTTAACAACGCCACCTTGGCAATTTCGTTGGGAAATAAAGATTTGTAAAGAGCTGACCCCATTTCAGAAAATTCTACTAAATTATTTTCATTACAATCAATGTTGGCACCAAGATCCAAAACTACATTCATTCCATTTTTATTTGGCCATAATCCTGCTAAAGCAGGCTTATTAACATTTTCAATCATTTTTAATATCATTCTTGATGTAACTAATAATACTCCAGTGTTGCCTGCGGATAATGATATGTCTGCTCCAGTTTCATTTTGGGAACTTATTGATTTCCACATACTGCTGTTTTTGGAACTTTTAATTGCCGTGAGTGGTGTTTCATTATCAGAAACTACCGCCGTAGTATGAAAAATTTTAAAAAAAGTATCAGATATTTTATTTTTTTTTATTTCATGTAATATTTTTTTTTCATCACCAAATATATGAAATATAAAATCGTTCTTGTTTTTATTATTATCAATGAAAATTTTTACACCTTGAATATTTTTTTTTGGTGCATTTTCACCACCCATTGCATCAATGGCAATTGTTACATTTTTCATTTTTATCTAGATATCTAAAATCTTTTTACCTTTATAAAAACCTGATTTAAGATCAATGTGATGAGATAATCTATACTCACCACTCTTTTTATCTTCAACAACATTAGCTGCAGTTATTTTGTGATGAGATCTTCTCTTATTCCTTCTAGAAACTGATGTTTTTCGTTTTGGTACAGCCATATTAATTATTAAAGTTTATATCTCCTTTTATAATAGATTCAGGATCTAATTCAAAACAAAATTTATAAAAGTTGTTAAAATAAACCCCTATTTGCTGAGAATTTTCATTCAATTCATGGTTTAGGCTCTTAAAATATTTTTGTAAGAGTTCAAAATTAAACTCAAACTTTTCGTCGTCAGAAAGGTTTATTTTAAGCAAAATATCATAAAAATATCTATTAAATATTTTCATCTTTTTGTTTACATTTACATCACCCAAACCTTGTTCTCTTAGATCATATTCAATATTATTAAATATTTCATCATATGCATTCTGGTCAAAAGTTTTTTTATGTTTAAATTTGAAGATATTTAAAATAATAGAAAAATGAAAAAAAATTAATAAAAGTCTCGTATCAAAGGTATCTTTAAATTTAAATCTTTTATAAAAAAAAATATTTCGTGATATTTCCAAAAGTCTATTGTATAATGAGTTTGTATGTTTTTTTTTAAAATTAAAAATCATAAATTTTTATCAATTCTATTAATTTATTTATTATTATTAAGCAACTGTCAATTAAAACCCCCTAAAGACGTACATGGTATTAATTTCATTAAAAAAAGATACGAGATGATAAAATTAAATGAAAATAACAAAAATGATGTAATAAAAATACTTGGTAGACCTCACATTATAGATAAAGACAAAACTGAAAAATGGTTTTATTTAGAGAGAATTTTAACTAGAGACAGAGTATATAAGATTAATAAAAAAAAACTTTTAGAAAATAACGTAGTTGAGTTTTCTTTTAACAAATATGGTGTCATTTATTCAAAGAAATTTTACAATGAAGATAATATGAATGAAATCAAGTTCTCTAAGGAAGTTACAGAGAACAATATAAGTGAAAGAAGCTTTATTGCAAATTTTTTACAAAGTGTTAAACAAAAAATGTATAAAGGTATTGGAAATTAATGAGCTATAACCGACAATAGCAGTAATGCAACGATGTTGGTTATTTTTATCATTGGATTTACAGCAGGTCCGGCTGTGTCTTTATATGGGTCTCCAACTGTATCACCTGTAACAGCAGCTTTATGGGCCTCGGATCCCTTCCCTCCATAGTTTCCATCTTCAATATATTTTTTGCATTATCCCATGCGCCACCACCAGCAGTCATTGATATTGCAACGAACAAGCCAGTTATTATTACGCCAAGCAACATTGCGCCTAAAGCTGAAAGTGCAGCAACCTTACCTCCAATAAAAAGTATAAATAAATAAACAACGATTGGTGAAAGCACGGGTAACAATGAGGGAATAACCATTTCTTTTATTGCTGCTTTAGTTAATAAATCAACTAATTTTCCATAATCTGGTTTTCTTTTTCCTTTCATTATTCCCGGGATTTTTTTAAATTGTCTTCTTACTTCTAATACAACTGCACCACCAGCTCTACCAACTGCTTGCATTCCCATTGAGCCAAATAAATATGGGAGTAAGCCACCAATTAAAAGACCTATTACAACAAAAGGATTTGATAAATCAAAACTTACTATTAAACCGTTTAGGGATGACGTTGGATCGTTTGCATAATATTTTATGTCCTCCGTGTAGGCAGCAAAAAGTACCAATGCACCTAAACCTGCTGATCCGATTGCATAACCTTTTGTTACAGCCTTCGTAGTGTTACCAACGGCGTCTAAAGCATCTGTGGTTTTTCTAACACTTTTTGGAAGTTTAGACATTTCTGCTATGCCACCTGCATTATCTGTAACTGGACCATATGCATCTAAAGCAACTACCATTCCAGTTAAAGCCAACATAGATGTCACAGCAATTGCAATACCATATAAGCCGGCTAGATAATTTGTAAAAAGAATTCCAATAACAATTATTATAGCTGGTATAGCTGTTGCTTCCATAGAAATTGCTAACCCTTGAATAACATTTGTACCATGTCCCGTTGTTGAAGACTTAGCCACACTTTTTACTGGCCTATAATCAGTTCCGGTGTAATATTCAGTTATCCAAATTATCAATCCAGTAATTACAAGGCCTGATACTGCGCATAAATATAAATCTAATCCAGTAAATTTTATATTTTCTGATGTATATGTTTTATTTAGTCCAATAGAGTTTTCGGTAATAGGATATAAAATAATCAATGATAAAATAGCAGTAGCTATAAATCCTTTATATAAAGCACCCATAATACTTTTATTTTTGCCAAGTCTTACAAACCATGTACCTATTATAGATGTTATTATGCAAGAACCCCCGATCGCTAAAGGATAAATCATCATTGATAAATTATTAGGAAAAAATATTGAAGCCAAAACCATTGTTGCAACAATTGTTACAGCATAAGTTTCAAATAAATCGGCTGCCATTCCTGCACAATCACCGACATTATCGCCAACGTTGTCCGCTATGACAGCTGGGTTTCTTGGATCATCTTCTGGAATTCCAGCTTCTACCTTTCCAACTAAATCAGCTCCCACATCTGCACCTTTTGTAAAAATTCCACCGCCTAATCTTGCAAAAATTGAAATTAAAGATGCTCCGAAACCTAAAGCAACTAACGCGTTAACTATTTCTCTATTTTCTACATTTAAATTTAATAAAATAATATAATAAAGTGAGATAGCTAAAAGAGCTAAACCAGCAACTAATAAGCCAGTAATTGCTCCAGATTTAAATGCTATCGATAAACCTGCTTGTAAACTATTTCTTGAGGCCTCAGCAGTTCTCACATTAGCTTTTACTGAAATTAGCATTCCAACATATCCCGCTAAACCAGATAAAGTTGCTCCAATTAGATAACCAATCCCTACTAAAAAATTAAAAAAATAAGTTACGATTATCAACACTACTATACCTACGAAAGCTATTGTTTTATATTGTCTATTTAAATAAGCTTTGGCTCCAATTTGAATAGCTTCAGCAATCTCTTGCATCCTAGAATTACCAGGATTTGCTTTTAATATCTGACCAGAAAGCAGATAACTGTATGCAACAGCCAAAATGCCTGTAAAAACGATTAAATACAATAACTCTAATGATTCATTCATACTTCTAAAGAGCTGATAAATGCCAAATAAAAATATAAAAGGCAAGTAAAATATATTAATAAAATTAATAAAAATACTTTAATTATTGATCTTTTCTTAAAATATTTCCAATTTTATCTAATATAGCGTTTAAGTATCCTATTTTTGTTTTTTCTAAAAAAAATTCAGATGTTTTTAAATATTCACTTATAATCACTTTTTTTGGATTATTATGTTTAAATAATAGTTCAAAAATAGCTGCAAATATAATAATTTTAAGAATTTTATCGGTTTTGTCTAAATCAATATCATTTTTTAGATGTTTGATAATAGTTTCTTCAATTAGATCTTTTCTTTCAATTGTGCCTTCAGTTACATCCTTTATAAATTTTTTAAATTGACTTTTTGTATAAATTATTTTGTCATCAGGATTGATTAAATTACTATATAGCTTTTGAATAACCCTTACTCTAGGGCTTTTATTGCTATTTGTTTTTTTTGGTATCATTCTTTTTGAGGTTGTAAAACATCTAGAACTGCTTCAACTGCTTCTTTCCCTTTAATGTTTCTTTGTTCTGCTTGCCTTGTATTTAAACATGTTAAAACAGCGTTACCAATTGGTTTTCTATAAGCTATGGCTACTTCCATCAAACCATTAGTAATTGCTTGAGAAATTAAATTAAAATTGGGCGTGTCTCCCTTAATAATAATTCCTATAGCTACAAAACCATCATATTTTTTTATGTTTCTAGATATCGACACGGGTATTTCGAAAGCACCGTTTACAGAAATTGTATCAAAAGATATTTTTTTTTGCTCTAAAATTAAAGAAGCTGATTTAAATAATTGATAGGTATCATTATATCTTGATTTTACTATTAAGATTTTAGGTTTTTTTTTCATAAAATAATCTCTTGCCTCGTAATCTTAATACCATAACCGTTTAATGCAATAATACGTTTTTTTGTTCTTGATACTAATATCATTTTATTTATTTTAAGATCTTTTATTATTTGAGCACCAACCCCATAGTATCTTAATATATTGTTATTCTGAGGAAAATTTTTTTTTTTAAGATTGCCCTTAACAAGTATTAAAGCGAAAGTATTATATTTTTTAAGATATTTCAAAGACCTTTTGAACATATCGTTATTAACATTAAATGTATTATTTGTAAAATTGGACGAAATAACTCTAACTCTTACTGTTTTATTATATTTAAACTTTCCTCTTGTGATAGCGTAATTTTCTGACCCGTCTAGTTTATTTTTATATATACTTACATTAAAAGTGCCAAAACTTTTTATATAAATTTTTTTACTTGATACATTATAAATTAATCTTTCATTTTTTAATCTATGGGAAATTAAATCTTCTATTTTGCCTATTTTAAGTTTATGTTTTTTAGAAAATAATACTAAATCATTGAAACGGGCCATTGTTCCATCTTCATTCATCACTTCACAAATTACTGCACTTGGATTTAATTTAGCTAGTTTAGATATATCTATTGATGCCTCTGTGTGACCAGCTCTTTCTAGAACGCCACCTGGTTTACTTATTAATGGAAAAACATGACCTGGTGAAACTAAATTCTTTTTTGTAGAACTTTCTTTAATAGCAATTTTAATTGTTTTTGCTCTATCCTTAGCAGATATACCAGTGGATATTCCTTTTTTTGCCTCTATTGAAATTGTAAATGCAGTTTGATTTCTTGATTGATTTATAGGTGACATTAATGGCAGATTTAATTTTTTAACTTTTTGTTGAGTTAGCGCTAAACAAATTAACCCTCTACCGTGTTTAGCCATAAAATTAATTGACTTTGAATTGCATTTTGATCCAGGGATTACTAAATCACCTTCGTTTTCTCGATTTTTGTCATCTACCAAGATAAACATCTTTCCTCTTTTTGCGTCTCTAATTATATCGCTTATAGGAGATATATTTTTTTTCATAAATGATTAGTAAGTTTTAATAAATATTTACTAAAAATATCAAACTCAATATTAACTAAAGAATTTTTTTTTAATTTTACTAAATTTGTAAGCTTAAGAGTGTGCGGTATTACGGTAATTTGAAATCCTTTATTAGTTACTTTAGAAATAGTTAACGAAACTCCATTAACAGAAATTGAACCCTTTTCTATTAAATAAATTAAATGTTTCCTTTTTAAATTAAAATCTATGATCCATGATTTATCTATTATCGTTATTTTATTTACAATCGCAGTTGTATCGACATGACCTTGAACGTAATGGCCAGAAACTTTATTTCCAAAGTTTAAAGATTTTTCAATATTAAGTAATTTGCCAACACGAGCATACTTAAAATTTGATCTGTTTAATGTTTCTTTTGATAAATAAAAAAGGAAACTTTTTTTTAATATTTTTATTAAAGTTAGACACACCCCATCAACACAAACAGACTCACCTATATCTGTTTTTTTGAATTTTATATCTGATTGTATTTCTAAAACTAAGCTACCAACGACATATTTTGGGCTTTTTTTTATTCTTTTGATTATTCCAAAGTTATAAATAATACCATTAAACATTTTTAATTTTTACTTTATACAAAATATCATTGTCTAGAAAAACACTTATTTTATATTTTTTTTTGAATTTGATTTTGTTTATGTAATTTTTTGTTGTATTATTATGTCCATATTGTTTAAGTTTTGTTGAGGTTTTAAAAATATACAAATTATTTAAAAAATTATATCTTAATAAAAAATTTAAAAATATTAGTCCTGTTTCTGATAATATTCTTGAGTATCCTTTTTTTTTTAAATAATTTAAAACTTTTTTAAAAAAATCGAAGGAATTTATACTTTGAATATTTTTAACTATTGCACCTTTTTTTTTTAATAAATTTATTTTTTTTGATACTTTAGACTCAGTAATAATTATTATTTTTCTATTTTTTATATCGAATAAATCTAAAGTTCTTTTAATTTTTAGTTTACGGTCAATTATAACTACATCAGGGCTTTTATTTTCTAAACCTCGAATCCTGCAATTTAGAAGAGAGTTATCTCGATTTATTGACTTTGAAGTTGATATCAAGCAATCATAAAAAGATCTTATAAATTGAGCCCTTTGTCTAGACTTAAAATTAGTTATATTTTTGTTTTTTTTATTTATTGAATAATTGTCTTTTGAAAGTGCTATTTTAGCATCCACTAATGGATATTTGTCTGAGTGTTTTAAAAGATAACTCTCATAAAAATTACTACCTTTTTGTTTTTCAATAAGTTCATTAACTTTGATTTTGTGAATTTTTAAATTATCTATTGATTTTTTTTTTGACCTAGGATCTTCATCGTAAACTGAAAAATAAATATTCTTAATATTTTTTTTTCTGATTATATTTGTACAAGGTTTAGTTTTTCCGTAATGCGAACAAGGTTCTAAAGTTGTGTAAAGATTTGCATTCTTAAAATTAATTTTTTTATTTAAAGCATTAAACTCTGCATGAGGTCTACCTTTTAATGATGTGTAGCCAGAGGATAAAACAGATCCATTTCTTTCAACTATACAACCTACTGAGGGATTGGTTCCGGTAGATCCAAGATTAATTTTAGCTTTTTCAAAAGCAAGATTAATAAAATATTTTTCTAAACTATTAAATTTATTTTTGTGGTTTGCCATCCAGTTTTTCAATATATTCACCAAATTCCTCTACTTCTTTAAAATTTGTGTATACTGAAGCAAATCTAACATAAGCAATTTTGTCTAGTTCTTTTAAATTTTCCATTACTTTTTTACCAATAACATTAGATTGAATTTCAGATTGTCCCATCTCTTCAAGCTCTCTTGAAATTTTGGTTACATGTCTTTCTATAGTGTTTGAGTCGATTGGTCTTTTTTTTAAGGCTGTAAATAGTGATTTGGCAAGTTTCTCTCTATCAAACGGTACTCTTCTGCCGTTTTTTTTTATTACTGATAGCTCTCGGAACTGAACTCTTTCAAATGTTGTAAATCTTTGACCGCCATTACACGTACAATATCTTCTTCTTCTAATAGCTGATCCATCTTCACAAGGTCTAGAGTCAACGACCGAAGTATCTTTTTCTCTACAAAATGGACATATCATAGTAATTAAATATTATTAAGCACTATATATAGGGAATGCACTACAAAGATCAATAATCTCTTTTTTTACTTCTTCCTCTATTTTTGAATTATCTGAAGTATTTTTGGATAAACCTTGCACTACTTTTGTAATTAAATCTGCAACTAGCTTAAATTCCTTCTCTTTAAATCCTCTTGTTGTACAAGCTGGAGTTCCAAGGCGTATTCCGGATGTAATCATAGGACTTTGAGTGTCAAAAGGTATTCCATTTTTATTACATGTTATGTTTGCTCTACCAAGACTGGCTTCTGCGTCTCTGCCAGTTACATTATAAGGTCTTAGGTCTACAAGCATAAGGTGAGTGTCTGTTCCACCTGAAAAGATTTTAAAATTATTTTGAATTAATTTATCAGAAAGAGATCTTGCATTATTAACGACTTGCTTTGTATATCTTTTAAAACTTGGATCAAGAGCTTCTTTAAAACAAACTGCTTTAGCTGCAATAACGTGCATGAGAGGTCCCCCTTGTAATCCAGGAAACATAGCGCTATTAAATTTTTTAATTAAATTTTCATCATTAGTTAAGATAATACCTCCCCTTGGACCTCTTAAAACTTTGTGAGTAGTTGAAGTAACTACATCTGCGTAATCAGTCGGATTTGGATAAGCACCTCCTGCAACCAGACCAGAAAAATGAGCCATGTCGACAAGCAAATAAGCTTTAACTTTATCTGCAATTGACCTAAATTTTTTGAAGTCAATTACTCTTGAGTAAGCGCTCCCACCAGCTATCAATATTTTAGGTTTATGTTCTAAGGCTAATCTTTCAACACTTTCATAATCAATTAAACCAGTATTTTTGTCTACATCATAATGAATTGCATTAAACCATTTCCCTGATTGAGCTGGTTTCGCTCCATGAGTTAAATGACCACCTGAATTTAAACTCATAGCTAATATTGTATCACCTGGTTTGATAAGAGCTAAATAAACTCCTCCGTTTGCTTGAGCCCCGGAGTGTGGTTGAACATTTGCAAACTTACATTTAAATAATTTTTTTGCTCGTTCAATTGCTAATTTCTCAGCTTCATCCACAAATTCACATCCTCCATAATATCTTTTACCTGGATAGCCTTCGGCATATTTATTAGTTAATACTGAACCCTGTGCTTCGAGAACAGCTTTTGAAACAATATTTTCTGAAGCTATAAGCTCGATATGATTTTTTTGCCTATCATATTCTTTACTAATTGATTTGAATATTTCTTTATCTGAAAATTCTAAATCATCCTCAAAAAAAGGATTTTTGATATCAGTAATCTTTTTTAAAATTGACATTATATTTTTCTTATTCTCCTTTGGTGCCTACCACCTTCAAATTTAGTTTTTAGAAACATACTAACAATTTTTCCAATGCTATTTTTTTTTGTCAATCTTGCTCCTATGCATAATATATTAGCATTATTATGTGATCTACACAAATAAGTAGATGTTTTATTATAACATACTGCCGCTCTAACACCTCTAATTTTATTGGCTGAAATAGCCATCCCCGTACCTGAGCCGCATACCAATATACCAAAATCACTTTTTTTACCCTTTATTCTTTTAGCAACTTTTTTTGCATAATCAGGATAATCTACTGATTTGTTGTTGTGTGGACCCAAGTCAATTAATGAAATTTTGTTCTTGTAAAGTAAAGTTTTAATATATTCTTTGATTTTATAGCCGGCGTGATCTGAAGAGATGCAAATTTTTTTGTTAAACGATTTCAATTTAATTAAAACGGTTCTCTAACATACAGGCTACTATATGTATTCTGTCTTGTTCTCCACCATTAAAAAAATTATGATATCTGGTATTATTAGTTATCCAAACTTTACCATCAGCAGGCATATGTTTAGCAATATCTTCTATTACCATCCGACAACCAGGATTTGTGATGATTGGTATATGTAATCTAGGTTCTGGATCTTTATGCCAACTTAAAGTAGACCTTGGTTGTTTCAATAGTATCCTTACTCTACCTAATTTAAATTTTTTTCTAAGTTTATTATAAACTTCTTCAAAATAAGTATTCTTAAATTCATCTAATAATTCAGTATATTTTTCTTCTTCGATAGGTTTGTCTCTTGCAACTTCTTTTCCGGACTCATCAGGTTTTGTCCAGTAGACACCTCTTACATTATGTCCTTTTATCGAGTCATCGTCTCCAGGAATTTTGTTTAAAGGAATTGCAGCAAAGTTCGTTATACCTAATGTTTGGTACTTTGAATTTTTTAAAACATCTTCAAGTGCCGATCTAAGCTTAACAATATCAAATTTTAAATCAGGAACTTGGTAAAAATCGTTGAAGTCTGGGCTATTTGACATATTTAATAAATTTAAACACTTTAATAAGTTATTATAATATTATATTTGTCGCATTAAACAATATTAAAGTTATTAAAAATGAAGATTTTAGGAAACTATCCAACCACAAGATTGCGAAGAGTTCGCAATACAAATTGGGTCAGACGACTCGTTAGCGAAAATAATTTATCAGTGAATGATTTAATATTGCCTATTTTTTTAACAGAAGGAAAAAATAAAATCGAAAATATAAAAAATATGCCTGGAGTAAAAAGATACTCGTTGGATAAACTCAATGCAATTTTAAGGAAATGTAAACAGTATAAAATACCGATGGTAGCACTTTTTCCACATACAAAAAAAAGTAAAAGAGATCCATTGGGAAAAGAAGCACTCAACGAAAATAATCTTGTTTGTAAAGCAATATATTCAATAAAAAAAAATTTTAAAGATATTGGAATTATGTGTGATATAGCACTTGATCCATATACCTCTCATGGTCATGATGGTATATTAAAAAATAATGAGATAGATAACGATGAAACCATTAAAATATTATCAGAACAAGCATTGATTCATGCTAAAGCTGGTTGTGATGTAATTGCTCCATCTGATATGATGGATGGTAGAATTGGTTTAATTAGAAAAAAACTTGATCAATTTAATTTCAAAAATGTAAAAATTTTATCCTATGCTGTTAAATATGCATCAAATTTTTATGGACCATTTAGAGAAGCAGTAGGATCAAAAAATATTTTAAAGGGTGATAAAAAAACTTATCAAATGGATTATAGAAATTCTGATGAAGCCTTAAGAGAAGTTGGTTTAGATATTAAGGAAGGTGCAGATTTTATAATGGTTAAACCTGGTTTGCCCTATTTAGATATCATTAGAAAAATAAAAGACAATTTTAAAGTTCCAATTTTTTCATACCAAGTTTCTGGAGAATATAGCCTCTTGAAAAATGGTATTAGGCAAAAAATTATTAGCAAAGATGCTGTTAAAGAAAGTCTTGTATCTCTCAAAAGAGCTGGCTCTTCCGCTATTGTTACTTATTTTGCGCTTGAAATTGCAGAAAAGTTAAAAAATCTTAAGTAAAATATTTTTCTAATAAATTACGTGAAATTGGAAATTTTAAGTTATTTTGATTATAAAATTTTTCTATCAAAATTTTTTTTGTAAATTCTAAAGATCTTTTTATTAATTTGTTTGATATTTCTAATGGGATTTCTCTTTTAATTAAAAAATATGGAATATCATAAGATGTATTATCAATTTTTACACTTATAAATTTACTTTCAACATTTTGGTGTTTTTGAAATTTTTCGAGTTCTGTATCATAACCTAGTTCTTTGATTAAATTAAGTTCCCAAAAAATATATAAAATTATCCATTGGTCTAAATCTAATTTACTAAAAAGATTACCTAGTGACTGATATATAGCTTTATTTTTTTGTGACTCAGGTAGCAAAGTATTTAACAAGGTCGTTATACTAATTATCGCTGTTGTTCTCTTTTTATCATTAAAATATTTTGCTGATATGGGCTCTATAATTTCTGTTTTAAAATATCCAATTTTATTAGGATTTTTCGATGTATTTATAAGGTGAATTTTATTTCCTATTTGTAAAAAATTTTTAATTTTCCTAGAGTTCCCCCCATAAACAATGCCACTTACTTTACCATGTAAACTTGTAAATACATTTATAATTGAAGCATTTTCTCTAAACTTATTCTTAGATAATAAGTATCCCTCGCTCTCCCAGTTCATATTATTTTCATATCATATAATAAATTTTTTGCAGCATTTTGTTGTGCTATTTTTTTGGAATTCCCAAATCCAATATATTTTTTTGACATTTTGATTTGAACAGTCGCTTTAAAATTTGGATTGTGATGAGGCCCAGAAATTTTTTGCAATTTGTACTTGGGTAATAATTTAAATTTTTTTAAACTATACTCTTGTAAAGTTGTTTTAGAGTCAATTACAGTTGTTTTCGATGATTTAAGATAAATTTCCCAATTTTTAATAATAAATTTTTCAGCAGTATTATAACCGAGTTCTAAATATATTACACCGATAACTGCCTCTAAACAATCGCTGAGTATTTTATCATCTGATCTTTTAAGATTCTTAAAGCTATCACCTAAGAACATGAATTTTCTTAAATTTAGTTTTTTTGCTATTGAAGCACAAGTTTTTCTATTCACTAAGTTAGAAAATTTTTTATCAATAATACCTTCAGACTCTTCTGGATAAATTTCTAAAAGTTTTTTAGAAATTACTAAGGCTAAAACTCTATCTCCAAGAAATTCTAATTTTTCATAATTATCTTTGGAATTATAACTTTTATGAGTTAAGCTTTTTTCTACTAAAGTTAAATTTTTAAATTTTACCTCAAGAATATTTTCAAATTTTTCTAATTTTAATTGTTTCATAAAGATTTAAATAATCTTTCTAATCTAAAAGATTTATCCAAATTCCAGAATTTTAAAACACTTCCTTCTAATGTATCATTCGAAAAAAAAATGTATTTTGCTTTTCCAACTAAATTAATATTTTGTACATAACCAACACTTGATAAAAATCTACTGTCTTTTGAGCAATCTCTATTATCACCCATTAAAAAATAATGATTTTGAGGCACAACATATTTATCGCTATTTTGTAATGTGCCTTTTTTATTGTAAGCAGCTAGATATTTCTTTCCATTAGGTAAAGTTTCTTCGTAAATAATATTTTCCAACTCGTAAGAACCACATCTTATAGAATATTTTTTTTTAATTATTTTTCTTTTTATTTTTTCTTTATTTATAAATATTTCACCATTTATAAATTGAATTTCATCTCCTGGTAAACCTATCAAACGTTTAATATAGTCGGTTCTATTGTCTGCTGGTGTTTTAAAAACAACTAAATCTCCCTGATTAGGTTCAACCCTTATAAAACGATTATTTGATAAAAAAAAGGGACTGAAAGGAAAAGAATGTTTGCTATAACCATAAGACATCTTAGAAACAAAAATTCTATCACCTATTAGTAAATTAGGCTCCATTGATGATGAGGGTATATAAAAAGGCTGGACGATTAATGAACGTATTAAAATTGCAATTATTAATGCATAAAAAATTGTTTTGATATTATCAATTAATATTGTTTTAATTTTTTTGCTAATCATTGATATATAAAAACACAAGCAATAGCATAATTACTTTCATCAGATAAAGATAAAAAAACTTTAATTTTTTTTTTGTACAATTTATTCACAGTTTTTAAACTTTTTCCCTTTAAATTTATATGTGGTTTACCTTTTTTATTATTTAAAACTTCTATTTCATTAAAACTTAAGCCTGTAGAAATACCTGTACCCAGGGCTTTAGAAAATGACTCTTTTGCGGCAAATCTTTTTGCAAAACAATTAAATTTTTGTTTTTTTTTTGAACAATATATTATTTCGTTTTTTGAGAAGACTCTTTTTAAAAATTTTTTATTTTTTTTTATACTTTTTGTAAGTCTTTTTACATTAACTATATCTGTTCCAATTCCTAAAAATTTCATTGGTTAATAATTTTTTTAAAATTTTTAATAGATCTGCCAATTCCAACAAAAATAGAGTCCCCTATAAGAAAATGACCAATGTTAAATTCTTTTATATTTATTATTTTTGATAATATTCTTGCAGATTTGTAAGTTATTCCGTGGCCAGCATGTATTTCTAGCCCAATTGACACTCCAAAATCTATGGCTTTTTTTATTTTGCGGAATTCATTTTGGTAATTTTTTTTATTATTTATTAATCTGCATATTTTACCAGTATGTATTTCTACACAATCTGCATTAAAATAAAATTTTGCTAATTTGAGATCTCTTATTTTGGGCTCAATAAAAAGGCTTATTCTTGAACCATTTTTTTTTAATTTTGTAATTATTTTTTTTAAAAACTGTTTATTGTAATCTAAGTTTAAACCGCCCTCGGTCGTAATCTCTTTTCTTTTTTCGGGAACAAAACAAATAAAATCAGGTTTATATTTCATCGCAATCCTAAACATTTCATTTGTAGCAGCAATTTCCAAATTAATTGGTATTTTGCTTTTTTTTTTTAAAACCTTAAGATCATTATCATTTATATGTCTTCTGTCTTCACGAAGATGAACGGTCACAGAGTCTGCGCCGTGAGTTTTTGCAAAATTTGCAGCTCTTAAAGGATCTGGGTAATTTTCACCTCTTGCATTTCTAACTGTAGCGACATGATCTATGTTAACTCCTAATCTTTTTTTTTTCATTAGAGACTCCTGCTTCCAGGTTTTATGGCCTTAATTTTTTTTAACTCATGGGGCAATTCATTTTGATTGTATGTGGGGATATCTATTTTTACTTGTGAAATAATATTTTCTTTAATGAGTGATGAACCCTTTGACCTGTCAATTAAACATGCGTAACCAGCAATTACAGCACCAGATTTTTTAATAAGTTCAGAACATTCTAAACTAGATTTACCAGTTGTAATGACATCTTCAACAATTAGAACTTTTAAATTTTTTTGGATTTTGAAATTTCTCCTTAACTCAAAAGAATTATTTACTCTTTCAGAAAAAATAGTATCTTTATTAAGAATTTTACCAATTTCATAACCAACTATAATACCACCCATTGCTGGAGAAAGGATTAAGTCAAAGTCAGGCACAGCTTTTTTTATTTTTTCTGCTAAAGAATTGCAAAATTTAACTGCAAATTTTGGCTTACTCATTAATTGAGCACATTGAATATATTTACTACTATGTAAACCAGAGGATAGTATAAAATGACCTTCTATAAGTGCCTTAGTTTCCTTTAAAATTTTCAAAGATTCTTCGTAAGAAAGCATTTTTTTTCTGTTTGTGTCTAACAATTTTAAAATTTAAATTTTTTTGTTTAATTTGACTTATCAAGTTTGTAAATTTTTTCAAATCATTTATTTGTAAATCAAATGAAAATTGAAGAAAATCTTGTTTTTTTTTTAATAATTCTACATTAATAATATTTCCTTTATTTAGTCCAATAATTGTACTTATCTCACCTAATACTCCTGGTTTATGAGGGAGATCAACTATTAATGTTGAATGGTAAATTTTATTACTTTTTTCCTCTGATTGAAAAGATCTATCTTGCCAATATTTTCTTATAGACGCTCTGGCCTTTCCTGTTTTAGAGGAGGACAACCAGTGTAATGAAGGTGAAACTTTTTTTGAATTCAAAATTTGTATCATGTCGCCATTTTTAAGTTCAGTTTGCAAAGGAGACTCCCGCCCATTTATCTTACAGCCTATAGCGGTATCTCCTATTTTTGTATGAACAGCATAAGCAAAGTCAATTGCTGTAGCTGCTTTTGGTAATTTTATAACTGCCCCTTTAGGTGTAAAGCAAAAAACATTATCTTGAAACATTTGCAATTTTGTAAATTCATAATAATGTTCGGGGCTATTACCGGTCTCTATAATTTCTACTAAGTCTCTTAACCAATCATATTCTTTCCAAGATATCTCTGAAAATTTTTCTGATGATTTATATTTCCAGTGAGATGCTATACCTCTTTCAGCAAATTCATGCATTTCTCTAGTTCTTATTTGAATTTCTATTCTTTGCCTATGAGGACCTATTACTGCAGTATGTATTGATTTGTATCCATTTATTTTTGGTGTAGATATATAATCTTTAAATCTTCCTGGTATTGCTGGGTATTCAGAATGAAAAAAACCTAATGTCTTATAGCAATCATCAATATTACTTACAATAATTCTAAAACCTACAATATCTGTTAATTGCTCTAGGGAAATTTTTTTATTTTGTATTTTTCTCCAAATTGAAAAAGGGGTTTTTTCTCTACCGGCGATTTCTGCAAAAATTCCATTTTTATTTAGTAAACTGATTAAGTCAGCAGAAATTATTTTAAAACTATCCTCTCTGTTATTCTTAATAAATTTCAACCTTTCCTGAATTAAATCTCTTGCTTTTTTGTTTAAAATTTCAAAAGATAAATCCTCTAGCTCATCTCTTATTCTATTCATTCCCATTCTGTCCGCTAAAGGGGCATATATTTCCATAGTTTCTTTAGCAATTTTTTGTTTTTTCTCTTCAGATTTGAACGCTTTAATCGTTCTCATGTTGTGCAATCTATCTGCAATTTTTACTAGAAGCACTCGTATATCCTTTGAAGTTGCTAAAATAAGTTTTCTAAAATTTTCTGCTTTTGAATTATCAACAACTTTATTTTCTAAAGCTGATATTTTGGTTACCCCATCAACTAAATCGGCAACTTCTTTGCCAAATTCTTTTAGTACTAATTCATATGTCGCTGATGTGTCCTCTATAGTATCATGAAGCAATCCTGTGACTATTGTGGCACTATCTAATTTTAGATCACTAAGAATATTTGCAACGGCTAAAGGATGAATTACAAAAGGATCGCCTGATTTTCTTTTTTGGTTTTTGTGTGCGGTCATAGCAAAATCGAAGGCTTTATTTAAAGATTTGGAGTTCAAAAATCTATTGTAAGATTTGATTTTACTAATTAATTCATTATTACTAATCATTAGTTAATTATATCACTTTTAGTTAATCTTGTAATCTGAATACGTAAATTTAAATTTAGATCTGATATTAAATCATTTATTTTTTTATTAGTTATTGGGTGTCTCCATTCAGGATTAAGATCTCTCATTGGAAAAAGGACAAAATTTCTTATATGTAATCTAGGATGGGGTATGTTAATTTGCTTAGTATTTTTTACTATTCCTTTAAAATCAATTATATCAATATCACATACCCTGGGAAAATTCGTAACTTTTTTAACTCTACCTATTCTTTTTTCAATATACTTTATCCTGTTTAATAAATTCTCAGGCGTTAATTTGCTCTTAACTTTAATACCTATATTTAGAAATTTTGGAAAAACTGAGTTTGGATATGAGGGTGTTTCATAAATAGATGATGTTTTAAGAATAATTATCCCATATTTTTTTATTGATTGAATTGCATATTTTATATTGTCGATTCTTTTCCCTAATCTTGAGTCTAAGTTTGAACCAATATTCAAATAAATCATTTTTGTCTATCTCTAAAAATCTTGGCTTTTTCTCTATGCCAGTCTCTCTTCTTTTTTACTTGTCTCTT
Organism: SAR11 cluster bacterium PRT-SC02; assembly: GCA_001321855.1. Lineage (GTDB taxonomy): Bacteria > Pseudomonadota > Alphaproteobacteria > Pelagibacterales > Pelagibacteraceae > Pelagilacustribacter. The sequence goes on from JPUP01000078.1 coordinate 56,433, forward strand.
ATCATAAAGTTTTTTTCCTTTAGCCACAGCAATTTGAATTTTTGCTTTACCTTTTAAAAAATAAAGTTTGGTTGGCACTAATGTTAATCCATCTTGATTTATCCTGCCTATTAATTTATTAATCTCTTTTTTTTTTAATAATAATTTCCTATCTCCTCTCGGATCATGGTTGTTGTATGACGATTGTTTATATAAAGGGATATGAGAATTGATTAAGAATATTTCTCCATTTTTATCTAGAGCAAAAGACTCGGAAATATTTGCTTTCCCATCTCTTAATGATTTTACTTCAGAACCTTTCAAGCAAATTCCAGCTTCAATTAATTCTTTAAAAAAATAATTAAAACTTGCTTTTCTGTTAAGACAAATAATTTTTTGACCAAGAGATCTATTTTTAATCATCAAAGCAGTTTCGCGACTTCAAGTGCTTTTTGAACTTCTTTCTTAGTACTTTCCATAACCTCAACTAAGGGCAGTCTAACAGTGGGTGGAGATAATTTTAATAAAGATGCAGCATATTTGACGGGAGAAGGATTGCTCTCAATGAATAATGCTTTATGAAGTGGTGATAATAATTTATTTATTTCATTTGCTCTAGTTAAGTTTTTGTTGTTATTTAAATTAAGAGAACAAGATTGAAACTCCGCGCACATTTTTGCAGCTACATTTGCTGTTACACTAATACAACCAGAACCACCTCTTTTATTAAACTCTAAAGCATTATGATCCTCGCCAGTTAATTGCAAAAACTCTTTTCCCATAAATTTAATTGACTGATCAACACGTTCTAAATTACCTGTTGCGTCTTTGACCCCTATGATATTTTTTAATTCAAACAACTTACTCATAGTTTCAACTGACATATCTATAACAGATCTTGAAGGAATATTATAAATGATGATTGGTATACCTACATTGTCATTAATTTTTTTGTAATGTTGGTAAAGACCTTCTTGTGTGGGTTTATTATAATATGGAGTTACAATAAGTAATCCGTTGGCTTTAGATTTTTCTGCGTACTTGGATAACTCTATGGCTTCTTCTGTAGAGTTTGAACCTGTGCCAGCTATAACAGGTATTTTGCCCTTACACTCTTTCACAGCTATCTCTATAACTTTCTTATGTTCATTATGAGATAAAGTTGGTGATTCACCGGTCGTTCCAGCTGGGACTATGCCATTCGTCCCATTTTGTATGTGATGTTGAATTAAATCTACATAATTACCTTCATCTAATTGATCATCTTTAAATGGAGTTATTAATGCTACGATTGAACCTTTGAACATAAGTTAATATAAGAATATTTATAGTTTAATTTATGCTTAAAAGATTAATTAGTCTAGTTATATTATTAAGTTTAATAATAAATTTTGAGATAAGCTCTGAAGAAACTCGATTTTTATTACCAAAAAATAAACCTTCGGTATTTAAAAAAATTGATAATATTAAAAAAAATACCGAGATTATAACACCGTCAAAAAAACCAGAAATATTTGAGAAGAAAACGACTATTGAAAAGGTTGCAAAAGAAAAAGAGAAAACAATATTTAAAGATAATGTAATAAAAAAACAGCTCAAAACCAAACAAATAAGCTCTTTTTTGGTTCCTAAAAAAAAACCCAAATCTTATAAAGTAGTTTCTTCTGCTAAAAGATCAAAATATTTAAACCAAAAAGATTTTGATAGAGCAAAGTTAGTTTTTGAACAATTTAAAGCAAGGAAATGGATAACAGGATATCAAACTTCAACTAAAATTAAAGATAAAGAATTTAAAAATTTTATTAGGTACCTATATTTGATTAAAGTTGGAAATAACGCAACATTCAATGATTATCAAATATTTATAGATAGAAACCCAGATTATCCTAGAATAGGACGACTTCGGTATTTAGCTGAGAAAAAAATTTATTTAAAAAATACAACACCAAATAATGTTACTAATTGGTTTGAAAAATATCCTCCTGTAAGCGGTACTGGGAAATTAAAACTTGCAGAGGCAATGATGAAAAAAAATAATAACTCGGAAATATCTGTCTTAATAAAAGATGGTTGGATTAACGCAGACTTAAGTAAAAGCGAATTAAGATATTTTAGAAATAAATTTAAATCGATTTTAACGTCAGAAGATCACATTAAAAGAGCTGATCATTTAGCGTGGGAAAAAAAATATTGGGATTTAAAAAGAATGTTAAAATATTTACCAAAAGATCATAAAGCGCTTTATAACGCTAGACAAATATTAATGAGTAATTCTTATGGTGTTGACAATGCTATTGCCAAAGTGCCAACAAGATTTAAGAAAGATATAGGTTTGCAATATGATAGACTTAAATGGAGAAATAGACGAGGTAGACTAGAGTCTTCATTGCAAATTTTATATGACAATTCAAATAAATCGGAGGAAGAATTAATAAGAGCCGATCTTTGGTGGACTCAAAGAGAAAGTATTGTAAGAAGTTTAATTTATAAAAAAAGATATAAAACAGCATACAAGGTAGCTAGCGAGCATGGTCTATCTTCAGGTCCTGAATTTGCCGATGCTGAATGGCTCTCTGGTTGGATAGCACATGCGTTTTTAAAGTCTCAAGAATATGCCATCGATCATTTTCTTAATTTTTATGATAACGTGAGTTACCCAATAAGTGTTGCAAGAGGCGCATATTGGTTAGGTAAATCATATCAGGCATTGGGTGATAAAAAGAATTCTGAAAAATATTTTTCAGAAGGTTCAAAGTTTTTAACAACTTATTATGGTCAACTTGCATTGAAAGAACTAAATTCTCAAAACAAAATGACATTAATAGATGAAAGTAAATTTTCCAGTGAATATGAAAAAAAATTTAATAAAAATAGGCTTATAAGAATTGTAAAAATTCTTAAAGAATTAGATGAAACTAAATATTCAAAATCAATCATAAAACATTTAGCTGATTTAGATATAGAGAATGGTAGTGAAATTCTTGCAGCAAAATTGGCTACAGATATTGAAAGATATGATTACGCAATTCAAATTTCTAAAAAAGCCTCTTACGAGAAGAGATTTTATTTAAAATATAATTATCCAATAATTACGACTCCGAGAAAAATAAATAATAAAATCATGCCTCCTCCCGAAATGATATTAGCTATAATTAGACAAGAAAGTGAATTTGATAGAAGAGCAAATAGTTATGTAGGTGCAAGGGGAATGATGCAACTTATGAAATACACCGCAAAAATTGTTGCTAAGCAAGCAAAACTCCCTTACAGCATAAGCGGATTAACTAGGGACCCAGAGTATAATATTAAATTGGGATCATATTATTTCAATTCTTTATTAAGTGATTATAATAACGTTTTTCCGTTTGCTATTGCAGCATATAACGCCGGGCCAAATAGAGTAAAAACTTGGAGGAGAATAAACGGTGATCCATCAAAGAACGAGCTAAGCTATATTGATTGGATAGAGTTAATAAGATTTAAAGAAACTAGGAACTATGTTCAAAGAGTCATTGAAAATATTAATGTTTATAGATTTATGATAAGTCAACAACCTGAAAAAATAAGTGGATTTTATAAATAAACTGGCGGTGAGAGAGGGATTCGAACCCTCGGTACGGCTTTTCAACCGTACGTCGGTTTAGCAAACCGATGGTTTAAACCAACTCACCCATCTCACCAAATTAGTATATTTATATAAAAATTTTATCTATATTGCATCAGATTTAATCAATGGAGCAGCATCAATTAAAAGGAGTCATATCTACTATTTCCGCGTCTTTATGGTGGGGAATAATAGGTGTTATTTATTTTAAATTCGTATCATTTGCCTCACCATTGGAATTAACAATACATAGAACTATTTGGACAGCATTTTTACTTATTTTGATTACTTTTTACTATTCTAAATGGGATGAATTTTTTACAATTATAAAAAAACCCTACAATATGATTATACTATTTGTAAGTGGTCTTTTAGTTACAATAAATTGGTTTACTTGGTTGTATGCAGTAAGCACTGAAAAATTATTAGATGCAAGTTTAGGTTATTATATTTTTCCTTTGTTAAGTGTATTTCTTGGGGCATTATTTCTTAATGAAAAACTAAATAAATATAAAATAATTGCTGTCATTTTGGTGGGTATTTCACTAATTTATCTGCTTATTAAACTTAATGAAATTCCTTGGATTGGAATGATAGTTGCAATTACCTTCAGCCTATATGGGCTAATTAGAAAAAAAATTAAGATTTCATCTGATATTGGTTTACTTATTGAAACATTATTAATATCTCCGATTGCAATACTTCTATTCATTTATTTAATGAAAAATAATCTAAATGTTTTTTCTGTGAAAGAGCCATTACTATCTTTTTATTTATTTTGGGCTGGATTTATGACTTTAGTACCTTTATTTTTGTACACTATAGGTTTTAATATAGTTGGAATAGGACCAGCCAGTATGATATTTTTTTTAACACCTACTGCGCAATTTATTTTGGGTTTAATGTACTTTAATGAACCTTTAGTTTTTGATAAACTTGTTGGGTTCGTTTTGATTTGGATTTCAGTAATAATTTATTTAAATGAATTACGCAAAAAGTAAATAAAGAGAATTAATATTGGAATTAAAATTGCTGCCATAAATGAAATAAAAAGTAAATTTGATAAGATAAAATTGTTAATATAATTTTCTGAAATTATATTTCCAATTAAAATACTACTTTGAAAATTTTGATTAGGAAAAAAAAGTATACCTGATATTAGTCCTGAAATTATAGAGACTGTAGCTATTTTTGTATTAATCGATTTGTTAAAAAATCCATAAAATATTGTTATTACTGCTGCACAACAAAATAAGTCAGCAAGAAGAAAAAGGTATAAAATACTGAGCCCTTTAGAGGAAATAATAAAAGTTATAAGACAAATAATAATAATTATATAATTTGATTTTCTTTTAATATTGTTTTTATTAATGTTTTTATTCAGGTCCCTGCCATTTATTATGAAAACACTGGATATAGCATTTATAAGAGTATCAATAGTGCTTAGCGTTAATGATATTGCTAAAATTAAAATTGCCAGCACAATTACTAAGTTTTGATTTTTAAGCATTATTTCAAAAAATGCTAGGTCAGGGACAATTTCAGAATTTATTGAAATTGATATTAGGCCTGAGTAACCAAACCAAAAAACAATAGTAAAAGTTATTATAGAAGAATAAATTAAACTTGTTTTTAATATATTATTATTTTTAGCTGAAAAAACTCGCTGCCAATTTCCTTGGTGAAATAAATTAGTTGCTGCAACAGCAATAAAAAATGTTAAGAATGCAGTATAGTTTGGTATATAGTCTTTATCGATTAAATTAGAAGATTTATTTTTAATTAAATCCCAACTAGATGATCCAAGGTTACCTAAAATAAAATAAATAGATAAGATAATAATAATAGATAAAAAGATAAATTGATACTTATCAGTTTCAATTGATAATTTAAATCCACCTTTCAATATATAAGTTAAACAAATTAACAATGTTAAAGCTGATGTTTTCCATAAAGAGGTGTTTGATATATATTTAAGTAAAGAAGATATAGCTGTAACTTCTGCTATTAGAAATATTGTTAAATAAAATATTATTAAAAATAAGCATATTTTCAAAACTATTTTACCAAACCGTTTGTCTATAAATTCAGTTAAAGAAAGTCCCTTTGGCAATTCTTTTCTAATTTTAGGTCCAAAATTATATAAAAATAACATTGGTGCTGCAGTTCCCAATGCATAACCGGTTACTGCGCCTATTCCTCCCCATGTGGCTGCTGAGGCGGGTCCAAATAAAATCCAGGCTCCTAAAGCGGACGCTGAAATACTTGATGTTAAAGCAAATGTATTTTCATTTCTATCGCCTACAATATAATATGAATTATCCAATTTTTTTTTTCTATTAAAATGACCTAAAACTATGAAAATTAGACCCATTAATAAAATTACTGCCAATGAAGAATTTGAAGATAAATGTACTTTTTCCATTTTTCCCTTACTGAATTACCGGTCAGGTTCTTCGGGTATGATCTCAGTCTTTTAGACACCCCGTTTACTTATCATACACCTATTATTGGAAGTGAGTCAAATGATGCTGTATCTATTCTAGATGAATGTTCTCTTCTCATTTTCCAACCTTTGCTTAAACCTGCATGAGCAATACTAATTGCATATCTTCCATATTTTGAATTTGTGTAATCTATAGCTTTCATTAATTTTTTTGATTTATTCTCTAATAAAGGTGTAAGGAGATTACGATCATTTTGTTTTGCGTCTTTTAAATTTGATAATATTATTCCTGCTTTTTGATATGAATATCCATATTTATATATATCGTTTAAAGCCTTAACTGCGTTCTTTATTAACTCGATGCTGTTACTAGAAGGAATTGCCAAATCTATTGTTTTTGAATTTGAATAATACTTTTTGTTCTTATCAAATGGACTAGTTCTGATAAATACAGTTATTGTTTTTGCTAATTGATCGTCTGCTCTGATTTTTTCTGCTGCATTTAAACAATGTGTGACAACTGACTCTTCTAATTCTTCTATATTTTTTACTTTTCGTCCGAATGATCTTGAAACACAGCAATTTTTTCTCTTTTCTTGCTCCATTTGTAGATTAATACAAGGTATTCCTCTTAACTCCATTGCTGTTTTAGCGCCTAAAACATTTGTCCCCTTTTTTACCCAGGTGTTTGAAACATTTTTTAAGTCATAGGCATTACGAATATTATTCTTATAATAAAACTTAGATAACTGCTTTCCAACTCCCCAAACTTTTTCAATAGGAAATTTTTTTAGTTTTTCATCTATATCTTTTTTTAAATATACAACTCCTGTTTTTTCTTTTTTTGCTATGTGGTTTGCCACCTTGCTTAAGGTTTTAGTAGAGGCTATACCTACACTTGTTGGTATACCTGTCCATCTAAGTATTCTTGATCTAATTTGTCTGCCATATTCTTCTATTCCTTCGTGATCCATAAAAGATAGGTCTATAAAAGCTTCATCGATAGAATATATTTCAACTTTAGGTGAAAAGGTTTTTAATACCTTCATTACTCTTCTAGAGATGTCTCCGTATAATGCATAGTTTGAAGAATAGACTTCTATTTTGTTTCTAGTTATTAATTTTTTTACTTTAAAATAAGGTTCGCCCATTTTTATACCCATATCTTTTGCCTCTTGTGATCTAGATATTACGCAACCATCGTTATTCGACAAAACAACTACAGCTCTCTTTTGTATTTTTGGTTTAAAAAGCCTTTCGCAGGAAACATAGAATGAGTTGCAATCTATGAGGGCTATTATATTTTTTTTAGTGGTGTACTTGATGGATGACATAAGTTACAACTCCCCAAATAATTATTTCTTGATCATTTGCTAGATATATTTTTTCTGACGATTTATCCAAACCAGATGTTAAGAATGTTTTTCCTTTTTCTTTCAAGATGGTTTTGACTACGAGTTCATCATTAACATTGGCAATTACTGTTGAAAAGTTTTTAGGATTGATGCTCCTATCTACTATTAACAAATCACCGTCGTATATTCCCACATTGTTCATAGATTTTCCTTGAACTCTAATTATAAATGTTGCGGGTGAATTTTTTATTAAGTGATCGTTCAAATCTACATCATCTTCGATATAGTCTGTGGCAGGTGACGGAAAACCAGCTCCTACTTTGTGTATATAAAAGGGTATTTTAATATCCATAAATGTTCTTATTTTGTTCTTTTATACATTATAAAGTTCTCAAAGGTCAAGACATTAATTGGGTCAAAATGCACAAAGATAAAAAAACAAAATTGTAATAAAAAGACAAAATGAGAAAATTACTCGTAGCATTTGTACTGTGTTTAATAACAACAGCAAGTTTCGCTGATGGCCACGGAAATTCAAAACTAAAAGCAATTAAAAAAAGCGGTGAATTACGTGTAGGAACTACTGGTGATTGGGATCCTATGTCAATGAAAGATCCTGCAACTAATAAATACAAAGGTTTTGATATAGATGTAATGAGAGAACTAGCAAAAGATCTCGGGGTGAAAGTAAAATTTGTGCCAGCTGAATGGAAAACAATTGTAGCAGGAATAACTGCTGACAGATATGATATTTCAACTAGTGTAACTAAAACTCCCAAAAGAGCAGAAGTGGCAGGATTTACTGCTACATATTACAAATATGCAACAGTACCGATTGTTTTAAAAAAGAATTTAAAAAAATTTCCTACTTGGGAGTCTTTAAACAATAGCAACGTAAAAATTGCAACAACCTTAGGAACATCTCAAGAAGAAAAAGCGAAAGAATTTTTTCCAAGATCAAAACTACAATCTGTTGAAGCGCCAGCTAGAGATTTCCAAGAAGTTCTTGCAGGAAGAGCGGATGGAAACATTACAAGTTCAACTGAGGCAAACAAGTTAGTTATAAAATATCCTCAATTAGCTATAGTTCCTGATGGGGGAAAAAACCCAGCTTTTTTAGCAATGATGGTTCCAAAAGGAGACAAAATCTGGAATGATTATGTGAGTAATTGGATTAAAAAGAAACAAGCATCAGGTTTTTTTAAGAGATTACTATCTAAGTATAATTTAAAAAGCTTATAATTTAAGTTTCAATACCTTTCATTAACAAATATAGTCAAGTAGTGAAATTTTTAAAATTAATCTCTATATTATTTTTACTTCAGGGATGTGGTTCTAACTATGAATGGGGTTGGTATATATTAAGTCCTGATAATATAGAAGGTCTAACAAATCTTAAGTTTTTAATTAGCGGTATCACAACGACTATTTATATTTCAGTAGTATCTATAGTTCTGGCTATGATTATAGGATTGATTGTTGCCCTTCCGTCACTATCTAATAATAAATTTTTGAGTTATTTTAATATAACTTATGTTGAAATCATCAGAGCAGTTCCCTTATTAGTTTTAATTCTTTGGATATATTACGGTCTTCCAATTATGTTAGGAATAAGTTTCTCACCATTTGTATCGGGTATAATAGCTTTAACTATTAGCGAAAGTGCATTTCAAGCAGAAATTTTTAGAGCTGGTATAAATTCTATTTCTAAAGGACAGCATGAAGTATCTGAGTCACTTGGAATGACTTTCTGGAAAAAAATGAGATTAGTAATCTTGCCACAAGCAATTAAAGTTGTGTTACCTGCGATGGGAAATCAATTTGTCTACGTTTTAAAAATGTCCTCTCTAGTATCGATTATAGGGATAGGAGATTTAACAAGAAAGGCGAATGAACTTGTGACAACTACCTACAGACCATTAGAAATATATACTTTTTTAATCCTAGAATACTTAGTGTTAATATTAGTAGTCTCTTACTTTGTGAGAAAATTAGAGAATAGACTAAAATACAAATAACTTTTTAAACGAAACTCTAAATACCTTCTTCAAAAAAAATGGAACAAAAGTTAATACGACTAAACCCATCATCCAATTTGTTGCTAAGATTGTGTAGAAAATATCTTGGTACTCACCATTTCTTATATTAATTACATACCAGAGAGACATAAATGGTATTAACGTAAGTCTAAGTATCGTCATATATAAACTATAAATAGGTCTTTTAAGCGCTTGGAATAAAGCAGAAGTAATGAAAAATACAGGATAAACGGGCCCAATAAGAGCGGCAACTTGTAAGTAAAGCGCCCCTCTTTGAATGACCTCAAGGTCATTTGTAAAAAAAGAAATTATAATTTCAGATGTTAAATAAACAAAAATACCTGCTAAAACCATAAACCCAGAGCCAAACATTAATGCTTTTCCATAAACTTCTTTTACTCTGAAATGCATTTTTGCTCCATAATTTTGACCAGCTATTGATAAAACGGCAGTGTTTAAACCTATAACAGGTAGTAATAAAACTTGTTCTATTCTAACCGCTGTACCATAACCTGCTGTTGCTAGTTCCCCAAATTGACCAACAAAATAGAAAATATTAAATACTCCAAACATTATCATTAACATAGTAAACATTATTGGAACTGACTGTTTAAAAAGTGTACTGATGTAATCAAACTTTGGTTTAAAGCATTCTAGGTACAAGTACTTTTTTAATTTACAGCAATAAACTTTGTTGGCTAGATATATTAAACCTATACACTGGGATACTAGAGTTGCTATTGCTAAACCAGCTATACCAAATGCCGGTATAAATCCATAACCAAAAATAAATAAAGGGTTAAGAAAAATATTTAAGAAAAAGGTAAATATTAATACGTTTCTATAACTTTTTGTATCACCCTGTGCATTCAAAGTTCCATTTAAAGATAGCTGTACTAATACAATTATAGCGCCAAAAAATATTATATCTAAGTATTCACGTGTTAAAATTATACTTTCTTCAGTGGAACCCATAATTCTTAAAAGTTCATCGGATAAATTTAAACCAAATAAAGTTACAAAAATCGAGATAACTATTGCTAGAACTATTGACTGGGCAACGTACATAGAAGCTTTTTTATCTTCTTTAGCTCCTATAGAGTTACTTATTAAAGCTGTGGTACCAGCTCCAATACCAACAGCTACAGCTATTGCTATAAAATAAATTGGCCACGATTTTGCTATTGCTGCTAATGCTTCTGGAGAAATTCTTCCAGCAAAATAAGTATCAACTAAATTATAAAAAGTTTGAAAAAGGGATCCAGTACTAGCAGGTATAGTTACTTTTCTTAAAAGTTGCCAAATTGAACCTTTTGTTAAATCCATATTTAATATTCCTTTTGAAACTTATGCTTCTTTCCCGCTTTTTTGGCAAGATTAATTTGATTTTGTCTCATTCGAAATCTTGATTTTTGTAATCTTGATAGTGTGTCATAACACCTTTCGCAAGAAACACCCTCTTCATATTTTACTGATTTCTTATCTTTCAATGATAAAGGTTTCCGACAACCTCCACAAATTGAAAAAGTTCCCTGTTTTAATTTATGCTTTAGAGAAACTCTATTATCAAAAACAAAACATTCACCTTTCCATAAACTATCTTTTTTTTTAGTTTTGTTGAGATAATTAATTATTCCACCTTTTAATTGAAACACGTTTTTGAAACCCCTTTTTTTTAAAAAAATTGATGCCTTTTCACATCTAATACCTCCAGTGCAGAACATAGCAACAGGTTTGGTCTTTTCAACTTTACTTAAAAATTTAGGAAAATCTCGAAAATTTTGTATATTTGGATTCATTGCATTTTTAAAAGTACCAACACTATATTCAAAGGATTTTCTTACATCGATCACAAGAGTTTCTTTTTTTGTAATCAGTTTGTTCCAAGATTTTCCAGACAAATACCTATTATGTCTTTTGCTTTCACTCTTAATTTTTAACCCAAGTGGTACAACTTCTTTTTTGACTTTTATTTTTGCTTTATGAAATGGTTGAAAACGACTAGTAGAAATATTGCTACTATCAAATTTTGTGAATTTAAATTTTTTTTTTAGTAATTTTAAAATTTTAGAAATATCTTTACTATTCCCTGCAAGAGATCCGTTAATACCTTCTGGCGAGATTATAATTGATCCTTTAATACTGGTATTTGATATTTTGTTTTCAAAATAAGTTTTGTATTTTTTTAAGAAATTAATCTTTTTAAACTTGTAGAATCCAGAAATAGTGAACATTATTTTTTAATACAAATAGTTAACCCATCACCAATAGGAATTATATTCTTTATAATCCTTTTATCTTTTTTAACATGATTATTAAAATCCCTTATAATATTTGTAAATTTATCATTATTTGCATCGTCGGCAACTTCGCCATGCCATAATACATTATCAATAACTATAAGACCTTTTTTATCTATCAAATCCATACAAGATTCATAATAATTTAGGTAGTTTTCTTTATCAGCGTCAATAAAAACTAAATCAAATAAATTTTTTGTATCTTTTAATTCTTTCAAACTCTCTAAAGCTGGTTTGATAATTTGTTTAATCCTTTTTTCTTTAGCTTTGTCGTAAAAGTATTTAGCCTTGTTGCTTAATTCAGGATTTTTATCTAAACTAATTAAAGTTCCATCAACGGGAAGTGCCATGGCCATAGATAAAGCACTAAATCCAGTAAAACTACCAATCTCTAAAATTTTTTTTACATTTGAAACTTTTATTAATGTTTGTAGAAATTGAGCTTGTGATATAGATATTTGTAATCTTTGTTGTTCTCCTAAACTTATATTATGCTGAATTATTTCTTTCTGAACGTTAGATAATTTTTCTGAGTGATCAATAATATATTTTTCAAGATTATCAGTTAAATCTAATTTTTTAGGCATAATTAGCCTTTTAAAAGTTTTTTTAAGATTTCGTTTGTTAATTTCGGATTGGCTTTTCCTCCCGATTGTTTCATAACTAGACCAACAAAAAAACCAAATAATTTTTCTTTACCGGACTTATACTGTTCAACTTTATCTTTGTTCTTAGTTAATATTTCATTAATAATTTTTTCTAATTCTTTGGGATCACTTTGTTGTTTCATGCCTTTTGACTTGATAATTTTTTTAGGATTATCTCCACTCTCTACCATTAACTCAAAAACTTCTTTTGCTATTCTGCCAGAAATTTCTCCTGATTTTATAGATTGAATCAATTCAGCAAAATTTTTAGCAGAAATAGGTGATTTAGATATATTAAGTCCTTTGTCATTCAGCATTGCAAATAAATCTCCCATCATCCATGTGGCTGCTAGTTTTTTATCAGATAATTTTGCAACCTCTTCATAATAATTTGAAATTTCCTTTTCAGAAACTAGTACATTCGCCTCATATGAGGTAAGTCCGTAATCTTTCATAAATCTTTCTTTTTTATTATCAGGTAACTCTGGTAAAGATTTTTTTAAATCATCTATTAACTTTTGTTCAATTTTGAGAGGCAAAAGATCAGGATCTGGGAAATACCTATAATCATGGGCATCTTCTTTTGATCTCATTGATCTAGTCTCATTTTTTTTTGTATCAAAAAGTCTAGTTTCTTGCTCAATTTTTTTTCCCTCATCTAATAACTCAACTTGCCTTTTAGCTTCGTAATCTATTGCCATTTGCATAAATTTTATTGAATTTACGTTTTTTATCTCACATCTTGTTCCAAACTTTTTTTCTCCTACTTCTCTTACTGATACGTTTACATCAGCCCTTAATGATCCCTCTTGCATATTGCCGTCACACGTTCCTAGATACCTCATTATGGTTCTAAGTTTTTTTATGTAAGCATTAACTTCCTCTGGAGATCGAAGATCTGGTTTACTTACAATTTCCATTAGAGCAATTCCAGAACGATTTAAATCAACATAAGTACTTGATGGATCCATATCGTGAATACTTTTACCTGCGTCTTGCTCTAGATGAAGTCTTTCAATACCAATCTCTTTTGAACCATACGGCATATCTAATAAAACTTTACCTTCACCAACGATAGGATTTTTATACTGTGAGATTTGATAACCTTGAGGAAGGTCTGCATAAAAATAGTTTTTTCTATCAAACACAGAATTATTATTAATCTTAGCATTTAATCCTAAACCAGTCCTAATGGCTTGGTTTATGCACTCTTTATTTATAACTGGAAGCATACCAGGAAAAGCAGAGTCTATAAGACTTACTTGGCTATTAGGTTCAGCTCCAAATTTAGTTGCAGAACCAGAGAAAAGTTTTGAATTTGAGGATACTTGAGCATGAACTTCCAAGCCAATTATTACCTCATACTTGTTTTTCTCTCCTTTTATAAAATAATCAAATATATCTTTGCTCATGACCACCAATTTTTTATTTCATTTTTAAAATTACAATTTTTTTCAAAGACATAAGCTAGATTCAATATATTCTGCTCGTCTAAAGTCTTTCCAATTAACTGTAATCCTAGTGGATAGCCCTTTTTGTCTAAACCTGCGGGCACGGATATTGCAGGTAAACCAGCTAAATTTACTGGTACTGTAAATATATCGTTGAGATACATAGAAATAGGGTCATTAGTCTTTTCACCAATTTTAAATGCAGAACTTGGTGTTGAGGGTGTCAAAATAGCATCTACCTTACCAAAATTTTCATCAAAATCTTTTTTAATAAGCTGTCTAACTTTTTGAGCTTTAAGATAGTAAGCATCATAATACCCTGATGACAAAACATAAGTCCCAATTAAGATTCTTCTCTTTACCTCGTCTCCAAATCCTTCAGATCTTGTATTCTCATACATTTCAATTAAGTCATTTCCTTTTGATGATCTAAAACCATACTTGACTCCATCATATCTAGCCAAATTTGAAGAAGCTTCAGCTGGTGCAACTATATAATATGTTGGCAGTGCATACTTTGTATGAGGGAGTGAGATAGCAATTATTTCAGCACCTAAGTCTTTTAAAATACTTTTTCCCTTGTTCCATAATTCGTCAATTTCTTTTGGCATATTTTCAACTCTATATTCCTTAGGTATACCAATTTTCAGACCTTGAATATCTGTTTTCAAATTTTTTGAATAATTTTCTTTTACCTTTTCTCTAGATGTTGAATCTATTTTATCAAAACCAGCCATAGCC
>JPUP01000079.1 GCA_001321855.1 SAR11 cluster bacterium PRT-SC02
TCCGATTTTTAAATTTTTACCCTTTAAAATATGCTCAGGTTTTTTTTTTGGAATTTTTAAAGTTGAGGGATAGATCTTTTTTATTTCAGCAGAGTCAACAAAATCAACTTTGGATATGAGATCAAATAATTCATCAGAGTTAAAAAAAAAAAGACTTCTTCCGAAAATTGGTTTTATTTCATTAAGAATATCATTTTTAGACAAAATTTTATTATTTTTAATTTCAATATTTTTAATTTTAAATAAGTTAATAAATATATTTTTGCTTGATCTTGGATTATACGAGGAAATAAAAAAAAAGGTTAAAATTATAAAGAAAATTGAAAATTTTTTTCTCATTTATTAATTGATGAGTCTTTAATAATTTTATCTACCAAATTTTCGAAATTAATCCCTTTATATGCAGCAATCTCCGGAACTAAAGATAAATTTGTCATTCCTGGCTGTGTATTCAATTCCAATATATAAAAATGATTTTTATAATATTTAAAATCTGATCTAGATACTCCTCTACAATTTAATAATTTATGAGCTTTCTCACTTATTTTTAAAACTTCATTATATTTTTTTTTGTCTAAATCAGCCGGCATTATATGATCAGTTTTGGCAGATTTAGTATATTTTGCTTTATAATCATAAAATTTTCTTTTAGGCCTCAACTCAATAGCTCCTAAAGCTTTGTCGTTTAAAACTGCTACTTGAATTTCTTTTCCACCTATAAATGTTTCTATCAATAGCTCATTATATTTATGAAATAATCTTTTGATATTCTTTAAAAAATCTTTTTTATTCTCAGAAATCTTTACACCAATACTAGATCCCTCAGAAATAGGCTTTATAACAACTGGAAATTTTATTTTATTTTTTTTAAGTTGAAAAAAGACTTTATTATTTGAAAAATTTTTTTTAGTCACCTTTAAATAGTTTGGGGTTTTAATATTGTTTTTTGTAAATATTTTTTTTGATAAATGTTTGTTCATTGCAAGCATTGAAGAAATAACACCAGAATGTGTATAGGGAATCTTTAGATATTCAAAGTAACTTTGAGCTATCCCATCTTCACCCTCCGCTCCGTGAAGTGCATTAAAAATTATATCAGGGTTTTTTATATTTTTTTTATTATATTCTTTTTTTTTTGGGTCAAAAATTGATGTTTGATAACCCAGTTTTTTTATTGCCTTAAGGCATTGCTTTCCAGAACTAAGACTGATTTGCCTTTCCTTTGATTTTCCTCCCATTACAACAAGAATTTTTTTTTTTTTCATCACGTATGTTTGTCTCCAATGATTTTCAGCTCCAAATCTAATGATACACCTGTCTTTTCCAAAACTTTAGCTTGAACTTTTTCTAACAATTTTTCTACGTCAGAAGATGACGCCTTTCCATCATTTAAAAAAAAATTTGCGTGTTTTGGTGAAATTTTTGCTCCCCCAACAAAAAAATTTTCACAATTAGATTTTTGTATTAATTCCCAAGCTTTATAATCTTTTGTATTTTTAAAAGTGCTTCCGCAAGTTTTTACGTTTTTAGGTTGCGAGTTTTGTTTTTTTTTAATTAGATTAAGTTGCTTTTCTAAAACTTTTTCCTTTTTTGAAATTGTGCCTTTAAATTTTGCAGAAACTATTATTAATTCTCTCTTTAGACTCGTACCTCTATAAAAAAATTCAATATCTTTTTTGTCAATTTCAATCTCTTTTCCGTCGTAGTCAATTGCTTTACAAGAAACAAAAATTTTAGAGATGTCTTCATTGTAACAACCACAATTCATTACTATTGCTCCACCTATTGATCCAGGTATACATGACAAAAATTCAAAACCACTTAAGGAATTTTCAGTAGCGAAATTTGAGAGTTTTTTATCTAAAGTGGAAGCGCCGGCCTCAATTATGTTATCCTCCAACAACCTCAGGTATGAAAAATTGTTGCTAAGTTTTATTGTAACATCCTTTATGCCACCATCTCGTATTAAAGTGTTAGATCCAGCACCGATTATATTGATTTTATTTTTAAAATTTTTTGTAAATTTTAAAAATTTTATCAATTCATTTTTATCCTTAGGTTTATAAAAAGTTTCAGCAGGTCCGCCTAAGTTAAACCAACTGTACTTTGACATAATTTCATCAAATTTAATATCATATTTATATTTTTCAATTAATTCTTGAAAATTTGATTTCATAATTTTTGCTTTAAACCTTTCATCCATTTAGATATTGTGCCAGCACCCATACCAATAATTATTTCATCATTAATTAAATTTTTCTTTAAAAATTTAGTCAAATCATTTTCCTCGGAGATATTTACTACTTGTGTTTTTGAATATTTGGATATTAGTTTAGAAAAATTATACTGATCATATGATTTATCTTTTTTTTCACCAGCTGCATAGATAGGGCATAATACAACTACATCTGAATTTAAAAAAGAATTTGCAAATTTTAATTTTAAATTTTTAACTCTTGAATATCTATGTGGTTGGAAAATTGATATAATTTTTCTTTTCTTTGAAACTGCTTTAACACCATCTAAAATTGATTTTATCTCTGTCGGATGATGAGCATAATCATCGTAAAATTCGTTGTGACCTTTTGAAAATAATTTTGTCATTCTTCTCTCAACTCCTGAGTAATTCAATAATGCATTTTTTATATTTTTAAATTTTAGACCAAGATTAAGGCACACGCTAATAGCTGCTAATGCATTAAGAATATTATGTTTTCCTAAAAGTTTAATAACAATATTTCTCTCTGTAATTAATTTTCCATTTTCATTTCGAAAACGAATATCAAATCTTGAATTTTGTTGTTTATATAATACTTTTATTACTTGATAGTTAGCTTTTTTTGAGAACCCATAAGTTAAATAATTCTTAGTTTTGATTTTTTTTATAATATTAATTAGATTTTTGTCATCTGCGCAGATAATTGCCTTTCCAATTGGCGGAGTTTTTCTTACAAAATGCTCAAATGCTTTTTCTAAGTTTCTAAAGTTTTTGTAAAAATCTAGATGTTCATAGTCTAAATTAGTAACGATTGAATAATTAATTGGGAGTTTTAAGAAGCTTCCATCTGACTCATCTGCCTCAATAACAGCCCAGTCTCCTTTTCCAAATCTAGCATTATTTTTTATAGAATTTATAACTCCGCCATTTATTATTGTCGGATCTAATTTTGAATAAGAGAGAATTTTAGCTACCAGAGAAGTTGTAGTGGTTTTTCCGTGTGATCCTGTAATTATAATATTTTTTTTTAAAGAAATAATATTTGCTAGCATACTTGCCCGATCATATATGGGGAGCTTTCTTTTTTTTGCTTCTTGGATTTCTGGATTGTTACTTTTAATTGCACTAGATTTAACGACAATTGTTGATTTAGATAAATTTTTTTTTTGGTGGCCTTGATAAATTTTCACACCTAGTTTTTTACAATTTTCTGTATTTGTATTCTTATTTAAATCACTCCCTTGTATTTTAAAACCCATTATTTTCATTATTTGAGCCAAACCGCTCATTCCTATCCCGCCAATACCTATAAAATGTATAGTTTCTTTTTTTCCTAAATCAATTTTTTTCATTTAAACTTTTAGTAATTTCTTTATCTATTAATTCAAAAACTTTTTTGTCAGACTGTTTTTTTTGTTCTTCTCTCATTTGATTTAATAAAGATTTATCCTCATGGATGGATTTAATCAATGTAAATAAATCTTTTTCAATATTCCTTTCTTCAACTAAAAAGCTGAAGCCTTGAGACTCAAAGTATTTTGCATTAAATAATTGATGATTTTCTGCTGACGAAGGTAATGGAATAGAAATAAAAGGTATCCTGCAGTTAATTAATTCTGCTGACATTGATGAACCAGAACGAGAAATAGCTAAATCTACTTGATCAAAATATTTAATTATATCTTTTGTGAATGTGAAAATTTCATAATTAAATTTGTTATTTTTATAAAATTCTTTAAGAATATCTATCTGATTACTTGTACATTGCTGTATAATTTTTAGGTCCATATTGTTTTTTTTACATTCGGAAAAGATTTTTGGGAGTTTTTCGCCAAACACTTGGGCTGCTTGACTGCCTCCTAAAATTAACAATGTAAGATTTTTATCCTTTTTAATTATATTTTTGGTCTTAAAATTTGTTATTTCTTCTCTTAATATATTTCCAGTGATTAAAAACTTTTT
>JPUP01000080.1 GCA_001321855.1 SAR11 cluster bacterium PRT-SC02
GGCCCGCACCGATCGCCCTTCCCAACAGTTGCGCAGCCTGAATGGCGAATGGCGCTTTGCCTGGTTTCCGGCACCAGAAGCGGTGCCGGAAAGCTGGCTGGAGTGCGATCTTCCTGAGGCCGATACTGTCGTCGTCCCCTCAAACTGGCAGATGCACGGTTACGATGCGCCCATCTACACCAACGTGACCTATCCCATTACGGTCAATCCGCCGTTTGTTCCCACGGAGAATCCGACGGGTTGTTACTCGCTCACATTTAATGTTGATGAAAGCTGGCTACAGGAAGGCCAGACGCGAATTATTTTTGATGGCGTTCCTATTGGTTAAAAAATGAGCTGATTTAACAAAAATTTAATGCGAATTTTAACAAAATATTAACGTTTACAATTTAAATATTTGCTTATACAATCTTCCTGTTTTTGGGGCTTTTCTGATTATCAACCGGGGTACATATGATTGACATGCTAGTTTTACGATTACCGTTCATCGATTCTCTTGTTTGCTCCAGACTCTCAGGCAATGACCTGATAGCCTTTGTAGATCTCTCAAAAATAGCTACCCTCTCCGGCATTAATTTATCAGCTAGAACGGTTGAATATCATATTGATGGTGATTTGACTGTCTCCGGCCTTTCTCACCCTTTTGAATCTTTACCTACACATTACTCAGGCATTGCATTTAAAATATATGAGGGTTCTAAAAATTTTTATCCTTGCGTTGAAATAAAGGCTTCTCCCGCAAAAGTATTACAGGGTCATAATGTTTTTGGTACAACCGATTTAGCTTTATGCTCTGAGGCTTTATTGCTTAATTTTGCTAATTCTTTGCCTTGCCTGTATGATTTATTGGATGTTAATGCTACTACTATTAGTAGAATTGATGCCACCTTTTCAGCTCGCGCCCCAAATGAAAATATAGCTAAACAGGTTATTGACCATTTGCGAAATGTATCTAATGGTCAAACTAAATCTACTCGTTCGCAGAATTGGGAATCAACTGTTATATGGAATGAAACTTCCAGACACCGTACTTTAGTTGCATATTTAAAACATGTTGAGCTACAGCATTATATTCAGCAATTAAGCTCTAAGCCATCCGCAAAAATGACCTCTTATCAAAAGGAGCAATTAAAGGTACTCTCTAATCCTGACCTGTTGGAGTTTGCTTCCGGTCTGGTTCGCTTTGAAGCTCGAATTAAAACGCGATATTTGAAGTCTTTCGGGCTTCCTCTTAATCTTTTTGATGCAATCCGCTTTGCTTCTGACTATAATAGTCAGGGTAAAGACCTGATTTTTGATTTATGGTCATTCTCGTTTTCTGAACTGTTTAAAGCATTTGAGGGGGATTCAATGAATATTTATGACGATTCCGCAGTATTGGACGCTATCCAGTCTAAACATTTTACTATTACCCCCTCTGGCAAAACTTCTTTTGCAAAAGCCTCTCGCTATTTTGGTTTTTATCGTCGTCTGGTAAACGAGGGTTATGATAGTGTTGCTCTTACTATGCCTCGTAATTCCTTTTGGCGTTATGTATCTGCATTAGTTGAATGTGGTATTCCTAAATCTCAACTGATGAATCTTTCTACCTGTAATAATGTTGTTCCGTTAGTTCGTTTTATTAACGTAGATTTTTCTTCCCAACGTCCTGACTGGTATAATGAGCCAGTTCTTAAAATCGCATAAGGTAATTCACAATGATTAAAGTTGAAATTAAACCATCTCAAGCCCAATTTACTACTCGTTCTGGTGTTTCTCGTCAGGGCAAGCCTTATTCACTGAATGAGCAGCTTTGTTACGTTGATTTGGGTAATGAATATCCGGTTCTTGTCAAGATTACTCTTGATGAAGGTCAGCCAGCCTATGCGCCTGGTCTGTACACCGTTCATCTGTCCTCTTTCAAAGTTGGTCAGTTCGGTTCCCTTATGATTGACCGTCTGCGCCTCGTTCCGGCTAAGTAACATGGAGCAGGTCGCGGATTTCGACACAATTTATCAGGCGATGATACAAATCTCCGTTGTACTTTGTTTCGCGCTTGGTATAATCGCTGGGGGTCAAAGATGAGTGTTTTAGTGTATTCTTTTGCCTCTTTCGTTTTAGGTTGGTGCCTTCGTAGTGGCATTACGTATTTTACCCGTTTAATGGAAACTTCCTCATGAAAAAGTCTTTAGTCCTCAAAGCCTCTGTAGCCGTTGCTACCCTCGTTCCGATGCTGTCTTTCGCTGCTGAGGGTGACGATCCCGCAAAAGCGGCCTTTAACTCCCTGCAAGCCTCAGCGACCGAATATATCGGTTATGCGTGGGCGATGGTTGTTGTCATTGTCGGCGCAACTATCGGTATCAAGCTGTTTAAGAAATTCACCTCGAAAGCAAGCTGATAAACCGATACAATTAAAGGCTCCTTTTGGAGCCTTTTTTTTGGAGATTTTCAACGTGAAAAAATTATTATTCGCAATTCCTTTAGTTGTTCCTTTCTATTCTCACTCCGCTGAAACTGTTGAAAGTTGTTTAGCAAAATCCCATACAGAAAATTCATTTACTAACGTCTGGAAAGACGACAAAACTTTAGATCGTTACGCTAACTATGAGGGCTGTCTGTGGAATGCTACAGGCGTTGTAGTTTGTACTGGTGACGAAACTCAGTGTTACGGTACATGGGTTCCTATTGGGCTTGCTATCCCTGAAAATGAGGGTGGTGGCTCTGAGGGTGGCGGTTCTGAGGGTGGCGGTTCTGAGGGTGGCGGTACTAAACCTCCTGAGTACGGTGATACACCTATTCCGGGCTATACTTATATCAACCCTCTCGACGGCACTTATCCGCCTGGTACTGAGCAAAACCCCGCTAATCCTAATCCTTCTCTTGAGGAGTCTCAGCCTCTTAATACTTTCATGTTTCAGAATAATAGGTTCCGAAATAGGCAGGGGGCATTAACTGTTTATACGGGCACTGTTACTCAAGGCACTGACCCCGTTAAAACTTATTACCAGTACACTCCTGTATCATCAAAAGCCATGTATGACGCTTACTGGAACGGTAAATTCAGAGACTGCGCTTTCCATTCTGGCTTTAATGAGGATTTATTTGTTTGTGAATATCAAGGCCAATCGTCTGACCTGCCTCAACCTCCTGTCAATGCTGGCGGCGGCTCTGGTGGTGGTTCTGGTGGCGGCTCTGAGGGTGGTGGCTCTGAGGGTGGCGGTTCTGAGGGTGGCGGCTCTGAGGGAGGCGGTTCCGGTGGTGGCTCTGGTT
>JPUP01000081.1 GCA_001321855.1 SAR11 cluster bacterium PRT-SC02
TATTCATTAAATTCCAATTCATATTTTCAGCAATATCATCTAGCCTGATTAATAGACCTTGATTTAAAGGGTTTAAGTTTTTCATTGATTTAAATTTAATAAGTTGTTTAATAAAATTGTGAGAAATTATATCACAAAAAATATATCAGAAGTTAATATAAATGATCTATTAAATTTTTACAAAGTAGCCTTTAAATCAAGACACCCCATTTTTTTTAACAATTTTAAGTGGTTTTACAGGATGGAAGATAGCAATTATGAACCAATAGTAATTTTTGAAAAAGGTAAAATTGTTGGACATGCTGGACTGATACCAGAATTTATAAAATTTAAAAAAAAAAATTATAAATTCATCTGGTTTACAGATTTAGTGGTATTGCCCGAATTTAGAAAGTCTGGTTTTGGTGAACAAATTATAAAAGAATGGATGAAAATTTGTGAAAATAAAATTACATTTTGTAACGATCTTTCCTTAAAAATATTTAAAAAACTCGATTGGGATGAAAGTTCTAATGTTTCAAGATATATAAAACCTCTTTTTTTTCATAAAATTTATTTTAAAAAATATTTACACAAAAAGGATTTTAAAAATCTAAAAGTTTATAAAATTGATGATAAAATAATAAGAGATATTTTGCTGTTTGAAAAAAAAAATGAAGCTCAAGACTCTGCCTATATTTTGAGAGATGAAAAGTGGTTTGAATGGAAATTTCTAAAATGTCCTTTCAAATCTGATATTTTATGTTTTGAATATGACAGTCAGTACGTTTTAGCTTTTTTTGATAAATCGAATAAAAATAAAAAATTAAAAATCTTATATACTACAGAAAAAAACTTACAAAAAAGCAAAATTTTTAAACTCATTCAAATTTGGGGTGGTGATAATAAAATTAATCTTATTTGGTATATTTCTCATTCTAACTATTCAGGAGGTGAAATTTTCTCATTTATAACTAAAAAAAGAATAAATTTTGCCTTTAAAACAAAGGATAGTATTTTAAAAGATAACCTTAAAAAGGGAGTATTAAACTCGCAAGGCGGGGATAGCGATATTGGCTACTTGAATCTTCTTTAAATTCTTTTAATCGTTTTAAGCTTAAGATTAGCAGTTTTTAAAATTCTCTTAATTGTAAAATCAGTTTTCATGATAACAGTTTTTTTTGCAGGTCCATAAGCATGAATAAGTTTTTTTTTGGATATAGCAACAGCAACATGTCCCTTCCAAAAAAGAATATCATTTTTTTTAATATTATTTAGTTTTATGTTTTTTTTGAAATACTTAATCTGATCTTTTGTATCTCTAGGGCAAAACCTATTATTAAAATTAAAAAAAATCTGTATTAAACCAGAACAATCTATACCCTTAAAAGATTTTCCACCCCATTTATATTTTATATTTTTAAATATTGTTATTTTCCTAAAAAGTTTTTTTTCTTTATAGGAAACTGGCTTAATATCTTTTTTATCTATCCATCCATTAGAGAATCTAAAATAATTATTTTTACGTTCTATTACTTTAATCTTAGAACCAAATGGTATCTCGATTAACTTCTCCTTTTTATTTGAAGATCTGTAAACATTAGCTTTTAAAACACAAATCTTGTGTGTTGGTTTATAGAATGTAGCAAAATTTTTTTTTTTTATAAATCCACTATAGCCATCTTCCTTAATTTTAACCTTAATCCAATTTCTATTTTTTTTTGTCACAGAAAAGCAGTCTCCATAAATCATCTGAGTCATAACTTCGGATTTTTCTGAAGGTTTTTTATGAAGATTTGTTATAGCAAAATTGTTAACAAAATATTTAATCATTTAATTTTAATTTATCTTTAATTAAGTAAAGAAATATGAGTGAAGGAATTACCATTATCGCTGTAATTATAAAAAAGATAGTCCAATCTCCATTCAGCCAATCAACTAAAGCACCAGATGAGGCCGCTAAAGTAGTCCTCCCTGCTGTTCCTATTGATGCGAGTAAAGCGTATTGAGTTGCAGTATAAGTTCTATCAACAAGCATTGAAATAAAAGCAACAAAAGCAACAGTCGCGAAAGCTGCTGCCATATCATCGAATATAACTGCAACTGCAAAAAGCAACTCAGATTTTCCATACCAGGCAAGTAACGAAAATAGTAAATTTGTGGATGCCATTAATATTCCAGATAAAAACATAGCTTTGACCACACCTGAGCGAATAGCAAATAGTCCACCAAGCAAAGTAAATATTACAGTTGTAATCCAACCAATTCCTTTAGAATAAAGGGCAATATCAGACTTCGTAAAACCTACTTCTTTATAAAATATCACTGACATTCTTCCAAGAAAGGCTTCCCCTATCTTAAATAAAAAAACGAAACCTAAAATTGCTATTGCAATATTAAAACCATTTCTTTTAAAAAAACTTATTACAGGACCAGTGACAGTTCCTGTTAACCAAACAATTATTTTACTGATGTAATTTGAGGAACCTAGTTTATCTTCAATCATTTTATCAGTTTTTCTTTGACTTTCTTCCCTGTCGGTTGGTTGAGGCTCACTAACAAACATTAGACCAATGTTACAAGATATCACTACCATTCCTAATATTAAAAAAGTTATTTGCCAATAGTTTTCAAAACCATATTGCTGAAAAAATTCTGCTGTATTTAAAGAAATTCCTCCTCCTAATTTATATCCAGTCC
>JPUP01000082.1 GCA_001321855.1 SAR11 cluster bacterium PRT-SC02
TATTCATTAAATTCCAATTCATATTTTCAGCAATATCATCTAGCCTGATTAATAGACCTTGATTTAAAGGGTTTAAGTTTTTCATTGATTTAAATTTAATAAGTTGTTTAATAAAATTGTGAGAAATTATATCACAAAAAATATATCAGAAGTTAATATAAATGATCTATTAAATTTTTACAAAGTAGCCTTTAAATCAAGACACCCCATTTTTTTTAACAATTTTAAGTGGTTTTACAGGATGGAAGATAGCAATTATGAACCAATAGTAATTTTTGAAAAAGGTAAAATTGTTGGACATGCTGGACTGATACCAGAATTTATAAAATTTAAAAAAAAAAATTATAAATTCATCTGGTTTACAGATTTAGTGGTATTGCCCGAATTTAGAAAGTCTGGTTTTGGTGAACAAATTATAAAAGAATGGATGAAAATTTGTGAAAATAAAATTACATTTTGTAACGATCTTTCCTTAAAAATATTTAAAAAACTCGATTGGGATGAAAGTTCTAATGTTTCAAGATATATAAAACCTCTTTTTTTTCATAAAATTTATTTTAAAAAATATTTACACAAAAAGGATTTTAAAAATCTAAAAGTTTATAAAATTGATGATAAAATAATAAGAGATATTTTGCTGTTTGAAAAAAAAAATGAAGCTCAAGACTCTGCCTATATTTTGAGAGATGAAAAGTGGTTTGAATGGAAATTTCTAAAATGTCCTTTCAAATCTGATATTTTATGTTTTGAATATGACAGTCAGTACGTTTTAGCTTTTTTTGATAAATCGAATAAAAATAAAAAATTAAAAATCTTATATACTACAGAAAAAAACTTACAAAAAAGCAAAATTTTTAAACTCATTCAAATTTGGGGTGGTGATAATAAAATTAATCTTATTTGGTATATTTCTCATTCTAACTATTCAGGAGGTGAAATTTTCTCATTTATAACTAAAAAAAGAATAAATTTTGCCTTTAAAACAAAGGATAGTATTTTAAAAGATAACCTTAAAAAGGGAGTATTAAACTCGCAAGGCGGGGATAGCGATATTGGCTACTTGAATCTTCTTTAAATTCTTTTAATCGTTTTAAGCTTAAGATTAGCAGTTTTTAAAATTCTCTTAATTGTAAAATCAGTTTTCATGATAACAGTTTTTTTTGCAGGTCCATAAGCATGAATAAGTTTTTTTTTGGATATAGCAACAGCAACATGTCCCTTCCAAAAAAGAATATCATTTTTTTTAATATTATTTAGTTTTATGTTTTTTTTGAAATACTTAATCTGATCTTTTGTATCTCTAGGGCAAAACCTATTATTAAAATTAAAAAAAATCTGTATTAAACCAGAACAATCTATACCCTTAAAAGATTTTCCACCCCATTTATATTTTATATTTTTAAATATTGTTATTTTCCTAAAAAGTTTTTTTTCTTTATAGGAAACTGGCTTAATATCTTTTTTATCTATCCATCCATTAGAGAATCTAAAATAATTATTTTTACGTTCTATTACTTTAATCTTAGAACCAAATGGTATCTCGATTAACTTCTCCTTTTTATTTGAAGATCTGTAAACATTAGCTTTTAAAACACAAATCTTGTGTGTTGGTTTATAGAATGTAGCAAAATTTTTTTTTTTTATAAATCCACTATAGCCATCTTCCTTAATTTTAACCTTAATCCAATTTCTATTTTTTTTTGTCACAGAAAAGCAGTCTCCATAAATCATCTGAGTCATAACTTCGGATTTTTCTGAAGGTTTTTTATGAAGATTTGTTATAGCAAAATTGTTAACAAAATATTTAATCATTTAATTTTAATTTATCTTTAATTAAGTAAAGAAATATGAGTGAAGGAATTACCATTATCGCTGTAATTATAAAAAAGATAGTCCAATCTCCATTCAGCCAATCAACTAAAGCACCAGATGAGGCCGCTAAAGTAGTCCTCCCTGCTGTTCCTATTGATGCGAGTAAAGCGTATTGAGTTGCAGTATAAGTTCTATCAACAAGCATTGAAATAAAAGCAACAAAAGCAACAGTCGCGAAAGCTGCTGCCATATCATCGAATATAACTGCAACTGCAAAAAGCAACTCAGATTTTCCATACCAGGCAAGTAACGAAAATAGTAAATTTGTGGATGCCATTAATATTCCAGATAAAAACATAGCTTTGACCACACCTGAGCGAATAGCAAATAGTCCACCAAGCAAAGTAAATATTACAGTTGTAATCCAACCAATTCCTTTAGAATAAAGGGCAATATCAGACTTCGTAAAACCTACTTCTTTATAAAATATCACTGACATTCTTCCAAGAAAGGCTTCCCCTATCTTAAATAAAAAAACGAAACCTAAAATTGCTATTGCAATATTAAAACCATTTCTTTTAAAAAAACTTATTACAGGACCAGTGACAGTTCCTGTTAACCAAACAATTATTTTACTGATGTAATTTGAGGAACCTAGTTTATCTTCAATCATTTTATCAGTTTTTCTTTGACTTTCTTCCCTGTCGGTTGGTTGAGGCTCACTAACAAACATTAGACCAATGTTACAAGATATCACTACCATTCCTAATATTAAAAAAGTTATTTGCCAATAGTTTTCAAAACCATATTGCTGAAAAAATTCTGCTGTATTTAAAGAAATTACTCCTCCTAATTTATATCCAGTCCCCC
>JPUP01000083.1 GCA_001321855.1 SAR11 cluster bacterium PRT-SC02
TATTCATTAAATTCCAATTCATATTTTCAGCAATATCATCTAGCCTGATTAATAGACCTTGATTTAAAGGGTTTAAGTTTTTCATTGATTTAAATTTAATAAGTTGTTTAATAAAATTGTGAGAAATTATATCACAAAAAATATATCAGAAGTTAATATAAATGATCTATTAAATTTTTACAAAGTAGCCTTTAAATCAAGACACCCCATTTTTTTTAACAATTTTAAGTGGTTTTACAGGATGGAAGATAGCAATTATGAACCAATAGTAATTTTTGAAAAAGGTAAAATTGTTGGACATGCTGGACTGATACCAGAATTTATAAAATTTAAAAAAAAAAATTATAAATTCATCTGGTTTACAGATTTAGTGGTATTGCCCGAATTTAGAAAGTCTGGTTTTGGTGAACAAATTATAAAAGAATGGATGAAAATTTGTGAAAATAAAATTACATTTTGTAACGATCTTTCCTTAAAAATATTTAAAAAACTCGATTGGGATGAAAGTTCTAATGTTTCAAGATATATAAAACCTCTTTTTTTTCATAAAATTTATTTTAAAAAATATTTACACAAAAAGGATTTTAAAAATCTAAAAGTTTATAAAATTGATGATAAAATAATAAGAGATATTTTGCTGTTTGAAAAAAAAAATGAAGCTCAAGACTCTGCCTATATTTTGAGAGATGAAAAGTGGTTTGAATGGAAATTTCTAAAATGTCCTTTCAAATCTGATATTTTATGTTTTGAATATGACAGTCAGTACGTTTTAGCTTTTTTTGATAAATCGAATAAAAATAAAAAATTAAAAATCTTATATACTACAGAAAAAAACTTACAAAAAAGCAAAATTTTTAAACTCATTCAAATTTGGGGTGGTGATAATAAAATTAATCTTATTTGGTATATTTCTCATTCTAACTATTCAGGAGGTGAAATTTTCTCATTTATAACTAAAAAAAGAATAAATTTTGCCTTTAAAACAAAGGATAGTATTTTAAAAGATAACCTTAAAAAGGGAGTATTAAACTCGCAAGGCGGGGATAGCGATATTGGCTACTTGAATCTTCTTTAAATTCTTTTAATCGTTTTAAGCTTAAGATTAGCAGTTTTTAAAATTCTCTTAATTGTAAAATCAGTTTTCATGATAACAGTTTTTTTTGCAGGTCCATAAGCATGAATAAGTTTTTTTTTGGATATAGCAACAGCAACATGTCCCTTCCAAAAAAGAATATCATTTTTTTTAATATTATTTAGTTTTATGTTTTTTTTGAAATACTTAATCTGATCTTTTGTATCTCTAGGGCAAAACCTATTATTAAAATTAAAAAAAATCTGTATTAAACCAGAACAATCTATACCCTTAAAAGATTTTCCACCCCATTTATATTTTATATTTTTAAATATTGTTATTTTCCTAAAAAGTTTTTTTTCTTTATAGGAAACTGGCTTAATATCTTTTTTATCTATCCATCCATTAGAGAATCTAAAATAATTATTTTTACGTTCTATTACTTTAATCTTAGAACCAAATGGTATCTCGATTAACTTCTCCTTTTTATTTGAAGATCTGTAAACATTAGCTTTTAAAACACAAATCTTGTGTGTTGGTTTATAGAATGTAGCAAAATTTTTTTTTTTTATAAATCCACTATAGCCATCTTCCTTAATTTTAACCTTAATCCAATTTCTATTTTTTTTTGTCACAGAAAAGCAGTCTCCATAAATCATCTGAGTCATAACTTCGGATTTTTCTGAAGGTTTTTTATGAAGATTTGTTATAGCAAAATTGTTAACAAAATATTTAATCATTTAATTTTAATTTATCTTTAATTAAGTAAAGAAATATGAGTGAAGGAATTACCATTATCGCTGTAATTATAAAAAAGATAGTCCAATCTCCATTCAGCCAATCAACTAAAGCACCAGATGAGGCCGCTAAAGTAGTCCTCCCTGCTGTTCCTATTGATGCGAGTAAAGCGTATTGAGTTGCAGTATAAGTTCTATCAACAAGCATTGAAATAAAAGCAACAAAAGCAACAGTCGCGAAAGCTGCTGCCATATCATCGAATATAACTGCAACTGCAAAAAGCAACTCAGATTTTCCATACCAGGCAAGTAACGAAAATAGTAAATTTGTGGATGCCATTAATATTCCAGATAAAAACATAGCTTTGACCACACCTGAGCGAATAGCAAATAGTCCACCAAGCAAAGTAAATATTACAGTTGTAATCCAACCAATTCCTTTAGAATAAAGGGCAATATCAGACTTCGTAAAACCTACTTCTTTATAAAATATCACTGACATTCTTCCAAGAAAGGCTTCCCCTATCTTAAATAAAAAAACGAAACCTAAAATTGCTATTGCAATATTAAAACCATTTCTTTTAAAAAAACTTATTACAGGACCAGTGACAGTTCCTGTTAACCAAACAATTATTTTACTGATGTAATTTGAGGAACCTAGTTTATCTTCAATCATTTTATCAGTTTTTCTTTGACTTTCTTCCCTGTCGGTTGGTTGAGGCTCACTAACAAACATTAGACCAATGTTACAAGATATCACTACCATTCCTAATATTAAAAAAGTTATTTGCCAATAGTTTTCAAAACCATATTGCTGAAAAAATTCTGCTGTATTTAAAGAAATTACTCCTCCTAATTTATATCCAGTCCACCCCCCGACGACAGCCATTGCGGCACCGGCCTGCATTGACTTTCCTTCATGTTCT
>JPUP01000084.1 GCA_001321855.1 SAR11 cluster bacterium PRT-SC02
TATTCATTAAATTCCAATTCATATTTTCAGCAATATCATCTAGCCTGATTAATAGACCTTGATTTAAAGGGTTTAAGTTTTTCATTGATTTAAATTTAATAAGTTGTTTAATAAAATTGTGAGAAATTATATCACAAAAAATATATCAGAAGTTAATATAAATGATCTATTAAATTTTTACAAAGTAGCCTTTAAATCAAGACACCCCATTTTTTTTAACAATTTTAAGTGGTTTTACAGGATGGAAGATAGCAATTATGAACCAATAGTAATTTTTGAAAAAGGTAAAATTGTTGGACATGCTGGACTGATACCAGAATTTATAAAATTTAAAAAAAAAAATTATAAATTCATCTGGTTTACAGATTTAGTGGTATTGCCCGAATTTAGAAAGTCTGGTTTTGGTGAACAAATTATAAAAGAATGGATGAAAATTTGTGAAAATAAAATTACATTTTGTAACGATCTTTCCTTAAAAATATTTAAAAAACTCGATTGGGATGAAAGTTCTAATGTTTCAAGATATATAAAACCTCTTTTTTTTCATAAAATTTATTTTAAAAAATATTTACACAAAAAGGATTTTAAAAATCTAAAAGTTTATAAAATTGATGATAAAATAATAAGAGATATTTTGCTGTTTGAAAAAAAAAATGAAGCTCAAGACTCTGCCTATATTTTGAGAGATGAAAAGTGGTTTGAATGGAAATTTCTAAAATGTCCTTTCAAATCTGATATTTTATGTTTTGAATATGACAGTCAGTACGTTTTAGCTTTTTTTGATAAATCGAATAAAAATAAAAAATTAAAAATCTTATATACTACAGAAAAAAACTTACAAAAAAGCAAAATTTTTAAACTCATTCAAATTTGGGGTGGTGATAATAAAATTAATCTTATTTGGTATATTTCTCATTCTAACTATTCAGGAGGTGAAATTTTCTCATTTATAACTAAAAAAAGAATAAATTTTGCCTTTAAAACAAAGGATAGTATTTTAAAAGATAACCTTAAAAAGGGAGTATTAAACTCGCAAGGCGGGGATAGCGATATTGGCTACTTGAATCTTCTTTAAATTCTTTTAATCGTTTTAAGCTTAAGATTAGCAGTTTTTAAAATTCTCTTAATTGTAAAATCAGTTTTCATGATAACAGTTTTTTTTGCAGGTCCATAAGCATGAATAAGTTTTTTTTTGGATATAGCAACAGCAACATGTCCCTTCCAAAAAAGAATATCATTTTTTTTAATATTATTTAGTTTTATGTTTTTTTTGAAATACTTAATCTGATCTTTTGTATCTCTAGGGCAAAACCTATTATTAAAATTAAAAAAAATCTGTATTAAACCAGAACAATCTATACCCTTAAAAGATTTTCCACCCCATTTATATTTTATATTTTTAAATATTGTTATTTTCCTAAAAAGTTTTTTTTCTTTATAGGAAACTGGCTTAATATCTTTTTTATCTATCCATCCATTAGAGAATCTAAAATAATTATTTTTACGTTCTATTACTTTAATCTTAGAACCAAATGGTATCTCGATTAACTTCTCCTTTTTATTTGAAGATCTGTAAACATTAGCTTTTAAAACACAAATCTTGTGTGTTGGTTTATAGAATGTAGCAAAATTTTTTTTTTTTATAAATCCACTATAGCCATCTTCCTTAATTTTAACCTTAATCCAATTTCTATTTTTTTTTGTCACAGAAAAGCAGTCTCCATAAATCATCTGAGTCATAACTTCGGATTTTTCTGAAGGTTTTTTATGAAGATTTGTTATAGCAAAATTGTTAACAAAATATTTAATCATTTAATTTTAATTTATCTTTAATTAAGTAAAGAAATATGAGTGAAGGAATTACCATTATCGCTGTAATTATAAAAAAGATAGTCCAATCTCCATTCAGCCAATCAACTAAAGCACCAGATGAGGCCGCTAAAGTAGTCCTCCCTGCTGTTCCTATTGATGCGAGTAAAGCGTATTGAGTTGCAGTATAAGTTCTATCAACAAGCATTGAAATAAAAGCAACAAAAGCAACAGTCGCGAAAGCTGCTGCCATATCATCGAATATAACTGCAACTGCAAAAAGCAACTCAGATTTTCCATACCAGGCAAGTAACGAAAATAGTAAATTTGTGGATGCCATTAATATTCCAGATAAAAACATAGCTTTGACCACACCTGAGCGAATAGCAAATAGTCCACCAAGCAAAGTAAATATTACAGTTGTAATCCAACCAATTCCTTTAGAATAAAGGGCAATATCAGACTTCGTAAAACCTACTTCTTTATAAAATATCACTGACATTCTTCCAAGAAAGGCTTCCCCTATCTTAAATAAAAAAACGAAACCTAAAATTGCTATTGCAATATTAAAACCATTTCTTTTAAAAAAACTTATTACAGGACCAGTGACAGTTCCTGTTAACCAAACAATTATTTTACTGATGTAATTTGAGGAACCTAGTTTATCTTCAATCATTTTATCAGTTTTTCTTTGACTTTCTTCCCTGTCGGTTGGTTGAGGCTCACTAACAAACATTAGACCAATGTTACAAGATATCACTACCATTCCTAATATTAAAAAAGTTATTTGCCAATAGTTTTCAAAACCATATTGCTGAAAAAATTCTGCTGTATTTAAAGAAATTACTCCTCCTAATTTATATCCAGTCCACCACCCGACGACAGCCATTGCGGCACCGGCCTGCATTGACTTTCCTTCATGTTCTCCA
>JPUP01000085.1 GCA_001321855.1 SAR11 cluster bacterium PRT-SC02
ATATAAAAGTGCGGCCCCATCAATTTCTTTTGGAAGACTTGTGGCTAAAGGAGAAAAAAATAGGCAAGCTAAGAATAATACTCCTATAACAAGAGATGTCATTCCAGTTCTTCCACCTGCTTTTACTCCTGCACCTGACTCTACGTAGCTTGTTACGGTTGTAGTCCCCATAAATGCTCCAGCTACTGTACCAACGCTGTCAGACAACATTGCTTTATTAATATCTTGAACTTTACCCTTGCTATCAACTTTACCCGCAACATTTGCAACAGATGTTAAAGTTCCAGCAGTGTCAAAAAAATCAATAAACAGCAATGTGAATATGACTGTAGACATTCCAGCAGTGAAAGCTGCACCTAAATCAAATTCAAAAAGATAGGTCATTGGAGGAGGCGAACTCACAACACCATTGAACTTTGCTAGTCCAGCTACCCAAGCTATAATACTGAATACAAGTATTCCAATAATGATGTTTCCTCTTATCTTCATCTTCTCCATTACGATCATAGATACAAATGCCAAACATCCTAAAATTACTAACGGATTTTTAATGTCTCCCAAAGTTACTAAAGTTACCGGATGGTCTCCTACAACGCCCATAATTTCTAGGCCAATAATAGCTAAAAAGAATCCAATTCCTGCACCAATTCCTAATTTTAAACTTTTTGGAATTGAATTAATTAACCATGCTCTTAAGGGAGTAAGTGAAATAATTAAAAATAATACTCCAGCCACAAGGACAGCTCCTAGAGCTTGTTGAGGTGTGTATCCCATACCTGCTACAACTCCAAACGCAACAAAGGCATTTATTCCCATTCCTGGCGCTAACCCAATTGGCCAAGTTTTTCCATAAAAAGCCATAATAAAACAAGCAATAGCAGTTGCCACTATTGTTGCTGTAAAGACTGCACCAAAATCAAAAAAACCCTTTTCTGGTCCAGCAAATTCACCACTTAAAATAAATGGGTTCAGAAACATTATGTAAGCCATTGTCAAAAACGTTGTGACACCAGCAATCAATTCTGTTCTGAAATTTGTTTTGTTTTTTTTATACTCAAAATATTTATCTAACATAAATCCTCCTATAGTTGTAATT
The DNA here is from genome assembly GCA_001321855.1 of SAR11 cluster bacterium PRT-SC02. Lineage (GTDB taxonomy): Bacteria > Pseudomonadota > Alphaproteobacteria > Pelagibacterales > Pelagibacteraceae > Pelagilacustribacter. Next base: position 1,097 of record JPUP01000085.1, read on the forward strand.
ACCTTTATTCTTAAAAAAAATCCTTTTAAAACTTAATAATAATTGAATTTACAACTTATAAGGCATTTTTCTGTTTATAAAATACGTGTATATTCTATGAGGAGTTGAAATGAACATAAAATATTTATTTATAATATTAATTCTAATTTTATACAGCTGTCAATCAGTCTCAAAAAAAATTGATGAAAATGTTCAAAAAGAGGAAAGAGAACTAAGCAAGTTATTAAATTCATCCGAAGATGAATTAAAAATAGAAATGGGTAATCCAGATAGAATTATTTTTAAAGAGGGAAATAGAAATAGATTTTATGTTTACAAAAGTGAAAAGTTTAAAATTAAATGTGAGAGAATATTTGAAATTGACCAAAATAATTTAGTTATCGGTTTTACAAGTAAAAACTGTTTTTGAAGCATTCATTTGCGGAGTCTATAACTCCGCAAATAAGGTTGACTTATTTAATATCAATAAGTCTTTTTTTCTTTGTTTCCGGTATAATTTTTTCACAAGAAATAGTAAGCAATCCATCTTTTAATTGTGCACCATTTACTTTTACGTCATCAGCAATTGTAAACGATCTCACAAAGGATCTTTGAGATATCCCTCTATGAATAACTTCATCACCATTTTTTTCCTGAGATTTTTTAACTTGTTTAGTTCTTACAGTTAAAAGATTATCCTCGTATTCAACTTCAACATCATCTTTATTAAAGCCTGCGAGCGCTAACTCAATAGCGTACTTGTCTTTGCTTATTTTTCTTATGTTATATGGCGGATAATTGCTTTGTAATGCAAGCCCTCCATTTCCAAGCATAGAGTCGAAATGATCAAACATGTCATCAAATCCGATACTAAAAGGCTTTAGTGAGTTAAATATTGATATATCCTTACTTGTCATATTTCCTCCTTTGTTAGCAAGGTTTATGTCAATTCCATAAGGCAATCGACAAATATTATGTGGTGATTAATTTTTTTATTTCAAGATATTTATTTTAATATATTTGCAGTTTTTAAAATGAAAGAATACTCTTCAGCTAATTCTTTAATTGCATTATCTCTTCCACTCATTCCACCGTGGCCAGCTGCTTCCATTTTACATTTTAACAATTGAACATTTTTGTCTTTTTTTAAATCTCTGAGTTTGGCTATATATTTTACAGGCTCAGAGTATAAAACTCTATTATCAAATAAAGAGGTAGTAATAAGCATGGATGGATAGCTTTTTTCTTCTATATTATTATAAGGCGAGTATGACAGAATATAATTAAAATAATCTTTGCTTTTAATTGGATTGCCCCAAAGATCCCATTCAGCAGGAGTTAAGGGTAATTTATCATTTAACATTGTTGTCATTGTGTCAACAAAGGGTACTAACAAAAGCATTGAAAAAAATAAGTCAGGAGCCATGTTAGCAACTGCGCCTCCTGTGAGACCTCCAGCAGAACCTCCGTAAAAACATATCCCACCTTTATAGGTATATCTTTGATCTATAAGATGATTTGCACAAGCGATATAATCAAAAAAAGTATTTTTTTTTAATTTCTTTTTTCCTTCCTCATGCCAAACATCTCCAAGATCTCCACCACCTCTTATATGTGCTATTGCAAAAATTATTCCTCTATCAACCAAACAAAATCTTGATGCACTAAATGATGCAGAAACACTATGTTTGTAAGCTCCATAAGCATAGAGTAGAACCTTGGATTTCCCATCTTGTTTAGAATTTTTTAATCGCAATAAACTAATAGGAATCATTCTTCCATCTCGTGACTTTGCTTTAATTCTCTCAACTATATATTTATTTGAGTCATGACCAGATGGTATTTCAGTTTCTTTAACCAATTTTCTCTTTTTAGTAACAATATCGTATTCATAAATTTTTTTTGGTGTTGCCATACTTTCCCAACCAACTCTTATTTTCGTTGTATTTGTGTCACGCTGTTTAAAGGAGAAACTTGGGACACCGATAACCTCCTCAGATATTTTTATCTCCTCTTCTTTATTCGTTTGAATATTTCTTACAAATAACTTTGGTATCGCGTCAGATTTTTCTCCTCTTATAATGTAGTCATCTAAAAAATCTAAATCACCAATTACAGTCTCTTTTTTAGGTGGAATAAAAATTTCAAGATTATCTATTTCATCAACTTTACATCTTAAAATCTTATAATCTCTGGCTCCCTCGTTCGTATGCATATAAAAATAACCCTGCCAAGAGTCAATTGAGTAACGAACATCTTTTATTCTTTTTTTAAATAATTTTGGATTAACTTTTTTACTATTTGAAGGAAAAAAATATTCTTCAGTTGTTATATGGTCAGAGGTAGAAATTATGAAAAATTTTTCATCTGAGCTCAAACTTATTGAGCATGTGAATGTCTCGTCTTTTTCCTCAAAAATAAGTTCATCATCTTTTATGGAAGATCCCAATCTGTGTCTATAAATCTGTTTTGGCCTATGATATTTGTCTAGTTTAGTGTAAAAAAAACTTTCACTATCCAAAGACCAAGTAATATTTCCACTTGTATTTTCAATAAGATCTTTGTTATTTTTATTCGTTCTTAAATCTCTTAAATAAATTGTATAGTATTCAGATCCCTTCAAATCTAAAGAGTAAGCCAAATAATTATCACAATGGGAAACGTTAACTGAACCTATACCAAAATATTCAGATCCATATTTTTTTTTTTCAAGATCGGCATCAAAAAACACTTCTTCAGGTTTAGACTTATCTATTAATTGTCTAATTCTTTTTCCATAATTGCTTTTAGCCTCAGTTTTTGTCCAATAAAAATATTTTTTATCTTTATATTTTAATGAAATATCATCTAATTTTATTTTTGATTTTATTTCTTTAAATAAATCTTTTTGTAAACCAAGCACATCTTCAAAATAATTTTCAGTTATTTTGTTGTTAGAATTAATATAATTTTTTACTTCTGAGTTAATTTTATTAGCATCCTGTAATACTTCAAGTATATCAGGTTGATCAACCCAGGCATAATCGTCATTTAAGGTGATATCGTGATATTTTTTCTCACTCTTAATTTTTTTTAGTTTTGGTATATTCATGTTAAGAAATTATATGAATTTATTTTTATTAGGAATTATCATTTTTGTCATTGTTTATTTATTTTTAAATTGGTTTGCAAAAACTAGTAGTAAAAAAATAGCTTATTTTCTTAAAAGAGTAGCTATTTTCATTTCATTAATTTTAGCTATGATCTTAACAATTGGGGGAAAATTTATTTTTTCTCTACCTTTTTTATTAATTCTTTTGTCTGGATTAAAAATTAAGGGATTGACCGCTCTTCAAATGTTTCAATTATGGAGGCTAATACAATTTTTGAAAAATTCAAATAAATTTGGAGAACAATCAGGTAATTTCAGTCAAGGGTCTTCAAATTTATCTGTCGATGAAGCTTACAAGCTTTTAGGTCTTAAGAAAGGATGTAAAGAAGAAGAAGTAAAAAAAGCAGCTTCAAATTTGCAAAAAAAAATTCACCCAGATATGAACAAAGATGTTAACACCGAAAGATTAAGTCAATTAGTTAACGAGGCAAGAGATAAAATTTTGAAAAATGATTTTAATTAATTTAGAATATCCAATACTTTTGAAAAAACCATTTCAACTTTTACTTTATCTTTTCCACGGGTATTGTGTGAAGTGGTTTTAATACTTTCTCCCTCAGGCACAACCGGGTAAATAAATTCAGAATATCCACTATAACTATAAGCGGGCGAGTCGACAAATATTCCAATTGATTTTTTTTTAAATGCAGCACTGATATGCAAAAAACCTGTATCGTTAAAAATACCAAAATTTGAGTTTTTTATTACAAACATACACTCATTAATATTATGGTCTAATAATGAAAAACAATTTTTACCAATATCAGAGTTTAAAACTTCACTAATTATATTTTCATCATTTTTACCCCCAGCAATGTAAAATTTAGTTTTTTTAATTTGGGAAATTTTTTTTGCTAAATTTATAAAATTTTTTATATCCCATCTCTTTGTTGGACCAGAAGCAGATACTCCTAAAAGAATATGTAAAAATTCTTTATCAAATATGTATTTTTTTTTTAGATTATGATTTATTTCATCTAAAATTAATTTAGTTTCAGTCTTGACCGGCAAATTAGTAAATTTCTCAGATAGTTTTTTTGCTGATTCAAAAATTACGTCTTTTGATATGAATAATGGATATTGATAAATTGATTTTATTCCTGCTAATTTCGCTAAAAGTTTGTATCTTAAAGAACCATTAAAAATAACGACAGAGTCAAATTTTTTTTTTTTAATTTCATCTAATAATTTGAAAAATCCAAAAAATCCATCGTTGGTATTGTTTAATTGAATTACTTCTTTTATGCTTTTATCTTGTAAAAATAGCTCTTCTGCTTTCGAGCTTTTCTTAGCTAAAATAGTAATAGGAGATTTGCATTTTTTTGATATTGCGTGAAAATATGGTGTAAATATTACCATATCACCTATCCCATATCTTTGTTGAATTACAAGAACTTTCATTTTAAATTTTAATATTATAACTTAGATAAAATAAATTAGGTAAGATTATGTTAAAAAAAGGAGTTTATGCAGCCACTTTAAGTGTTTTAAATAATGATTCCTCATTAAATGTTGAAGCCACCATTAACCATGCAGAGCAGATAATAGCTAAAGGCTTGCACGGTGTATTTTTTTTTGGATCGACCGGTCAAAGCCAACTAATATCTATGACAGAAAAAAAAGATTTGATTTCAAAATTATCAACAAGAAAACTAAAAAAAAAATTTTTTATTGGAACTGGAAATAATTCATTGAATGAGACAATAGAGCTAATTAAATATTCGATAGAATATGAATTTGATACATTTTTAATAATGCCTCCAGCATATTACAAAAATAATACCGATCAGGGAGTTTACAACTTTTACTCTTCAATCATACATCATATTCCAAAAGTTAAAATTGTTTTGTACAATTTTGAGAAATTAAGCGGTTATAAATTTTCTCCAGAAGCCTTAAAAAAATTAGTAAAAAGTTTCCCAAAAAATATTATTGGATGCAAAGACTCAAGCTACAATCTTTTTGAGGATGTAAAGATTAAAAATTTTCTTATGTTTCCTGGGTCAGAAAGCAAACTTTTAAAAGGTTTAGAGTTAGGGTGCGCTGGATGTATTTCAGCAGTTACTAATGTTACTCATTCATTATCAAGGAAAGTTTTTGATGATTTTGAACTAAAAAATAATCAAGTCAGCAATAAAAAATTAATAGATGTAAGAAATATATTTGACAGGTATAACCTAATCTCAGCATTGCATTCTTATTTTTCTATTGAAAATAAAGCCTATACAAATCTCTTACCTCCACTAGTTTTGCTCGACAAAGAAAAAAGTAATGAATTACAAAAAAGTTTAGAAAAAATTAACTTTAATGGACTTGAAAATAAGGCAGCCTGATGCAATTAGCAAATTTTTTAAATAAACTTTTTAAAAAAGGAGGTTTTATTCTCGAAGATGCAAGCGGAAATGAACACGTTATTGGTGAAAAAAATAAATCTTCAAAAATTAAATTAAAAATTTTAGATAAATCTCTTCACTATAAGTTATTAATTTACCCTGATTTATATTTTGGAGAAGCATACACAGATGGAAAAATTATTTTTAAAAAGGGGAATCTAACAGATTTTTTAAATACAGCTTTGGAAAACATTGGAAGAGCCGAAACAAATAAATGGAGTGCACTTCTTAACAGGCTAAGAGGTTCTTACAGATATATCACAAATTTTAATTTTATAAAAAAATCAAGAATGAATGTTGCTCATCATTATGATATTTCAGATGAACTTTATTTTTTATTTCTAGATCCCTTAAAACAATATTCGTGCGCATACTTTAAAAATAAAGATGATAGTTTGGAAAAAGCACAACAAAACAAAATAGACCATATTATAAAAAAATTAAATATAAAACCAAATCAAAAAGTTTTAGATATAGGTTGTGGATGGGGTTCATTGGCTACTGAAATAGCAAAGCAAGCAAAATGCACTGTGACGGGAATAACCTTGTCTAAAAATCAATATAAGTTTTGTGTTGATACCGCTAAAAAACTTAATCTTGATAATCAAGTTAGCTACAAACTTATAGACTACAGAGAAATAAAAAATGAAAAATTTGATAGAATTGTATCAGTAGGCATGTTTGAACACGTTGGAAGAAAATTTTATAACAAGTTTTTTAAACAAGTTTTTGATTTGTTATCAGATAGAGGGATAGCATTAATACATACGATTGGGTCAATAAACCCACCAAGAGGTCCTCACCCATGGATCACAAAATATATATTTCCTGGAGGGTATACCCCAAGTTTGAGTGAGGTAACTGGACCTATCGAAAAATCAGGTCTTATTATTTCAGACTTAGAAGTTCTAAAAATTCATTACGCTCATACGTTGAGGCATTGGAAGGAGAGATTTACAAATAATAAAGAAAAAGTTTTACAAATGTTCGATGAAAAATTCTTTAGAATGTTTGAATTTTACCTTAGTTCTTGTGAAGCTGCTTTTAAATATGGAGATCAGGTTGTATATCAATTCTTACTTTCAAAAAAATTAGATACAACTCCCGTTACTAGAGACTATATTTATAACTAACTTACTGGTATTAGTATCAATATAGTCTATGAAAAAAAAAAAAAAAAAAAAA
>JPUP01000086.1 GCA_001321855.1 SAR11 cluster bacterium PRT-SC02
ATATAAAAGTGCGGCCCCATCAATTTCTTTTGGAAGACTTGTGGCTAAAGGAGAAAAAAATAGGCAAGCTAAGAATAATACTCCTATAACAAGAGATGTCATTCCAGTTCTTCCACCTGCTTTTACTCCTGCACCTGACTCTACGTAGCTTGTTACGGTTGTAGTCCCCATAAATGCTCCAGCTACTGTACCAACGCTGTCAGACAACATTGCTTTATTAATATCTTGAACTTTACCCTTGCTATCAACTTTACCCGCAACATTTGCAACAGATGTTAAAGTTCCAGCAGTGTCAAAAAAATCAATAAACAGCAATGTGAATATGACTGTAGACATTCCAGCAGTGAAAGCTGCACCTAAATCAAATTCAAAAAGATAGGTCATTGGAGGAGGCGAACTCACAACACCATTGAACTTTGCTAGTCCAGCTACCCAAGCTATAATACTGAATACAAGTATTCCAATAATGATGTTTCCTCTTATCTTCATCTTCTCCATTACGATCATAGATACAAATGCCAAACATCCTAAAATTACTAACGGATTTTTAATGTCTCCCAAAGTTACTAAAGTTACCGGATGGTCTCCTACAACGCCCATAATTTCTAGGCCAATAATAGCTAAAAAGAATCCAATTCCTGCACCAATTCCTAATTTTAAACTTTTTGGAATTGAATTAATTAACCATGCTCTTAAGGGAGTAAGTGAAATAATTAAAAATAATACTCCAGCCACAAGGACAGCTCCTAGAGCTTGTTGAGGTGTGTATCCCATACCTGCTACAACTCCAAACGCAACAAAGGCATTTATTCCCATTCCTGGCGCTAACCCAATTGGCCAAGTTTTTCCATAAAAAGCCATAATAAAACAAGCAATAGCAGTTGCCACTATTGTTGCTGTAAAGACTGCACCAAAATCAAAAAAACCCTTTTCTGGTCCAGCAAATTCACCACTTAAAATAAATGGGTTCAGAAACATTATGTAAGCCATTGTCAAAAACGTTGTGACACCAGCAATCAATTCTGTTCTGAAATTTGTTTTGTTTTTTTTATACTCAAAATATTTATCTAACATAAATCCTCCTATAGTTGTAATTACCTTTATTCTTAAAAAAAATCCTTTTAAAACTTAATAATAATTGAATTTACAACTTATAAGGCATTTTTCTGTTTATAAAATACGTGTATATTCTATGAGGAGTTGAAATGAACATAAAATATTTATTTATAATATTAATTCTAATTTTATACAGCTGTCAATCAGTCTCAAAAAAAATTGATGAAAATGTTCAAAAAGAGGAAAGAGAACTAAGCAAGTTATTAAATTCATCCGAAGATGAATTAAAAATAGAAATGGGTAATCCAGATAGAATTATTTTTAAAGAGGGAAATAGAAATAGATTTTATGTTTACAAAAGTGAAAAGTTTAAAATTAAATGTGAGAGAATATTTGAAATTGACCAAAATAATTTAGTTATCGGTTTTACAAGTAAAAACTGTTTTTGAAGCATTCATTTGCGGAGTCTATAACTCCGCAAATAAGGTTGACTTATTTAATATCAATAAGTCTTTTTTTCTTTGTTTCCGGTATAATTTTTTCACAAGAAATAGTAAGCAATCCATCTTTTAATTGTGCACCATTTACTTTTACGTCATCAGCAATTGTAAACGATCTCACAAAGGATCTTTGAGATATCCCTCTATGAATAACTTCATCACCATTTTTTTCCTGAGATTTTTTAACTTGTTTAGTTCTTACAGTTAAAAGATTATCCTCGTATTCAACTTCAACATCATCTTTATTAAAGCCTGCGAGCGCTAACTCAATAGCGTACTTGTCTTTGCTTATTTTTCTTATGTTATATGGCGGATAATTGCTTTGTAATGCAAGCCCTCCATTTCCAAGCATAGAGTCGAAATGATCAAACATGTCATCAAATCCGATACTAAAAGGCTTTAGTGAGTTAAATATTGATATATCCTTACTTGTCATATTTCCTCCTTTGTTAGCAAGGTTTATGTCAATTCCATAAGGCAATCGACAAATATTATGTGGTGATTAATTTTTTTATTTCAAGATATTTATTTTAATATATTTGCAGTTTTTAAAATGAAAGAATACTCTTCAGCTAATTCTTTAATTGCATTATCTCTTCCACTCATTCCACCGTGGCCAGCTGCTTCCATTTTACATTTTAACAATTGAACATTTTTGTCTTTTTTTAAATCTCTGAGTTTGGCTATATATTTTACAGGCTCAGAGTATAAAACTCTATTATCAAATAAAGAGGTAGTAATAAGCATGGATGGATAGCTTTTTTCTTCTATATTATTATAAGGCGAGTATGACAGAATATAATTAAAATAATCTTTGCTTTTAATTGGATTGCCCCAAAGATCCCATTCAGCAGGAGTTAAGGGTAATTTATCATTTAACATTGTTGTCATTGTGTCAACAAAGGGTACTAACAAAAGCATTGAAAAAAATAAGTCAGGAGCCATGTTAGCAACTGCGCCTCCTGTGAGACCTCCAGCAGAACCTCCGTAAAAACATATCCCACCTTTATAGGTATATCTTTGATCTATAAGATGATTTGCACAAGCGATATAATCAAAAAAAGTATTTTTTTTTAATTTCTTTTTTCCTTCCTCATGCCAAACATCTCCAAGATCTCCACCACCTCTTATATGTGCTATTGCAAAAATTATTCCTCTATCAACCAAACAAAATCTTGATGCACTAAATGATGCAGAAACACTATGTTTGTAAGCTCCATAAGCATAGAGTAGAACCTTGGATTTCCCATCTTGTTTAGAATTTTTTAATCGCAATAAACTAATAGGAATCATTCTTCCATCTCGTGACTTTGCTTTAATTCTCTCAACTATATATTTATTTGAGTCATGACCAGATGGTATTTCAGTTTCTTTAACCAATTTTCTCTTTTTAGTAACAATATCGTATTCATAAATTTTTTTTGGTGTTGCCATACTTTCCCAACCAACTCTTATTTTCGTTGTATTTGTGTCACGCTGTTTAAAGGAGAAACTTGGGACACCGATAACCTCCTCAGATATTTTTATCTCCTCTTCTTTATTCGTTTGAATATTTCTTACAAATAACTTTGGTATCGCGTCAGATTTTTCTCCTCTTATAATGTAGTCATCTAAAAAATCTAAATCACCAATTACAGTCTCTTTTTTAGGTGGAATAAAAATTTCAAGATTATCTATTTCATCAACTTTACATCTTAAAATCTTATAATCTCTGGCTCCCTCGTTCGTATGCATATAAAAATAACCCTGCCAAGAGTCAATTGAGTAACGAACATCTTTTATTCTTTTTTTAAATAATTTTGGATTAACTTTTTTACTATTTGAAGGAAAAAAATATTCTTCAGTTGTTATATGGTCAGAGGTAGAAATTATGAAAAATTTTTCATCTGAGCTCAAACTTATTGAGCATGTGAATGTCTCGTCTTTTTCCTCAAAAATAAGTTCATCATCTTTTATGGAAGATCCCAATCTGTGTCTATAAATCTGTTTTGGCCTATGATATTTGTCTAGTTTAGTGTAAAAAAAACTTTCACTATCCAAAGACCAAGTAATATTTCCACTTGTATTTTCAATAAGATCTTTGTTATTTTTATTCGTTCTTAAATCTCTTAAATAAATTGTATAGTATTCAGATCCCTTCAAATCTAAAGAGTAAGCCAAATAATTATCACAATGGGAAACGTTAACTGAACCTATACCAAAATATTCAGATCCATATTTTTTTTTTTCAAGATCGGCATCAAAAAACACTTCTTCAGGTTTAGACTTATCTATTAATTGTCTAATTCTTTTTCCATAATTGCTTTTAGCCTCAGTTTTTGTCCAATAAAAATATTTTTTATCTTTATATTTTAATGAAATATCATCTAATTTTATTTTTGATTTTATTTCTTTAAATAAATCTTTTTGTAAACCAAGCACATCTTCAAAATAATTTTCAGTTATTTTGTTGTTAGAATTAATATAATTTTTTACTTCTGAGTTAATTTTATTAGCATCCTGTAATACTTCAAGTATATCAGGTTGATCAACCCAGGCATAATCGTCATTTAAGGTGATATCGTGATATTTTTTCTCACTCTTAATTTTTTTTAGTTTTGGTATATTCATGTTAAGAAATTATATGAATTTATTTTTATTAGGAATTATCATTTTTGTCATTGTTTATTTATTTTTAAATTGGTTTGCAAAAACTAGTAGTAAAAAAATAGCTTATTTTCTTAAAAGAGTAGCTATTTTCATTTCATTAATTTTAGCTATGATCTTAACAATTGGGGGAAAATTTATTTTTTCTCTACCTTTTTTATTAATTCTTTTGTCTGGATTAAAAATTAAGGGATTGACCGCTCTTCAAATGTTTCAATTATGGAGGCTAATACAATTTTTGAAAAATTCAAATAAATTTGGAGAACAATCAGGTAATTTCAGTCAAGGGTCTTCAAATTTATCTGTCGATGAAGCTTACAAGCTTTTAGGTCTTAAGAAAGGATGTAAAGAAGAAGAAGTAAAAAAAGCAGCTTCAAATTTGCAAAAAAAAATTCACCCAGATATGAACAAAGATGTTAACACCGAAAGATTAAGTCAATTAGTTAACGAGGCAAGAGATAAAATTTTGAAAAATGATTTTAATTAATTTAGAATATCCAATACTTTTGAAAAAACCATTTCAACTTTTACTTTATCTTTTCCACGGGTATTGTGTGAAGTGGTTTTAATACTTTCTCCCTCAGGCACAACCGGGTAAATAAATTCAGAATATCCACTATAACTATAAGCGGGCGAGTCGACAAATATTCCAATTGATTTTTTTTTAAATGCAGCACTGATATGCAAAAAACCTGTATCGTTAAAAATACCAAAATTTGAGTTTTTTATTACAAACATACACTCATTAATATTATGGTCTAATAATGAAAAACAATTTTTACCAATATCAGAGTTTAAAACTTCACTAATTATATTTTCATCATTTTTACCCCCAGCAATGTAAAATTTAGTTTTTTTAATTTGGGAAATTTTTTTTGCTAAATTTATAAAATTTTTTATATCCCATCTCTTTGTTGGACCAGAAGCAGATACTCCTAAAAGAATATGTAAAAATTCTTTATCAAATATGTATTTTTTTTTTAGATTATGATTTATTTCATCTAAAATTAATTTAGTTTCAGTCTTGACCGGCAAATTAGTAAATTTCTCAGATAGTTTTTTTGCTGATTCAAAAATTACGTCTTTTGATATGAATAATGGATATTGATAAATTGATTTTATTCCTGCTAATTTCGCTAAAAGTTTGTATCTTAAAGAACCATTAAAAATAACGACAGAGTCAAATTTTTTTTTTTTAATTTCATCTAATAATTTGAAAAATCCAAAAAATCCATCGTTGGTATTGTTTAATTGAATTACTTCTTTTATGCTTTTATCTTGTAAAAATAGCTCTTCTGCTTTCGAGCTTTTCTTAGCTAAAATAGTAATAGGAGATTTGCATTTTTTTGATATTGCGTGAAAATATGGTGTAAATATTACCATATCACCTATCCCATATCTTTGTTGAATTACAAGAACTTTCATTTTAAATTTTAATATTATAACTTAGATAAAATAAATTAGGTAAGATTATGTTAAAAAAAGGAGTTTATGCAGCCACTTTAAGTGTTTTAAATAATGATTCCTCATTAAATGTTGAAGCCACCATTAACCATGCAGAGCAGATAATAGCTAAAGGCTTGCACGGTGTATTTTTTTTTGGATCGACCGGTCAAAGCCAACTAATATCTATGACAGAAAAAAAAGATTTGATTTCAAAATTATCAACAAGAAAACTAAAAAAAAAATTTTTTATTGGAACTGGAAATAATTCATTGAATGAGACAATAGAGCTAATTAAATATTCGATAGAATATGAATTTGATACATTTTTAATAATGCCTCCAGCATATTACAAAAATAATACCGATCAGGGAGTTTACAACTTTTACTCTTCAATCATACATCATATTCCAAAAGTTAAAATTGTTTTGTACAATTTTGAGAAATTAAGCGGTTATAAATTTTCTCCAGAAGCCTTAAAAAAATTAGTAAAAAGTTTCCCAAAAAATATTATTGGATGCAAAGACTCAAGCTACAATCTTTTTGAGGATGTAAAGATTAAAAATTTTCTTATGTTTCCTGGGTCAGAAAGCAAACTTTTAAAAGGTTTAGAGTTAGGGTGCGCTGGATGTATTTCAGCAGTTACTAATGTTACTCATTCATTATCAAGGAAAGTTTTTGATGATTTTGAACTAAAAAATAATCAAGTCAGCAATAAAAAATTAATAGATGTAAGAAATATATTTGACAGGTATAACCTAATCTCAGCATTGCATTCTTATTTTTCTATTGAAAATAAAGCCTATACAAATCTCTTACCTCCACTAGTTTTGCTCGACAAAGAAAAAAGTAATGAATTACAAAAAAGTTTAGAAAAAATTAACTTTAATGGACTTGAAAATAAGGCAGCCTGATGCAATTAGCAAATTTTTTAAATAAACTTTTTAAAAAAGGAGGTTTTATTCTCGAAGATGCAAGCGGAAATGAACACGTTATTGGTGAAAAAAATAAATCTTCAAAAATTAAATTAAAAATTTTAGATAAATCTCTTCACTATAAGTTATTAATTTACCCTGATTTATATTTTGGAGAAGCATACACAGATGGAAAAATTATTTTTAAAAAGGGGAATCTAACAGATTTTTTAAATACAGCTTTGGAAAACATTGGAAGAGCCGAAACAAATAAATGGAGTGCACTTCTTAACAGGCTAAGAGGTTCTTACAGATATATCACAAATTTTAATTTTATAAAAAAATCAAGAATGAATGTTGCTCATCATTATGATATTTCAGATGAACTTTATTTTTTATTTCTAGATCCCTTAAAACAATATTCGTGCGCATACTTTAAAAATAAAGATGATAGTTTGGAAAAAGCACAACAAAACAAAATAGACCATATTATAAAAAAATTAAATATAAAACCAAATCAAAAAGTTTTAGATATAGGTTGTGGATGGGGTTCATTGGCTACTGAAATAGCAAAGCAAGCAAAATGCACTGTGACGGGAATAACCTTGTCTAAAAATCAATATAAGTTTTGTGTTGATACCGCTAAAAAACTTAATCTTGATAATCAAGTTAGCTACAAACTTATAGACTACAGAGAAATAAAAAATGAAAAATTTGATAGAATTGTATCAGTAGGCATGTTTGAACACGTTGGAAGAAAATTTTATAACAAGTTTTTTAAACAAGTTTTTGATTTGTTATCAGATAGAGGGATAGCATTAATACATACGATTGGGTCAATAAACCCACCAAGAGGTCCTCACCCATGGATCACAAAATATATATTTCCTGGAGGGTATACCCCAAGTTTGAGTGAGGTAACTGGACCTATCGAAAAATCAGGTCTTATTATTTCAGACTTAGAAGTTCTAAAAATTCATTACGCTCATACGTTGAGGCATTGGAAGGAGAGATTTACAAATAATAAAGAAAAAGTTTTACAAATGTTCGATGAAAAATTCTTTAGAATGTTTGAATTTTACCTTAGTTCTTGTGAAGCTGCTTTTAAATATGGAGATCAGGTTGTATATCAATTCTTACTTTCAAAAAAATTAGATACAACTCCCGTTACTAGAGACTATATTTATAACTAACTTACTGGTATTAGTATCAATATAGTCTATGAAAAAAAAAAAGAAAAAAAAACATTTCAGAAAAAATAAAAAAAAAAAGATTAAAAAGATCAAAAAGAAAAAAAATTAAAAAAGCAAAGTCTTCATTCAAAAGAAAAAAGAAAAAAATATTTAAATCTAGGATTAAATTAAAATCCAAATCTAGAATAAAAAATAAATATAAATTTAAAAATAAATCTAAAATCAGATCTAAAGAAACAATCAGAAAAATTGTAAGATTTGGAACAAAATTTCAGCCAAGATTCAAATTTAAATTTAACATTGATAAATTTTTATTAAATTTTTTTAAAGGCATTTCTCATAAAATAGAAACTTTCAGGCAGGTTTTAGATGAAGAAAAAGAGAAAAGAAGACAAGAAAAAATAAAACTTATGCAAAAAGAAAAAGCAGAAACCTTGAAATTAAGTAAATTACAAAAAAAACAAGAGCTTATTAATAAGCTAAACGAAATTAAAGAAGAAAAAAAAATAGAAAAGATAAGAAAAATTGAGTTGAAAAGATTTATAAGAATTGAACAAGCGGAAGTTCGTAAAGAACAAGCAGAAAAACAGAGACAATTTTATGAAAAAATAAAATTAGAGAAAAGAATCGAACAATTTAGAAAACGTGAAATTTTAGAAATAAGAAATTTAGAGAAATTTGTATTGAAACAAGAGAGGCAAGATTACTCTGTAGTACAAGAGAGAATTGAACAAATTAAGTTAAAGTATCAAGCAATTCGAGATCAAAAAATAAAAGAAAGAATAGAGCAACTTGGTATAGAAGTTTCAGATACCGACTCAAGGTCTGAATTACTGGAAAAAGAAAGGCAATTTAATATAGCAAGAGAAAAAATTGAATACACCCTGGAAAGTTTTTTTAGATCGATGTCATCTTGCATATTTCAACTTAATCGAAAATGGTTACCAAAGAAAATGTCTTTACTTCGAGTGGTAGACAGACGTTATGAAACATCAGAAATTTTAATCAAATTTGACGAGGAGATAGATGATAATTGGTTAATGTTGGTCTACTTAAAAGATAATAATCCTAATTCAAATATAGTTGTTGAAGATAAAACTAGTTTAGAAAAAAATATTTCTACTGAATATAAATCAAATGAAATTTTTAGATTTTCTGATGCTTTGGTAGATTCTTTAACTTCTATGATTGATAAGGAATACAATAAAAAAATTCATTAATTGAAAATTTCATTCAATTTTTTTACTTCTCCAATTTTAAAAATAATTGCATCATTTTTATTGAAGCCAAAGTCACTAGCGTTTTCTTTGAATCTTTTTGGAGGTTCCATAATTGGTTCTAATGATAATATTACTGTGCCCCAATGCATACCAATTATTTTTTTACTTTTTAAATCCTTACCGACACTCAAAGCCTCCTCAGGATTTGTATGATAAACTGATTTGTCTTTCATTGGCATGATTGGAAAAAAATTGTAAGCACCTATATTAATAAAAGTTAAATCAATAGGCCCATATTTATCACCAATTTCTTTATAAATATTTCCAACCCCAGTATCGCATGAAAAAAAAATTTTTTTGTTTTTGTATTCTATTAAAAAGCTCCCCCATAAAGTTTTATTTGAGTCAAATAGACCTCTTTTGCTCCAATGAACCGCTGGAAGCAAAGTTACACTGATATCCTCATTTACTTTAATTTTTTCGTACCAATCAAGTTCATTGACATCTTTATAATTCTTAAAATATTTGCCCAATCTTAAGGGAACAAGAACTTTAGCATCTTTATAAGGAAAGCTTCTTATTGTTGACATGTCTTGATGATCATAATGGTTGTGGGTTAACAAAAATAAATTTACCTCCGGAATTTCATTTAAGTTTATGGCAGGATCCACATATCTTTTTGGACCAAAAATTAGAGGCCCAGTATTTTTTGAAAATAGAGGGTCGGTAATAATTGTTGTATTTCCTAATTTAATTAGAAAAGTTGCATGGCCAATCCAGGCAATATAATCATTTTTTTTGCTTTCATTTAAATCTTTTAAAACTTTATCTCTTGGAACCACATGACTAGCAGGATAATTGATTTTAATTTTTTTCCTTTCCTCATTAAATATTTTATACGACCATTTAATATTTGGATCTCGTTGAGGAGATCCTTCCGGATTCCTAAAGGTACCATCTGATAAATGGTGGAATGGAATAATCTTTTCTGAAGCACTCATACTAAAAATAAAGAAAAAAAATAAACTAATAAGGGGTATTTTCATACCCCTTATTATCATAATTTATTCTTAAATTTGGTATTATTTAACTATTTAAGCAATTATCCCTATTAATTCTTTTATCAAACTCTCCAAGCGCCTCTTTGCTTACAAACCAAATATAGGAAGTTTCTTGCAGTTGTTTAGCATTAGCTGCAGTACATTTTTTTCCAAATTTGATTTTAGCAACATTATTACCAGCGCAATTAGTTAATAAAATCATCAACATTAAAATTGAAAGTATTTTCATATATCTAATATTAAATAATTAATATGTAAATTAATTGTCACAAAAATGTTGAAAATATGAAATAAATTTAATTTCATACCATTGTTTTTAATATCAAAATTGTTAAATTAATCTGTGAATATAAATAAAAAAAAAAATAAAGTGGCAGTTGTAATGGGGTCTAAGAGCGACTACCCAATAATGAAGGATTGCGAGAATATACTCAAAACTTTCAAAATCAACTTTGAAACAAGAATAATTTCAGCTCATAGAACACCCGAGAGACTATATAGTTTTGCAAAGTCAGCAAACAAACATTTTAAAGTTGTAGTGGCTGGTGCCGGAGGAGCTGCCCACCTTCCTGGAATGATTGCTTCTTTAACAAATTTACCAGTTATAGGTGTACCAATTGAAACTAAATCACTGAAAGGATTAGATAGTTTACTTAGTGTGGTCCAGATGCCAAAAGGTGTGGTTACTGCTACTGTGGCAATAAATAATGCTACGAACGCTGGCCTGCTTGCGGGGGAAATTTTAGCGTTATTTGATAAAAAAGTGGAAATAAAAATTAATAAATTTAGACATAGTCAAACTAAATCAGTAAAAAAAAGACCAAAATAAAATGGCAAAAGAAATAACGCTAGGAATTTTGTATAGCGGTCAACTAGAAACACAACTTGTAAAATCTGCGAAAAAAATAGGTGGAATTAAAACAATTATTTTGACTGATGATCAAAATGGTCCTGCTCAGCATTTTTGTGATAAATTTATATGCGGAGATTTAAAAAGTAAAAAGGTATTGGAAAAATTTATTTCGGAAATAGATATATGCACTTATGCATTTGAAAATTTATCCTATGACATTTTAAAAGAAATTGCTGATATTAAAGAAGTTAACCCTTCTCCTAAAACATTAAAAATAGCGCAAAATAGAATATTGGAAAAAACTTTTGCAAATGAGGAAGCCGGAGTTAAAACTACAGAGTGGAAAGTTATAAAATCATTGGAAGATTTAAAAGATGGAATTAATTTATTTGGTAAAAGTATACTTAAATCAGTATCAGGAGGGTATGATGGGAAGCAACAACATAGGTTCAATTCTATTAATGATATTGATCCGAATATAGACTTTAGTAAAATTTATATTTTGGAAAAATTTCTTAATTTTAAGCAAGAAATTTCTGTTGCAGTAACAAGATATAAAAATGGTAAAATATCTATTTACGAGCCAACAGAAAATGTACATGAAAATGGAATACTTAGACATTCAAAAATTCCAGCAAACATAACTAAAAAAATATTTAAAGAGGCACAGGATATTGCAATTAAATTTGCTGAAAAACTGGACTACGTTGGAACGTTAAATCTAGAATTTATGATTGATAATAAAGACAATCTGTTTTTTAATGAAAAAAGTAATAGGGTCCATAATGGAAATTGGCACACTGTAAATAGTTACAAAATTTGTCAATTTACCAATCATATTAGAGCTGTTTGTGGACTAGAATTCATTGAAAATAAAAAAATTTCAAATGCAGAAATGTTAAATATTTTAGGCGAGGAAATTAAAGAGTTTAGAAAAAAAGAATATAGAGAAAATGAATATTTTTTCGATTATTTAAAGTCAGATATCAGACCTAATAGAAAAATGGGACATCTGACGATCTTGAAAGATTAATTATTGAATGGTTATCCTAAACATTCTTCTATCACCACTAAAAGCAGTAGCAGCGTGAAGCATTGAACGATTAGACCATAGAGCTATGTCACCTTTTTTCCAACCAAAACTATATGAAAAAACTTTTTTAGTTTGATGAGATGACAAGAAACTAATTAATTTTTTTTGACCTGATTTTAGATTTTTTATCCCAACAACATGTCCGGGTGAACAATAAATCGCTTTTTTACCGTCAATATTTTGAACTAAATTATGTTCTGATTTTATTTCTTTAATGTCGCTTGTCCCATGCTCAGCTTCTCTAAGTAAACGAGTTTTTGCTATTTTCCCTTTAGAAGAAAATATCCCCTTTAAATTTTCGATTTTTTCTTTAATATTTTTTGGCAAAGATTTATACGCAAGAAACTGGTTGAAAAAAAGGGTGTTTCCCTTTCCCTCCTCGGGCACATCAACTGCTTGTAAAAAAGTAAATCTTGGTGGATTTTCTAAATACGAGGAATCAGTATGCGGACCCTCACCAAAACTTTTTCCCGTATCAGTTTTTTTTCTCTCTATAATATAAATATTCTTGAAATCTTTATGTGGTTTTAGCATAGGGTATTTTGCCGGCACTCCAAAATTAGAGGAAAAATCTACATATTGTTTTGGATTAAGGTTTTGATTTTTAAAAAAAATAACTCCAAATTTATTCAATAATTTTTTAATTTCATTTATTTGATCTTGGCTTATATTTTTTAGGTCATTAAAAATGAAACAACCCACATTATTTTTTGTTGGCTCAAACTTTATTTTAATCATAAAAAATAATATTTAATAATAGTTAGTTTGACAATGGGTTAATTAGCTCTTTGTTATTATTTTTAGGATTATTAATGTTCGTTGAAATTTCCCAATATTTAAATTTTGGAGGCTTGATTGATGTTAAAACATCTAAAATTTTAAATTTTAAATTAAAAAAGTCATTTATCTTACTTTTATTTATAATTACTGGTTGTCGATGGTGAATATTAGAATTATTTGGCTCCGCTTCTTTTGTAATAATTGAAAATTGATTTTTATCATATAAACCACAAAAAAACATAACTGGTTCATCTGCAATCTTAAAACAATAAGGTTTTTTTTTGTTATCTTCGTACTTTTTCCACTCATAATAATAAGAACAAGGAATAATAATTCTGTTTTTATTTGCTATTTTTTTAAAATACGGCTTATCCAAACTTTCTATTCTTGTATTATGAAGCGGTTTAAAATTTTCAATAGAAGTTGACCAGTCTGGAGTGATACTCCAGATTAAAAATTCTAAAGCTTTACCATTAGTAAATTTCTTTATTACTGCCGCCTGGTTCCCTGGACTTATATTATAATTATCAATTATTTTATTGTCACCTATTACTGTTTTTACAATATCTGAAGTGGACTTTATTAAATTAGTTTGAGCGAACCTACCACACATTTAGATAATTATTTGACAAAATCTTTTATTCTTTGAAGAGTAGATTTCTCAGGACCATCATATTTTATTGGATAAGAGTTTGATTTTGTTAAAACTTCTATCCCTTTTGTGAAAATAAAAATAAAAAAAACTAGAAAAAATACTATGAAGATTTTAGCAGGATTATAATTTCCAGTTTCGAATACACTTTTTTTCTCTTTTTCTGCCTTATGAAAAAATTTAAAAGTTATGTAAACCGCAATTATTAAACCAATATGAGCTAAAACTACTCCTGCCCATCCCCAAATAAAAGTAGTAAGACTAAATACATATAAACTAAATACAGTTGACCAAATAAAAGATAAGACTATTAGAATTTGCAACCTTACAGACTTCGGTAACGCTCTTAAATCGTTCTTACTGTCGTCAAACATTATATTGGCACTTTCTATCATCCAATTTTTAAATTTATCCATAAATACATCTTAAATATTTTAAAAAGAATTTCATTAGAAAATTTATCACAGGCCTCTTGCTAATCTTCTTACTCTTTCCATATATTTGTTAAAAATTCTAATATCTAGTTGTGGAAGAACTGAGTAGAATCTAATGTATTTAGTTCTGAGGCCACCTAACTGAAAAACTGATTTTTTTATTCTTCTAAATGGAATATTATCAAAGAAGGAAAAATTCCAATAACTTACCATAGGGCCACCGTAACTTATTGATACAATACCCAACTTTCCTTTCATTGCTCCAGGCACTGGATACCCATAGTTCTTAAAAAATTTACTACCAGGGATGAGTGAACGATAGGAAAAAAACCACTTTGGATGTAGAACCCAATCAATAAAATTTTCAGTTATGCTTGATAACCTTAAGTTGTGACAAGCGCTTATTAAGAACATTACATCACAATTCTCTAACCTCTTTCTATAGTCAAGCACTAATTGAGGAGGCGGGTTAATTTCCGAGCTATAAAAAGGTAGTTGTTGTACTTCTTCGAATAAATTTATTAAATCTATTTGATGACCGCATTTTTTTGCTTCTTCAATGAAAGTATCCCTCACCGAGCTATTAAAAGAGTTTTTTGTATTGGAGTGTCCAAATATTATACATATTTTTTTCATTGATATTTAATCTTTCTTAAAAAAATTTATTAAATATTGAATTCTTATAAATTTT
>JPUP01000087.1 GCA_001321855.1 SAR11 cluster bacterium PRT-SC02
ATATAAAAGTGCGGCCCCATCAATTTCTTTTGGAAGACTTGTGGCTAAAGGAGAAAAAAATAGGCAAGCTAAGAATAATACTCCTATAACAAGAGATGTCATTCCAGTTCTTCCACCTGCTTTTACTCCTGCACCTGACTCTACGTAGCTTGTTACGGTTGTAGTCCCCATAAATGCTCCAGCTACTGTACCAACGCTGTCAGACAACATTGCTTTATTAATATCTTGAACTTTACCCTTGCTATCAACTTTACCCGCAACATTTGCAACAGATGTTAAAGTTCCAGCAGTGTCAAAAAAATCAATAAACAGCAATGTGAATATGACTGTAGACATTCCAGCAGTGAAAGCTGCACCTAAATCAAATTCAAAAAGATAGGTCATTGGAGGAGGCGAACTCACAACACCATTGAACTTTGCTAGTCCAGCTACCCAAGCTATAATACTGAATACAAGTATTCCAATAATGATGTTTCCTCTTATCTTCATCTTCTCCATTACGATCATAGATACAAATGCCAAACATCCTAAAATTACTAACGGATTTTTAATGTCTCCCAAAGTTACTAAAGTTACCGGATGGTCTCCTACAACGCCCATAATTTCTAGGCCAATAATAGCTAAAAAGAATCCAATTCCTGCACCAATTCCTAATTTTAAACTTTTTGGAATTGAATTAATTAACCATGCTCTTAAGGGAGTAAGTGAAATAATTAAAAATAATACTCCAGCCACAAGGACAGCTCCTAGAGCTTGTTGAGGTGTGTATCCCATACCTGCTACAACTCCAAACGCAACAAAGGCATTTATTCCCATTCCTGGCGCTAACCCAATTGGCCAAGTTTTTCCATAAAAAGCCATAATAAAACAAGCAATAGCAGTTGCCACTATTGTTGCTGTAAAGACTGCACCAAAATCAAAAAAACCCTTTTCTGGTCCAGCAAATTCACCACTTAAAATAAATGGGTTCAGAAACATTATGTAAGCCATTGTCAAAAACGTTGTGACACCAGCAATCAATTCTGTTCTGAAATTTGTTTTGTTTTTTTTATACTCAAAATATTTATCTAACATAAATCCTCCTATAGTTGTAATTACCTTTATTCTTAAAAAAAATCCTTTTAAAACTTAATAATAATTGAATTTACAACTTATAAGGCATTTTTCTGTTTATAAAATACGTGTATATTCTATGAGGAGTTGAAATGAACATAAAATATTTATTTATAATATTAATTCTAATTTTATACAGCTGTCAATCAGTCTCAAAAAAAATTGATGAAAATGTTCAAAAAGAGGAAAGAGAACTAAGCAAGTTATTAAATTCATCCGAAGATGAATTAAAAATAGAAATGGGTAATCCAGATAGAATTATTTTTAAAGAGGGAAATAGAAATAGATTTTATGTTTACAAAAGTGAAAAGTTTAAAATTAAATGTGAGAGAATATTTGAAATTGACCAAAATAATTTAGTTATCGGTTTTACAAGTAAAAACTGTTTTTGAAGCATTCATTTGCGGAGTCTATAACTCCGCAAATAAGGTTGACTTATTTAATATCAATAAGTCTTTTTTTCTTTGTTTCCGGTATAATTTTTTCACAAGAAATAGTAAGCAATCCATCTTTTAATTGTGCACCATTTACTTTTACGTCATCAGCAATTGTAAACGATCTCACAAAGGATCTTTGAGATATCCCTCTATGAATAACTTCATCACCATTTTTTTCCTGAGATTTTTTAACTTGTTTAGTTCTTACAGTTAAAAGATTATCCTCGTATTCAACTTCAACATCATCTTTATTAAAGCCTGCGAGCGCTAACTCAATAGCGTACTTGTCTTTGCTTATTTTTCTTATGTTATATGGCGGATAATTGCTTTGTAATGCAAGCCCTCCATTTCCAAGCATAGAGTCGAAATGATCAAACATGTCATCAAATCCGATACTAAAAGGCTTTAGTGAGTTAAATATTGATATATCCTTACTTGTCATATTTCCTCCTTTGTTAGCAAGGTTTATGTCAATTCCATAAGGCAATCGACAAATATTATGTGGTGATTAATTTTTTTATTTCAAGATATTTATTTTAATATATTTGCAGTTTTTAAAATGAAAGAATACTCTTCAGCTAATTCTTTAATTGCATTATCTCTTCCACTCATTCCACCGTGGCCAGCTGCTTCCATTTTACATTTTAACAATTGAACATTTTTGTCTTTTTTTAAATCTCTGAGTTTGGCTATATATTTTACAGGCTCAGAGTATAAAACTCTATTATCAAATAAAGAGGTAGTAATAAGCATGGATGGATAGCTTTTTTCTTCTATATTATTATAAGGCGAGTATGACAGAATATAATTAAAATAATCTTTGCTTTTAATTGGATTGCCCCAAAGATCCCATTCAGCAGGAGTTAAGGGTAATTTATCATTTAACATTGTTGTCATTGTGTCAACAAAGGGTACTAACAAAAGCATTGAAAAAAATAAGTCAGGAGCCATGTTAGCAACTGCGCCTCCTGTGAGACCTCCAGCAGAACCTCCGTAAAAACATATCCCACCTTTATAGGTATATCTTTGATCTATAAGATGATTTGCACAAGCGATATAATCAAAAAAAGTATTTTTTTTTAATTTCTTTTTTCCTTCCTCATGCCAAACATCTCCAAGATCTCCACCACCTCTTATATGTGCTATTGCAAAAATTATTCCTCTATCAACCAAACAAAATCTTGATGCACTAAATGATGCAGAAACACTATGTTTGTAAGCTCCATAAGCATAGAGTAGAACCTTGGATTTCCCATCTTGTTTAGAATTTTTTAATCGCAATAAACTAATAGGAATCATTCTTCCATCTCGTGACTTTGCTTTAATTCTCTCAACTATATATTTATTTGAGTCATGACCAGATGGTATTTCAGTTTCTTTAACCAATTTTCTCTTTTTAGTAACAATATCGTATTCATAAATTTTTTTTGGTGTTGCCATACTTTCCCAACCAACTCTTATTTTCGTTGTATTTGTGTCACGCTGTTTAAAGGAGAAACTTGGGACACCGATAACCTCCTCAGATATTTTTATCTCCTCTTCTTTATTCGTTTGAATATTTCTTACAAATAACTTTGGTATCGCGTCAGATTTTTCTCCTCTTATAATGTAGTCATCTAAAAAATCTAAATCACCAATTACAGTCTCTTTTTTAGGTGGAATAAAAATTTCAAGATTATCTATTTCATCAACTTTACATCTTAAAATCTTATAATCTCTGGCTCCCTCGTTCGTATGCATATAAAAATAACCCTGCCAAGAGTCAATTGAGTAACGAACATCTTTTATTCTTTTTTTAAATAATTTTGGATTAACTTTTTTACTATTTGAAGGAAAAAAATATTCTTCAGTTGTTATATGGTCAGAGGTAGAAATTATGAAAAATTTTTCATCTGAGCTCAAACTTATTGAGCATGTGAATGTCTCGTCTTTTTCCTCAAAAATAAGTTCATCATCTTTTATGGAAGATCCCAATCTGTGTCTATAAATCTGTTTTGGCCTATGATATTTGTCTAGTTTAGTGTAAAAAAAACTTTCACTATCCAAAGACCAAGTAATATTTCCACTTGTATTTTCAATAAGATCTTTGTTATTTTTATTCGTTCTTAAATCTCTTAAATAAATTGTATAGTATTCAGATCCCTTCAAATCTAAAGAGTAAGCCAAATAATTATCACAATGGGAAACGTTAACTGAACCTATACCAAAATATTCAGATCCATATTTTTTTTTTTCAAGATCGGCATCAAAAAACACTTCTTCAGGTTTAGACTTATCTATTAATTGTCTAATTCTTTTTCCATAATTGCTTTTAGCCTCAGTTTTTGTCCAATAAAAATATTTTTTATCTTTATATTTTAATGAAATATCATCTAATTTTATTTTTGATTTTATTTCTTTAAATAAATCTTTTTGTAAACCAAGCACATCTTCAAAATAATTTTCAGTTATTTTGTTGTTAGAATTAATATAATTTTTTACTTCTGAGTTAATTTTATTAGCATCCTGTAATACTTCAAGTATATCAGGTTGATCAACCCAGGCATAATCGTCATTTAAGGTGATATCGTGATATTTTTTCTCACTCTTAATTTTTTTTAGTTTTGGTATATTCATGTTAAGAAATTATATGAATTTATTTTTATTAGGAATTATCATTTTTGTCATTGTTTATTTATTTTTAAATTGGTTTGCAAAAACTAGTAGTAAAAAAATAGCTTATTTTCTTAAAAGAGTAGCTATTTTCATTTCATTAATTTTAGCTATGATCTTAACAATTGGGGGAAAATTTATTTTTTCTCTACCTTTTTTATTAATTCTTTTGTCTGGATTAAAAATTAAGGGATTGACCGCTCTTCAAATGTTTCAATTATGGAGGCTAATACAATTTTTGAAAAATTCAAATAAATTTGGAGAACAATCAGGTAATTTCAGTCAAGGGTCTTCAAATTTATCTGTCGATGAAGCTTACAAGCTTTTAGGTCTTAAGAAAGGATGTAAAGAAGAAGAAGTAAAAAAAGCAGCTTCAAATTTGCAAAAAAAAATTCACCCAGATATGAACAAAGATGTTAACACCGAAAGATTAAGTCAATTAGTTAACGAGGCAAGAGATAAAATTTTGAAAAATGATTTTAATTAATTTAGAATATCCAATACTTTTGAAAAAACCATTTCAACTTTTACTTTATCTTTTCCACGGGTATTGTGTGAAGTGGTTTTAATACTTTCTCCCTCAGGCACAACCGGGTAAATAAATTCAGAATATCCACTATAACTATAAGCGGGCGAGTCGACAAATATTCCAATTGATTTTTTTTTAAATGCAGCACTGATATGCAAAAAACCTGTATCGTTAAAAATACCAAAATTTGAGTTTTTTATTACAAACATACACTCATTAATATTATGGTCTAATAATGAAAAACAATTTTTACCAATATCAGAGTTTAAAACTTCACTAATTATATTTTCATCATTTTTACCCCCAGCAATGTAAAATTTAGTTTTTTTAATTTGGGAAATTTTTTTTGCTAAATTTATAAAATTTTTTATATCCCATCTCTTTGTTGGACCAGAAGCAGATACTCCTAAAAGAATATGTAAAAATTCTTTATCAAATATGTATTTTTTTTTTAGATTATGATTTATTTCATCTAAAATTAATTTAGTTTCAGTCTTGACCGGCAAATTAGTAAATTTCTCAGATAGTTTTTTTGCTGATTCAAAAATTACGTCTTTTGATATGAATAATGGATATTGATAAATTGATTTTATTCCTGCTAATTTCGCTAAAAGTTTGTATCTTAAAGAACCATTAAAAATAACGACAGAGTCAAATTTTTTTTTTTTAATTTCATCTAATAATTTGAAAAATCCAAAAAATCCATCGTTGGTATTGTTTAATTGAATTACTTCTTTTATGCTTTTATCTTGTAAAAATAGCTCTTCTGCTTTCGAGCTTTTCTTAGCTAAAATAGTAATAGGAGATTTGCATTTTTTTGATATTGCGTGAAAATATGGTGTAAATATTACCATATCACCTATCCCATATCTTTGTTGAATTACAAGAACTTTCATTTTAAATTTTAATATTATAACTTAGATAAAATAAATTAGGTAAGATTATGTTAAAAAAAGGAGTTTATGCAGCCACTTTAAGTGTTTTAAATAATGATTCCTCATTAAATGTTGAAGCCACCATTAACCATGCAGAGCAGATAATAGCTAAAGGCTTGCACGGTGTATTTTTTTTTGGATCGACCGGTCAAAGCCAACTAATATCTATGACAGAAAAAAAAGATTTGATTTCAAAATTATCAACAAGAAAACTAAAAAAAAAATTTTTTATTGGAACTGGAAATAATTCATTGAATGAGACAATAGAGCTAATTAAATATTCGATAGAATATGAATTTGATACATTTTTAATAATGCCTCCAGCATATTACAAAAATAATACCGATCAGGGAGTTTACAACTTTTACTCTTCAATCATACATCATATTCCAAAAGTTAAAATTGTTTTGTACAATTTTGAGAAATTAAGCGGTTATAAATTTTCTCCAGAAGCCTTAAAAAAATTAGTAAAAAGTTTCCCAAAAAATATTATTGGATGCAAAGACTCAAGCTACAATCTTTTTGAGGATGTAAAGATTAAAAATTTTCTTATGTTTCCTGGGTCAGAAAGCAAACTTTTAAAAGGTTTAGAGTTAGGGTGCGCTGGATGTATTTCAGCAGTTACTAATGTTACTCATTCATTATCAAGGAAAGTTTTTGATGATTTTGAACTAAAAAATAATCAAGTCAGCAATAAAAAATTAATAGATGTAAGAAATATATTTGACAGGTATAACCTAATCTCAGCATTGCATTCTTATTTTTCTATTGAAAATAAAGCCTATACAAATCTCTTACCTCCACTAGTTTTGCTCGACAAAGAAAAAAGTAATGAATTACAAAAAAGTTTAGAAAAAATTAACTTTAATGGACTTGAAAATAAGGCAGCCTGATGCAATTAGCAAATTTTTTAAATAAACTTTTTAAAAAAGGAGGTTTTATTCTCGAAGATGCAAGCGGAAATGAACACGTTATTGGTGAAAAAAATAAATCTTCAAAAATTAAATTAAAAATTTTAGATAAATCTCTTCACTATAAGTTATTAATTTACCCTGATTTATATTTTGGAGAAGCATACACAGATGGAAAAATTATTTTTAAAAAGGGGAATCTAACAGATTTTTTAAATACAGCTTTGGAAAACATTGGAAGAGCCGAAACAAATAAATGGAGTGCACTTCTTAACAGGCTAAGAGGTTCTTACAGATATATCACAAATTTTAATTTTATAAAAAAATCAAGAATGAATGTTGCTCATCATTATGATATTTCAGATGAACTTTATTTTTTATTTCTAGATCCCTTAAAACAATATTCGTGCGCATACTTTAAAAATAAAGATGATAGTTTGGAAAAAGCACAACAAAACAAAATAGACCATATTATAAAAAAATTAAATATAAAACCAAATCAAAAAGTTTTAGATATAGGTTGTGGATGGGGTTCATTGGCTACTGAAATAGCAAAGCAAGCAAAATGCACTGTGACGGGAATAACCTTGTCTAAAAATCAATATAAGTTTTGTGTTGATACCGCTAAAAAACTTAATCTTGATAATCAAGTTAGCTACAAACTTATAGACTACAGAGAAATAAAAAATGAAAAATTTGATAGAATTGTATCAGTAGGCATGTTTGAACACGTTGGAAGAAAATTTTATAACAAGTTTTTTAAACAAGTTTTTGATTTGTTATCAGATAGAGGGATAGCATTAATACATACGATTGGGTCAATAAACCCACCAAGAGGTCCTCACCCATGGATCACAAAATATATATTTCCTGGAGGGTATACCCCAAGTTTGAGTGAGGTAACTGGACCTATCGAAAAATCAGGTCTTATTATTTCAGACTTAGAAGTTCTAAAAATTCATTACGCTCATACGTTGAGGCATTGGAAGGAGAGATTTACAAATAATAAAGAAAAAGTTTTACAAATGTTCGATGAAAAATTCTTTAGAATGTTTGAATTTTACCTTAGTTCTTGTGAAGCTGCTTTTAAATATGGAGATCAGGTTGTATATCAATTCTTACTTTCAAAAAAATTAGATACAACTCCCGTTACTAGAGACTATATTTATAACTAACTTACTGGTATTAGTATCAATATAGTCTATGAAAAAAAAAAAGAAAAAAAAACATTTCAGAAAAAATAAAAAAAAAAGATTAAAAAGATCAAAAA
>JPUP01000088.1 GCA_001321855.1 SAR11 cluster bacterium PRT-SC02
ATATAAAAGTGCGGCCCCATCAATTTCTTTTGGAAGACTTGTGGCTAAAGGAGAAAAAAATAGGCAAGCTAAGAATAATACTCCTATAACAAGAGATGTCATTCCAGTTCTTCCACCTGCTTTTACTCCTGCACCTGACTCTACGTAGCTTGTTACGGTTGTAGTCCCCATAAATGCTCCAGCTACTGTACCAACGCTGTCAGACAACATTGCTTTATTAATATCTTGAACTTTACCCTTGCTATCAACTTTACCCGCAACATTTGCAACAGATGTTAAAGTTCCAGCAGTGTCAAAAAAATCAATAAACAGCAATGTGAATATGACTGTAGACATTCCAGCAGTGAAAGCTGCACCTAAATCAAATTCAAAAAGATAGGTCATTGGAGGAGGCGAACTCACAACACCATTGAACTTTGCTAGTCCAGCTACCCAAGCTATAATACTGAATACAAGTATTCCAATAATGATGTTTCCTCTTATCTTCATCTTCTCCATTACGATCATAGATACAAATGCCAAACATCCTAAAATTACTAACGGATTTTTAATGTCTCCCAAAGTTACTAAAGTTACCGGATGGTCTCCTACAACGCCCATAATTTCTAGGCCAATAATAGCTAAAAAGAATCCAATTCCTGCACCAATTCCTAATTTTAAACTTTTTGGAATTGAATTAATTAACCATGCTCTTAAGGGAGTAAGTGAAATAATTAAAAATAATACTCCAGCCACAAGGACAGCTCCTAGAGCTTGTTGAGGTGTGTATCCCATACCTGCTACAACTCCAAACGCAACAAAGGCATTTATTCCCATTCCTGGCGCTAACCCAATTGGCCAAGTTTTTCCATAAAAAGCCATAATAAAACAAGCAATAGCAGTTGCCACTATTGTTGCTGTAAAGACTGCACCAAAATCAAAAAAACCCTTTTCTGGTCCAGCAAATTCACCACTTAAAATAAATGGGTTCAGAAACATTATGTAAGCCATTGTCAAAAACGTTGTGACACCAGCAATCAATTCTGTTCTGAAATTTGTTTTGTTTTTTTTATACTCAAAATATTTATCTAACATAAATCCTCCTATAGTTGTAATTACCTTTATTCTTAAAAAAAATCCTTTTAAAACTTAATAATAATTGAATTTACAACTTATAAGGCATTTTTCTGTTTATAAAATACGTGTATATTCTATGAGGAGTTGAAATGAACATAAAATATTTATTTATAATATTAATTCTAATTTTATACAGCTGTCAATCAGTCTCAAAAAAAATTGATGAAAATGTTCAAAAAGAGGAAAGAGAACTAAGCAAGTTATTAAATTCATCCGAAGATGAATTAAAAATAGAAATGGGTAATCCAGATAGAATTATTTTTAAAGAGGGAAATAGAAATAGATTTTATGTTTACAAAAGTGAAAAGTTTAAAATTAAATGTGAGAGAATATTTGAAATTGACCAAAATAATTTAGTTATCGGTTTTACAAGTAAAAACTGTTTTTGAAGCATTCATTTGCGGAGTCTATAACTCCGCAAATAAGGTTGACTTATTTAATATCAATAAGTCTTTTTTTCTTTGTTTCCGGTATAATTTTTTCACAAGAAATAGTAAGCAATCCATCTTTTAATTGTGCACCATTTACTTTTACGTCATCAGCAATTGTAAACGATCTCACAAAGGATCTTTGAGATATCCCTCTATGAATAACTTCATCACCATTTTTTTCCTGAGATTTTTTAACTTGTTTAGTTCTTACAGTTAAAAGATTATCCTCGTATTCAACTTCAACATCATCTTTATTAAAGCCTGCGAGCGCTAACTCAATAGCGTACTTGTCTTTGCTTATTTTTCTTATGTTATATGGCGGATAATTGCTTTGTAATGCAAGCCCTCCATTTCCAAGCATAGAGTCGAAATGATCAAACATGTCATCAAATCCGATACTAAAAGGCTTTAGTGAGTTAAATATTGATATATCCTTACTTGTCATATTTCCTCCTTTGTTAGCAAGGTTTATGTCAATTCCATAAGGCAATCGACAAATATTATGTGGTGATTAATTTTTTTATTTCAAGATATTTATTTTAATATATTTGCAGTTTTTAAAATGAAAGAATACTCTTCAGCTAATTCTTTAATTGCATTATCTCTTCCACTCATTCCACCGTGGCCAGCTGCTTCCATTTTACATTTTAACAATTGAACATTTTTGTCTTTTTTTAAATCTCTGAGTTTGGCTATATATTTTACAGGCTCAGAGTATAAAACTCTATTATCAAATAAAGAGGTAGTAATAAGCATGGATGGATAGCTTTTTTCTTCTATATTATTATAAGGCGAGTATGACAGAATATAATTAAAATAATCTTTGCTTTTAATTGGATTGCCCCAAAGATCCCATTCAGCAGGAGTTAAGGGTAATTTATCATTTAACATTGTTGTCATTGTGTCAACAAAGGGTACTAACAAAAGCATTGAAAAAAATAAGTCAGGAGCCATGTTAGCAACTGCGCCTCCTGTGAGACCTCCAGCAGAACCTCCGTAAAAACATATCCCACCTTTATAGGTATATCTTTGATCTATAAGATGATTTGCACAAGCGATATAATCAAAAAAAGTATTTTTTTTTAATTTCTTTTTTCCTTCCTCATGCCAAACATCTCCAAGATCTCCACCACCTCTTATATGTGCTATTGCAAAAATTATTCCTCTATCAACCAAACAAAATCTTGATGCACTAAATGATGCAGAAACACTATGTTTGTAAGCTCCATAAGCATAGAGTAGAACCTTGGATTTCCCATCTTGTTTAGAATTTTTTAATCGCAATAAACTAATAGGAATCATTCTTCCATCTCGTGACTTTGCTTTAATTCTCTCAACTATATATTTATTTGAGTCATGACCAGATGGTATTTCAGTTTCTTTAACCAATTTTCTCTTTTTAGTAACAATATCGTATTCATAAATTTTTTTTGGTGTTGCCATACTTTCCCAACCAACTCTTATTTTCGTTGTATTTGTGTCACGCTGTTTAAAGGAGAAACTTGGGACACCGATAACCTCCTCAGATATTTTTATCTCCTCTTCTTTATTCGTTTGAATATTTCTTACAAATAACTTTGGTATCGCGTCAGATTTTTCTCCTCTTATAATGTAGTCATCTAAAAAATCTAAATCACCAATTACAGTCTCTTTTTTAGGTGGAATAAAAATTTCAAGATTATCTATTTCATCAACTTTACATCTTAAAATCTTATAATCTCTGGCTCCCTCGTTCGTATGCATATAAAAATAACCCTGCCAAGAGTCAATTGAGTAACGAACATCTTTTATTCTTTTTTTAAATAATTTTGGATTAACTTTTTTACTATTTGAAGGAAAAAAATATTCTTCAGTTGTTATATGGTCAGAGGTAGAAATTATGAAAAATTTTTCATCTGAGCTCAAACTTATTGAGCATGTGAATGTCTCGTCTTTTTCCTCAAAAATAAGTTCATCATCTTTTATGGAAGATCCCAATCTGTGTCTATAAATCTGTTTTGGCCTATGATATTTGTCTAGTTTAGTGTAAAAAAAACTTTCACTATCCAAAGACCAAGTAATATTTCCACTTGTATTTTCAATAAGATCTTTGTTATTTTTATTCGTTCTTAAATCTCTTAAATAAATTGTATAGTATTCAGATCCCTTCAAATCTAAAGAGTAAGCCAAATAATTATCACAATGGGAAACGTTAACTGAACCTATACCAAAATATTCAGATCCATATTTTTTTTTTTCAAGATCGGCATCAAAAAACACTTCTTCAGGTTTAGACTTATCTATTAATTGTCTAATTCTTTTTCCATAATTGCTTTTAGCCTCAGTTTTTGTCCAATAAAAATATTTTTTATCTTTATATTTTAATGAAATATCATCTAATTTTATTTTTGATTTTATTTCTTTAAATAAATCTTTTTGTAAACCAAGCACATCTTCAAAATAATTTTCAGTTATTTTGTTGTTAGAATTAATATAATTTTTTACTTCTGAGTTAATTTTATTAGCATCCTGTAATACTTCAAGTATATCAGGTTGATCAACCCAGGCATAATCGTCATTTAAGGTGATATCGTGATATTTTTTCTCACTCTTAATTTTTTTTAGTTTTGGTATATTCATGTTAAGAAATTATATGAATTTATTTTTATTAGGAATTATCATTTTTGTCATTGTTTATTTATTTTTAAATTGGTTTGCAAAAACTAGTAGTAAAAAAATAGCTTATTTTCTTAAAAGAGTAGCTATTTTCATTTCATTAATTTTAGCTATGATCTTAACAATTGGGGGAAAATTTATTTTTTCTCTACCTTTTTTATTAATTCTTTTGTCTGGATTAAAAATTAAGGGATTGACCGCTCTTCAAATGTTTCAATTATGGAGGCTAATACAATTTTTGAAAAATTCAAATAAATTTGGAGAACAATCAGGTAATTTCAGTCAAGGGTCTTCAAATTTATCTGTCGATGAAGCTTACAAGCTTTTAGGTCTTAAGAAAGGATGTAAAGAAGAAGAAGTAAAAAAAGCAGCTTCAAATTTGCAAAAAAAAATTCACCCAGATATGAACAAAGATGTTAACACCGAAAGATTAAGTCAATTAGTTAACGAGGCAAGAGATAAAATTTTGAAAAATGATTTTAATTAATTTAGAATATCCAATACTTTTGAAAAAACCATTTCAACTTTTACTTTATCTTTTCCACGGGTATTGTGTGAAGTGGTTTTAATACTTTCTCCCTCAGGCACAACCGGGTAAATAAATTCAGAATATCCACTATAACTATAAGCGGGCGAGTCGACAAATATTCCAATTGATTTTTTTTTAAATGCAGCACTGATATGCAAAAAACCTGTATCGTTAAAAATACCAAAATTTGAGTTTTTTATTACAAACATACACTCATTAATATTATGGTCTAATAATGAAAAACAATTTTTACCAATATCAGAGTTTAAAACTTCACTAATTATATTTTCATCATTTTTACCCCCAGCAATGTAAAATTTAGTTTTTTTAATTTGGGAAATTTTTTTTGCTAAATTTATAAAATTTTTTATATCCCATCTCTTTGTTGGACCAGAAGCAGATACTCCTAAAAGAATATGTAAAAATTCTTTATCAAATATGTATTTTTTTTTTAGATTATGATTTATTTCATCTAAAATTAATTTAGTTTCAGTCTTGACCGGCAAATTAGTAAATTTCTCAGATAGTTTTTTTGCTGATTCAAAAATTACGTCTTTTGATATGAATAATGGATATTGATAAATTGATTTTATTCCTGCTAATTTCGCTAAAAGTTTGTATCTTAAAGAACCATTAAAAATAACGACAGAGTCAAATTTTTTTTTTTTAATTTCATCTAATAATTTGAAAAATCCAAAAAATCCATCGTTGGTATTGTTTAATTGAATTACTTCTTTTATGCTTTTATCTTGTAAAAATAGCTCTTCTGCTTTCGAGCTTTTCTTAGCTAAAATAGTAATAGGAGATTTGCATTTTTTTGATATTGCGTGAAAATATGGTGTAAATATTACCATATCACCTATCCCATATCTTTGTTGAATTACAAGAACTTTCATTTTAAATTTTAATATTATAACTTAGATAAAATAAATTAGGTAAGATTATGTTAAAAAAAGGAGTTTATGCAGCCACTTTAAGTGTTTTAAATAATGATTCCTCATTAAATGTTGAAGCCACCATTAACCATGCAGAGCAGATAATAGCTAAAGGCTTGCACGGTGTATTTTTTTTTGGATCGACCGGTCAAAGCCAACTAATATCTATGACAGAAAAAAAAGATTTGATTTCAAAATTATCAACAAGAAAACTAAAAAAAAAATTTTTTATTGGAACTGGAAATAATTCATTGAATGAGACAATAGAGCTAATTAAATATTCGATAGAATATGAATTTGATACATTTTTAATAATGCCTCCAGCATATTACAAAAATAATACCGATCAGGGAGTTTACAACTTTTACTCTTCAATCATACATCATATTCCAAAAGTTAAAATTGTTTTGTACAATTTTGAGAAATTAAGCGGTTATAAATTTTCTCCAGAAGCCTTAAAAAAATTAGTAAAAAGTTTCCCAAAAAATATTATTGGATGCAAAGACTCAAGCTACAATCTTTTTGAGGATGTAAAGATTAAAAATTTTCTTATGTTTCCTGGGTCAGAAAGCAAACTTTTAAAAGGTTTAGAGTTAGGGTGCGCTGGATGTATTTCAGCAGTTACTAATGTTACTCATTCATTATCAAGGAAAGTTTTTGATGATTTTGAACTAAAAAATAATCAAGTCAGCAATAAAAAATTAATAGATGTAAGAAATATATTTGACAGGTATAACCTAATCTCAGCATTGCATTCTTATTTTTCTATTGAAAATAAAGCCTATACAAATCTCTTACCTCCACTAGTTTTGCTCGACAAAGAAAAAAGTAATGAATTACAAAAAAGTTTAGAAAAAATTAACTTTAATGGACTTGAAAATAAGGCAGCCTGATGCAATTAGCAAATTTTTTAAATAAACTTTTTAAAAAAGGAGGTTTTATTCTCGAAGATGCAAGCGGAAATGAACACGTTATTGGTGAAAAAAATAAATCTTCAAAAATTAAATTAAAAATTTTAGATAAATCTCTTCACTATAAGTTATTAATTTACCCTGATTTATATTTTGGAGAAGCATACACAGATGGAAAAATTATTTTTAAAAAGGGGAATCTAACAGATTTTTTAAATACAGCTTTGGAAAACATTGGAAGAGCCGAAACAAATAAATGGAGTGCACTTCTTAACAGGCTAAGAGGTTCTTACAGATATATCACAAATTTTAATTTTATAAAAAAATCAAGAATGAATGTTGCTCATCATTATGATATTTCAGATGAACTTTATTTTTTATTTCTAGATCCCTTAAAACAATATTCGTGCGCATACTTTAAAAATAAAGATGATAGTTTGGAAAAAGCACAACAAAACAAAATAGACCATATTATAAAA
Source organism: SAR11 cluster bacterium PRT-SC02 (assembly GCA_001321855.1). Lineage (GTDB taxonomy): Bacteria > Pseudomonadota > Alphaproteobacteria > Pelagibacterales > Pelagibacteraceae > Pelagilacustribacter. Next base: position 7,057 of record JPUP01000088.1, read on the forward strand.
AAATTAAATATAAAACCAAATCAAAAAGTTTTAGATATAGGTTGTGGATGGGGTTCATTGGCTACTGAAATAGCAAAGCAAGCAAAATGCACTGTGACGGGAATAACCTTGTCTAAAAATCAATATAAGTTTTGTGTTGATACCGCTAAAAAACTTAATCTTGATAATCAAGTTAGCTACAAACTTATAGACTACAGAGAAATAAAAAATGAAAAATTTGATAGAATTGTATCAGTAGGCATGTTTGAACACGTTGGAAGAAAATTTTATAACAAGTTTTTTAAACAAGTTTTTGATTTGTTATCAGATAGAGGGATAGCATTAATACATACGATTGGGTCAATAAACCCACCAAGAGGTCCTCACCCATGGATCACAAAATATATATTTCCTGGAGGGTATACCCCAAGTTTGAGTGAGGTAACTGGACCTATCGAAAAATCAGGTCTTATTATTTCAGACTTAGAAGTTCTAAAAATTCATTACGCTCATACGTTGAGGCATTGGAAGGAGAGATTTACAAATAATAAAGAAAAAGTTTTACAAATGTTCGATGAAAAATTCTTTAGAATGTTTGAATTTTACCTTAGTTCTTGTGAAGCTGCTTTTAAATATGGAGATCAGGTTGTATATCAATTCTTACTTTCAAAAAAATTAGATACAACTCCCGTTACTAGAGACTATATTTATAACTAACTTACTGGTATTAGTATCAATATAGTCTATGAAAAAAAAAAA
>JPUP01000089.1 GCA_001321855.1 SAR11 cluster bacterium PRT-SC02
ATATAAAAGTGCGGCCCCATCAATTTCTTTTGGAAGACTTGTGGCTAAAGGAGAAAAAAATAGGCAAGCTAAGAATAATACTCCTATAACAAGAGATGTCATTCCAGTTCTTCCACCTGCTTTTACTCCTGCACCTGACTCTACGTAGCTTGTTACGGTTGTAGTCCCCATAAATGCTCCAGCTACTGTACCAACGCTGTCAGACAACATTGCTTTATTAATATCTTGAACTTTACCCTTGCTATCAACTTTACCCGCAACATTTGCAACAGATGTTAAAGTTCCAGCAGTGTCAAAAAAATCAATAAACAGCAATGTGAATATGACTGTAGACATTCCAGCAGTGAAAGCTGCACCTAAATCAAATTCAAAAAGATAGGTCATTGGAGGAGGCGAACTCACAACACCATTGAACTTTGCTAGTCCAGCTACCCAAGCTATAATACTGAATACAAGTATTCCAATAATGATGTTTCCTCTTATCTTCATCTTCTCCATTACGATCATAGATACAAATGCCAAACATCCTAAAATTACTAACGGATTTTTAATGTCTCCCAAAGTTACTAAAGTTACCGGATGGTCTCCTACAACGCCCATAATTTCTAGGCCAATAATAGCTAAAAAGAATCCAATTCCTGCACCAATTCCTAATTTTAAACTTTTTGGAATTGAATTAATTAACCATGCTCTTAAGGGAGTAAGTGAAATAATTAAAAATAATACTCCAGCCACAAGGACAGCTCCTAGAGCTTGTTGAGGTGTGTATCCCATACCTGCTACAACTCCAAACGCAACAAAGGCATTTATTCCCATTCCTGGCGCTAACCCAATTGGCCAAGTTTTTCCATAAAAAGCCATAATAAAACAAGCAATAGCAGTTGCCACTATTGTTGCTGTAAAGACTGCACCAAAATCAAAAAAACCCTTTTCTGGTCCAGCAAATTCACCACTTAAAATAAATGGGTTCAGAAACATTATGTAAGCCATTGTCAAAAACGTTGTGACACCAGCAATCAATTCTGTTCTGAAATTTGTTTTGTTTTTTTTATACTCAAAATATTTATCTAACATAAATCCTCCTATAGTTGTAATTACCTTTATTCTTAAAAAAAATCCTTTTAAAACTTAATAATAATTGAATTTACAACTTATAAGGCATTTTTCTGTTTATAAAATACGTGTATATTCTATGAGGAGTTGAAATGAACATAAAATATTTATTTATAATATTAATTCTAATTTTATACAGCTGTCAATCAGTCTCAAAAAAAATTGATGAAAATGTTCAAAAAGAGGAAAGAGAACTAAGCAAGTTATTAAATTCATCCGAAGATGAATTAAAAATAGAAATGGGTAATCCAGATAGAATTATTTTTAAAGAGGGAAATAGAAATAGATTTTATGTTTACAAAAGTGAAAAGTTTAAAATTAAATGTGAGAGAATATTTGAAATTGACCAAAATAATTTAGTTATCGGTTTTACAAGTAAAAACTGTTTTTGAAGCATTCATTTGCGGAGTCTATAACTCCGCAAATAAGGTTGACTTATTTAATATCAATAAGTCTTTTTTTCTTTGTTTCCGGTATAATTTTTTCACAAGAAATAGTAAGCAATCCATCTTTTAATTGTGCACCATTTACTTTTACGTCATCAGCAATTGTAAACGATCTCACAAAGGATCTTTGAGATATCCCTCTATGAATAACTTCATCACCATTTTTTTCCTGAGATTTTTTAACTTGTTTAGTTCTTACAGTTAAAAGATTATCCTCGTATTCAACTTCAACATCATCTTTATTAAAGCCTGCGAGCGCTAACTCAATAGCGTACTTGTCTTTGCTTATTTTTCTTATGTTATATGGCGGATAATTGCTTTGTAATGCAAGCCCTCCATTTCCAAGCATAGAGTCGAAATGATCAAACATGTCATCAAATCCGATACTAAAAGGCTTTAGTGAGTTAAATATTGATATATCCTTACTTGTCATATTTCCTCCTTTGTTAGCAAGGTTTATGTCAATTCCATAAGGCAATCGACAAATATTATGTGGTGATTAATTTTTTTATTTCAAGATATTTATTTTAATATATTTGCAGTTTTTAAAATGAAAGAATACTCTTCAGCTAATTCTTTAATTGCATTATCTCTTCCACTCATTCCACCGTGGCCAGCTGCTTCCATTTTACATTTTAACAATTGAACATTTTTGTCTTTTTTTAAATCTCTGAGTTTGGCTATATATTTTACAGGCTCAGAGTATAAAACTCTATTATCAAATAAAGAGGTAGTAATAAGCATGGATGGATAGCTTTTTTCTTCTATATTATTATAAGGCGAGTATGACAGAATATAATTAAAATAATCTTTGCTTTTAATTGGATTGCCCCAAAGATCCCATTCAGCAGGAGTTAAGGGTAATTTATCATTTAACATTGTTGTCATTGTGTCAACAAAGGGTACTAACAAAAGCATTGAAAAAAATAAGTCAGGAGCCATGTTAGCAACTGCGCCTCCTGTGAGACCTCCAGCAGAACCTCCGTAAAAACATATCCCACCTTTATAGGTATATCTTTGATCTATAAGATGATTTGCACAAGCGATATAATCAAAAAAAGTATTTTTTTTTAATTTCTTTTTTCCTTCCTCATGCCAAACATCTCCAAGATCTCCACCACCTCTTATATGTGCTATTGCAAAAATTATTCCTCTATCAACCAAACAAAATCTTGATGCACTAAATGATGCAGAAACACTATGTTTGTAAGCTCCATAAGCATAGAGTAGAACCTTGGATTTCCCATCTTGTTTAGAATTTTTTAATCGCAATAAACTAATAGGAATCATTCTTCCATCTCGTGACTTTGCTTTAATTCTCTCAACTATATATTTATTTGAGTCATGACCAGATGGTATTTCAGTTTCTTTAACCAATTTTCTCTTTTTAGTAACAATATCGTATTCATAAATTTTTTTTGGTGTTGCCATACTTTCCCAACCAACTCTTATTTTCGTTGTATTTGTGTCACGCTGTTTAAAGGAGAAACTTGGGACACCGATAACCTCCTCAGATATTTTTATCTCCTCTTCTTTATTCGTTTGAATATTTCTTACAAATAACTTTGGTATCGCGTCAGATTTTTCTCCTCTTATAATGTAGTCATCTAAAAAATCTAAATCACCAATTACAGTCTCTTTTTTAGGTGGAATAAAAATTTCAAGATTATCTATTTCATCAACTTTACATCTTAAAATCTTATAATCTCTGGCTCCCTCGTTCGTATGCATATAAAAATAACCCTGCCAAGAGTCAATTGAGTAACGAACATCTTTTATTCTTTTTTTAAATAATTTTGGATTAACTTTTTTACTATTTGAAGGAAAAAAATATTCTTCAGTTGTTATATGGTCAGAGGTAGAAATTATGAAAAATTTTTCATCTGAGCTCAAACTTATTGAGCATGTGAATGTCTCGTCTTTTTCCTCAAAAATAAGTTCATCATCTTTTATGGAAGATCCCAATCTGTGTCTATAAATCTGTTTTGGCCTATGATATTTGTCTAGTTTAGTGTAAAAAAAACTTTCACTATCCAAAGACCAAGTAATATTTCCACTTGTATTTTCAATAAGATCTTTGTTATTTTTATTCGTTCTTAAATCTCTTAAATAAATTGTATAGTATTCAGATCCCTTCAAATCTAAAGAGTAAGCCAAATAATTATCACAATGGGAAACGTTAACTGAACCTATACCAAAATATTCAGATCCATATTTTTTTTTTTCAAGATCGGCATCAAAAAACACTTCTTCAGGTTTAGACTTATCTATTAATTGTCTAATTCTTTTTCCATAATTGCTTTTAGCCTCAGTTTTTGTCCAATAAAAATATTTTTTATCTTTATATTTTAATGAAATATCATCTAATTTTATTTTTGATTTTATTTCTTTAAATAAATCTTTTTGTAAACCAAGCACATCTTCAAAATAATTTTCAGTTATTTTGTTGTTAGAATTAATATAATTTTTTACTTCTGAGTTAATTTTATTAGCATCCTGTAATACTTCAAGTATATCAGGTTGATCAACCCAGGCATAATCGTCATTTAAGGTGATATCGTGATATTTTTTCTCACTCTTAATTTTTTTTAGTTTTGGTATATTCATGTTAAGAAATTATATGAATTTATTTTTATTAGGAATTATCATTTTTGTCATTGTTTATTTATTTTTAAATTGGTTTGCAAAAACTAGTAGTAAAAAAATAGCTTATTTTCTTAAAAGAGTAGCTATTTTCATTTCATTAATTTTAGCTATGATCTTAACAATTGGGGGAAAATTTATTTTTTCTCTACCTTTTTTATTAATTCTTTTGTCTGGATTAAAAATTAAGGGATTGACCGCTCTTCAAATGTTTCAATTATGGAGGCTAATACAATTTTTGAAAAATTCAAATAAATTTGGAGAACAATCAGGTAATTTCAGTCAAGGGTCTTCAAATTTATCTGTCGATGAAGCTTACAAGCTTTTAGGTCTTAAGAAAGGATGTAAAGAAGAAGAAGTAAAAAAAGCAGCTTCAAATTTGCAAAAAAAAATTCACCCAGATATGAACAAAGATGTTAACACCGAAAGATTAAGTCAATTAGTTAACGAGGCAAGAGATAAAATTTTGAAAAATGATTTTAATTAATTTAGAATATCCAATACTTTTGAAAAAACCATTTCAACTTTTACTTTATCTTTTCCACGGGTATTGTGTGAAGTGGTTTTAATACTTTCTCCCTCAGGCACAACCGGGTAAATAAATTCAGAATATCCACTATAACTATAAGCGGGCGAGTCGACAAATATTCCAATTGATTTTTTTTTAAATGCAGCACTGATATGCAAAAAACCTGTATCGTTAAAAATACCAAAATTTGAGTTTTTTATTACAAACATACACTCATTAATATTATGGTCTAATAATGAAAAACAATTTTTACCAATATCAGAGTTTAAAACTTCACTAATTATATTTTCATCATTTTTACCCCCAGCAATGTAAAATTTAGTTTTTTTAATTTGGGAAATTTTTTTTGCTAAATTTATAAAATTTTTTATATCCCATCTCTTTGTTGGACCAGAAGCAGATACTCCTAAAAGAATATGTAAAAATTCTTTATCAAATATGTATTTTTTTTTTAGATTATGATTTATTTCATCTAAAATTAATTTAGTTTCAGTCTTGACCGGCAAATTAGTAAATTTCTCAGATAGTTTTTTTGCTGATTCAAAAATTACGTCTTTTGATATGAATAATGGATATTGATAAATTGATTTTATTCCTGCTAATTTCGCTAAAAGTTTGTATCTTAAAGAACCATTAAAAATAACGACAGAGTCAAATTTTTTTTTTTTAATTTCATCTAATAATTTGAAAAATCCAAAAAATCCATCGTTGGTATTGTTTAATTGAATTACTTCTTTTATGCTTTTATCTTGTAAAAATAGCTCTTCTGCTTTCGAGCTTTTCTTAGCTAAAATAGTAATAGGAGATTTGCATTTTTTTGATATTGCGTGAAAATATGGTGTAAATATTACCATATCACCTATCCCATATCTTTGTTGAATTACAAGAACTTTCATTTTAAATTTTAATATTATAACTTAGATAAAATAAATTAGGTAAGATTATGTTAAAAAAAGGAGTTTATGCAGCCACTTTAAGTGTTTTAAATAATGATTCCTCATTAAATGTTGAAGCCACCATTAACCATGCAGAGCAGATAATAGCTAAAGGCTTGCACGGTGTATTTTTTTTTGGATCGACCGGTCAAAGCCAACTAATATCTATGACAGAAAAAAAAGATTTGATTTCAAAATTATCAACAAGAAAACTAAAAAAAAAATTTTTTATTGGAACTGGAAATAATTCATTGAATGAGACAATAGAGCTAATTAAATATTCGATAGAATATGAATTTGATACATTTTTAATAATGCCTCCAGCATATTACAAAAATAATACCGATCAGGGAGTTTACAACTTTTACTCTTCAATCATACATCATATTCCAAAAGTTAAAATTGTTTTGTACAATTTTGAGAAATTAAGCGGTTATAAATTTTCTCCAGAAGCCTTAAAAAAATTAGTAAAAAGTTTCCCAAAAAATATTATTGGATGCAAAGACTCAAGCTACAATCTTTTTGAGGATGTAAAGATTAAAAATTTTCTTATGTTTCCTGGGTCAGAAAGCAAACTTTTAAAAGGTTTAGAGTTAGGGTGCGCTGGATGTATTTCAGCAGTTACTAATGTTACTCATTCATTATCAAGGAAAGTTTTTGATGATTTTGAACTAAAAAATAATCAAGTCAGCAATAAAAAATTAATAGATGTAAGAAATATATTTGACAGGTATAACCTAATCTCAGCATTGCATTCTTATTTTTCTATTGAAAATAAAGCCTATACAAATCTCTTACCTCCACTAGTTTTGCTCGACAAAGAAAAAAGTAATGAATTACAAAAAAGTTTAGAAAAAATTAACTTTAATGGACTTGAAAATAAGGCAGCCTGATGCAATTAGCAAATTTTTTAAATAAACTTTTTAAAAAAGGAGGTTTTATTCTCGAAGATGCAAGCGGAAATGAACACGTTATTGGTGAAAAAAATAAATCTTCAAAAATTAAATTAAAAATTTTAGATAAATCTCTTCACTATAAGTTATTAATTTACCCTGATTTATATTTTGGAGAAGCATACACAGATGGAAAAATTATTTTTAAAAAGGGGAATCTAACAGATTTTTTAAATACAGCTTTGGAAAACATTGGAAGAGCCGAAACAAATAAATGGAGTGCACTTCTTAACAGGCTAAGAGGTTCTTACAGATATATCACAAATTTTAATTTTATAAAAAAATCAAGAATGAATGTTGCTCATCATTATGATATTTCAGATGAACTTTATTTTTTATTTCTAGATCCCTTAAAACAATATTCGTGCGCATACTTTAAAAATAAAGATGATAGTTTGGAAAAAGCACAACAAAACAAAATAGACCATATTATAAAAAAATTAAATATAAAACCAAATCAAAAAGTTTTAGATATAGGTTGTGGATGGGGTTCATTGGCTACTGAAATAGCAAAGCAAGCAAAATGCACTGTGACGGGAATAACCTTGTCTAAAAATCAATATAAGTTTTGTGTTGATACCGCTAAAAAACTTAATCTTGATAATCAAGTTAGCTACAAACTTATAGACTACAGAGAAATAAAAAATGAAAAATTTGATAGAATTGTATCAGTAGGCATGTTTGAACACGTTGGAAGAAAATTTTATAACAAGTTTTTTAAACAAGTTTTTGATTTGTTATCAGATAGAGGGATAGCATTAATACATACGATTGGGTCAATAAACCCACCAAGAGGTCCTCACCCATGGATCACAAAATATATATTTCCTGGAGGGTATACCCCAAGTTTGAGTGAGGTAACTGGACCTATCGAAAAATCAGGTCTTATTATTTCAGACTTAGAAGTTCTAAAAATTCATTACGCTCATACGTTGAGGCATTGGAAGGAGAGATTTACAAATAATAAAGAAAAAGTTTTACAAATGTTCGATGAAAAATTCTTTAGAATGTTTGAATTTTACCTTAGTTCTTGTGAAGCTGCTTTTAAATATGGAGATCAGGTTGTATATCAATTCTTACTTTCAAAAAAATTAGATACAACTCCCGTTACTAGAGACTATATTTATAACTAACTTACTGGTATTAGTATCAATATAGTCTATGAAAAAAAAAAGAAAAAAAAACATTTCAGAAAAAATAAAAAAAAA
>JPUP01000090.1 GCA_001321855.1 SAR11 cluster bacterium PRT-SC02
TATTTATAACTAACTTACTGGTATTAGTATCAATATAGTCTATGAAAAAAAAAAAGAAAAAAAAAACATTTCAGAAAAAATAAAAAAAAAAGATTAAAAAGATCAAAAAGAAAAAAAATTAAAAAAGCAAAGTCTTCATTCAAAAGAAAAAAGAAAAAAATATTTAAATCTAGGATTAAATTAAAATCCAAATCTAGAATAAAAAATAAATATAAATTTAAAAATAAATCTAAAATCAGATCTAAAGAAACAATCAGAAAAATTGTAAGATTTGGAACAAAATTTCAGCCAAGATTCAAATTTAAATTTAACATTGATAAATTTTTATTAAATTTTTTTAAAGGCATTTCTCATAAAATAGAAACTTTCAGGCAGGTTTTAGATGAAGAAAAAGAGAAAAGAAGACAAGAAAAAATAAAACTTATGCAAAAAGAAAAAGCAGAAACCTTGAAATTAAGTAAATTACAAAAAAAACAAGAGCTTATTAATAAGCTAAACGAAATTAAAGAAGAAAAAAAAATAGAAAAGATAAGAAAAATTGAGTTGAAAAGATTTATAAGAATTGAACAAGCGGAAGTTCGTAAAGAACAAGCAGAAAAACAGAGACAATTTTATGAAAAAATAAAATTAGAGAAAAGAATCGAACAATTTAGAAAACGTGAAATTTTAGAAATAAGAAATTTAGAGAAATTTGTATTGAAACAAGAGAGGCAAGATTACTCTGTAGTACAAGAGAGAATTGAACAAATTAAGTTAAAGTATCAAGCAATTCGAGATCAAAAAATAAAAGAAAGAATAGAGCAACTTGGTATAGAAGTTTCAGATACCGACTCAAGGTCTGAATTACTGGAAAAAGAAAGGCAATTTAATATAGCAAGAGAAAAAATTGAATACACCCTGGAAAGTTTTTTTAGATCGATGTCATCTTGCATATTTCAACTTAATCGAAAATGGTTACCAAAGAAAATGTCTTTACTTCGAGTGGTAGACAGACGTTATGAAACATCAGAAATTTTAATCAAATTTGACGAGGAGATAGATGATAATTGGTTAATGTTGGTCTACTTAAAAGATAATAATCCTAATTCAAATATAGTTGTTGAAGATAAAACTAGTTTAGAAAAAAATATTTCTACTGAATATAAATCAAATGAAATTTTTAGATTTTCTGATGCTTTGGTAGATTCTTTAACTTCTATGATTGATAAGGAATACAATAAAAAAATTCATTAATTGAAAATTTCATTCAATTTTTTTACTTCTCCAATTTTAAAAATAATTGCATCATTTTTATTGAAGCCAAAGTCACTAGCGTTTTCTTTGAATCTTTTTGGAGGTTCCATAATTGGTTCTAATGATAATATTACTGTGCCCCAATGCATACCAATTATTTTTTTACTTTTTAAATCCTTACCGACACTCAAAGCCTCCTCAGGATTTGTATGATAAACTGATTTGTCTTTCATTGGCATGATTGGAAAAAAATTGTAAGCACCTATATTAATAAAAGTTAAATCAATAGGCCCATATTTATCACCAATTTCTTTATAAATATTTCCAACCCCAGTATCGCATGAAAAAAAAATTTTTTTGTTTTTGTATTCTATTAAAAAGCTCCCCCATAAAGTTTTATTTGAGTCAAATAGACCTCTTTTGCTCCAATGAACCGCTGGAAGCAAAGTTACACTGATATCCTCATTTACTTTAATTTTTTCGTACCAATCAAGTTCATTGACATCTTTATAATTCTTAAAATATTTGCCCAATCTTAAGGGAACAAGAACTTTAGCATCTTTATAAGGAAAGCTTCTTATTGTTGACATGTCTTGATGATCATAATGGTTGTGGGTTAACAAAAATAAATTTACCTCCGGAATTTCATTTAAGTTTATGGCAGGATCCACATATCTTTTTGGACCAAAAATTAGAGGCCCAGTATTTTTTGAAAATAGAGGGTCGGTAATAATTGTTGTATTTCCTAATTTAATTAGAAAAGTTGCATGGCCAATCCAGGCAATATAATCATTTTTTTTGCTTTCATTTAAATCTTTTAAAACTTTATCTCTTGGAACCACATGACTAGCAGGATAATTGATTTTAATTTTTTTCCTTTCCTCATTAAATATTTTATACGACCATTTAATATTTGGATCTCGTTGAGGAGATCCTTCCGGATTCCTAAAGGTACCATCTGATAAATGGTGGAATGGAATAATCTTTTCTGAAGCACTCATACTAAAAATAAAGAAAAAAAATAAACTAATAAGGGGTATTTTCATACCCCTTATTATCATAATTTATTCTTAAATTTGGTATTATTTAACTATTTAAGCAATTATCCCTATTAATTCTTTTATCAAACTCTCCAAGCGCCTCTTTGCTTACAAACCAAATATAGGAAGTTTCTTGCAGTTGTTTAGCATTAGCTGCAGTACATTTTTTTCCAAATTTGATTTTAGCAACATTATTACCAGCGCAATTAGTTAATAAAATCATCAACATTAAAATTGAAAGTATTTTCATATATCTAATATTAAATAATTAATATGTAAATTAATTGTCACAAAAATGTTGAAAATATGAAATAAATTTAATTTCATACCATTGTTTTTAATATCAAAATTGTTAAATTAATCTGTGAATATAAATAAAAAAAAAAATAAAGTGGCAGTTGTAATGGGGTCTAAGAGCGACTACCCAATAATGAAGGATTGCGAGAATATACTCAAAACTTTCAAAATCAACTTTGAAACAAGAATAATTTCAGCTCATAGAACACCCGAGAGACTATATAGTTTTGCAAAGTCAGCAAACAAACATTTTAAAGTTGTAGTGGCTGGTGCCGGAGGAGCTGCCCACCTTCCTGGAATGATTGCTTCTTTAACAAATTTACCAGTTATAGGTGTACCAATTGAAACTAAATCACTGAAAGGATTAGATAGTTTACTTAGTGTGGTCCAGATGCCAAAAGGTGTGGTTACTGCTACTGTGGCAATAAATAATGCTACGAACGCTGGCCTGCTTGCGGGGGAAATTTTAGCGTTATTTGATAAAAAAGTGGAAATAAAAATTAATAAATTTAGACATAGTCAAACTAAATCAGTAAAAAAAAGACCAAAATAAAATGGCAAAAGAAATAACGCTAGGAATTTTGTATAGCGGTCAACTAGAAACACAACTTGTAAAATCTGCGAAAAAAATAGGTGGAATTAAAACAATTATTTTGACTGATGATCAAAATGGTCCTGCTCAGCATTTTTGTGATAAATTTATATGCGGAGATTTAAAAAGTAAAAAGGTATTGGAAAAATTTATTTCGGAAATAGATATATGCACTTATGCATTTGAAAATTTATCCTATGACATTTTAAAAGAAATTGCTGATATTAAAGAAGTTAACCCTTCTCCTAAAACATTAAAAATAGCGCAAAATAGAATATTGGAAAAAACTTTTGCAAATGAGGAAGCCGGAGTTAAAACTACAGAGTGGAAAGTTATAAAATCATTGGAAGATTTAAAAGATGGAATTAATTTATTTGGTAAAAGTATACTTAAATCAGTATCAGGAGGGTATGATGGGAAGCAACAACATAGGTTCAATTCTATTAATGATATTGATCCGAATATAGACTTTAGTAAAATTTATATTTTGGAAAAATTTCTTAATTTTAAGCAAGAAATTTCTGTTGCAGTAACAAGATATAAAAATGGTAAAATATCTATTTACGAGCCAACAGAAAATGTACATGAAAATGGAATACTTAGACATTCAAAAATTCCAGCAAACATAACTAAAAAAATATTTAAAGAGGCACAGGATATTGCAATTAAATTTGCTGAAAAACTGGACTACGTTGGAACGTTAAATCTAGAATTTATGATTGATAATAAAGACAATCTGTTTTTTAATGAAAAAAGTAATAGGGTCCATAATGGAAATTGGCACACTGTAAATAGTTACAAAATTTGTCAATTTACCAATCATATTAGAGCTGTTTGTGGACTAGAATTCATTGAAAATAAAAAAATTTCAAATGCAGAAATGTTAAATATTTTAGGCGAGGAAATTAAAGAGTTTAGAAAAAAAGAATATAGAGAAAATGAATATTTTTTCGATTATTTAAAGTCAGATATCAGACCTAATAGAAAAATGGGACATCTGACGATCTTGAAAGATTAATTATTGAATGGTTATCCTAAACATTCTTCTATCACCACTAAAAGCAGTAGCAGCGTGAAGCATTGAACGATTAGACCATAGAGCTATGTCACCTTTTTTCCAACCAAAACTATATGAAAAAACTTTTTTAGTTTGATGAGATGACAAGAAACTAATTAATTTTTTTTGACCTGATTTTAGATTTTTTATCCCAACAACATGTCCGGGTGAACAATAAATCGCTTTTTTACCGTCAATATTTTGAACTAAATTATGTTCTGATTTTATTTCTTTAATGTCGCTTGTCCCATGCTCAGCTTCTCTAAGTAAACGAGTTTTTGCTATTTTCCCTTTAGAAGAAAATATCCCCTTTAAATTTTCGATTTTTTCTTTAATATTTTTTGGCAAAGATTTATACGCAAGAAACTGGTTGAAAAAAAGGGTGTTTCCCTTTCCCTCCTCGGGCACATCAACTGCTTGTAAAAAAGTAAATCTTGGTGGATTTTCTAAATACGAGGAATCAGTATGCGGACCCTCACCAAAACTTTTTCCCGTATCAGTTTTTTTTCTCTCTATAATATAAATATTCTTGAAATCTTTATGTGGTTTTAGCATAGGGTATTTTGCCGGCACTCCAAAATTAGAGGAAAAATCTACATATTGTTTTGGATTAAGGTTTTGATTTTTAAAAAAAATAACTCCAAATTTATTCAATAATTTTTTAATTTCATTTATTTGATCTTGGCTTATATTTTTTAGGTCATTAAAAATGAAACAACCCACATTATTTTTTGTTGGCTCAAACTTTATTTTAATCATAAAAAATAATATTTAATAATAGTTAGTTTGACAATGGGTTAATTAGCTCTTTGTTATTATTTTTAGGATTATTAATGTTCGTTGAAATTTCCCAATATTTAAATTTTGGAGGCTTGATTGATGTTAAAACATCTAAAATTTTAAATTTTAAATTAAAAAAGTCATTTATCTTACTTTTATTTATAATTACTGGTTGTCGATGGTGAATATTAGAATTATTTGGCTCCGCTTCTTTTGTAATAATTGAAAATTGATTTTTATCATATAAACCACAAAAAAACATAACTGGTTCATCTGCAATCTTAAAACAATAAGGTTTTTTTTTGTTATCTTCGTACTTTTTCCACTCATAATAATAAGAACAAGGAATAATAATTCTGTTTTTATTTGCTATTTTTTTAAAATACGGCTTATCCAAACTTTCTATTCTTGTATTATGAAGCGGTTTAAAATTTTCAATAGAAGTTGACCAGTCTGGAGTGATACTCCAGATTAAAAATTCTAAAGCTTTACCATTAGTAAATTTCTTTATTACTGCCGCCTGGTTCCCTGGACTTATATTATAATTATCAATTATTTTATTGTCACCTATTACTGTTTTTACAATATCTGAAGTGGACTTTATTAAATTAGTTTGAGCGAACCTACCACACATTTAGATAATTATTTGACAAAATCTTTTATTCTTTGAAGAGTAGATTTCTCAGGACCATCATATTTTATTGGATAAGAGTTTGATTTTGTTAAAACTTCTATCCCTTTTGTGAAAATAAAAATAAAAAAAACTAGAAAAAATACTATGAAGATTTTAGCAGGATTATAATTTCCAGTTTCGAATACACTTTTTTTCTCTTTTTCTGCCTTATGAAAAAATTTAAAAGTTATGTAAACCGCAATTATTAAACCAATATGAGCTAAAACTACTCCTGCCCATCCCCAAATAAAAGTAGTAAGACTAAATACATATAAACTAAATACAGTTGACCAAATAAAAGATAAGACTATTAGAATTTGCAACCTTACAGACTTCGGTAACGCTCTTAAATCGTTCTTACTGTCGTCAAACATTATATTGGCACTTTCTATCATCCAATTTTTAAATTTATCCATAAATACATCTTAAATATTTTAAAAAGAATTTCATTAGAAAATTTATCACAGGCCTCTTGCTAATCTTCTTACTCTTTCCATATATTTGTTAAAAATTCTAATATCTAGTTGTGGAAGAACTGAGTAGAATCTAATGTATTTAGTTCTGAGGCCACCTAACTGAAAAACTGATTTTTTTATTCTTCTAAATGGAATATTATCAAAGAAGGAAAAATTCCAATAACTTACCATAGGGCCACCGTAACTTATTGATACAATACCCAACTTTCCTTTCATTGCTCCAGGCACTGGATACCCATAGTTCTTAAAAAATTTACTACCAGGGATGAGTGAACGATAGGAAAAAAACCACTTTGGATGTAGAACCCAATCAATAAAATTTTCAGTTATGCTTGATAACCTTAAGTTGTGACAAGCGCTTATTAAGAACATTACATCACAATTCTCTAACCTCTTTCTATAGTCAAGCACTAATTGAGGAGGCGGGTTAATTTCCGAGCTATAAAAAGGTAGTTGTTGTACTTCTTCGAATAAATTTATTAAATCTATTTGATGACCGCATTTTTTTGCTTCTTCAATGAAAGTATCCCTCACCGAGCTATTAAAAGAGTTTTTTGTATTGGAGTGTCCAAATATTATACATATTTTTTTCATTGATATTTAATCTTTCTTAAAAAAATTTATTAAATATTGAATTCTTATAAATTTT
>JPUP01000091.1 GCA_001321855.1 SAR11 cluster bacterium PRT-SC02
AAAATTTATAAGAATTCAATATTTAATAAATTTTTTTAAGAAAGATTAAATATCAATGAAAAAAATATGTATAATATTTGGACACTCCAATACAAAAAACTCTTTTAATAGCTCGGTGAGGGATACTTTCATTGAAGAAGCAAAAAAATGCGGTCATCAAATAGATTTAATAAATTTATTCGAAGAAGTACAACAACTACCTTTTTATAGCTCGGAAATTAACCCGCCTCCTCAATTAGTGCTTGACTATAGAAAGAGGTTAGAGAATTGTGATGTAATGTTCTTAATAAGCGCTTGTCACAACTTAAGGTTATCAAGCATAACTGAAAATTTTATTGATTGGGTTCTACATCCAAAGTGGTTTTTTTCCTATCGTTCACTCATCCCTGGTAGTAAATTTTTTAAGAACTATGGGTATCCAGTGCCTGGAGCAATGAAAGGAAAGTTGGGTATTGTATCAATAAGTTACGGTGGCCCTATGGTAAGTTATTGGAATTTTTCCTTCTTTGATAATATTCCATTTAGAAGAATAAAAAAATCAGTTTTTCAGTTAGGTGGCCTCAGAACTAAATACATTAGATTCTACTCAGTTCTTCCACAACTAGATATTAGAATTTTTAACAAATATATGGAAAGAGTAAGAAGATTAGCAAGAGGCCTGTGATAAATTTTCTAATGAAATTCTTTTTAAAATATTTAAGATGTATTTATGGATAAATTTAAAAATTGGATGATAGAAAGTGCCAATATAATGTTTGACGACAGTAAGAACGATTTAAGAGCGTTACCGAAGTCTGTAAGGTTGCAAATTCTAATAGTCTTATCTTTTATTTGGTCAACTGTATTTAGTTTATATGTATTTAGTCTTACTACTTTTATTTGGGGATGGGCAGGAGTAGTTTTAGCTCATATTGGTTTAATAATTGCGGTTTACATAACTTTTAAATTTTTTCATAAGGCAGAAAAAGAGAAAAAAAGTGTATTCGAAACTGGAAATTATAATCCTGCTAAAATCTTCATAGTATTTTTTCTAGTTTTTTTTATTTTTATTTTCACAAAAGGGATAGAAGTTTTAACAAAATCAAACTCTTATCCAATAAAATATGATGGTCCTGAGAAATCTACTCTTCAAAGAATAAAAGATTTTGTCAAATAATTATCTAAATGTGTGGTAGGTTCGCTCAAACTAATTTAATAAAGTCCACTTCAGATATTGTAAAAACAGTAATAGGTGACAATAAAATAATTGATAATTATAATATAAGTCCAGGGAACCAGGCGGCAGTAATAAAGAAATTTACTAATGGTAAAGCTTTAGAATTTTTAATCTGGAGTATCACTCCAGACTGGTCAACTTCTATTGAAAATTTTAAACCGCTTCATAATACAAGAATAGAAAGTTTGGATAAGCCGTATTTTAAAAAAATAGCAAATAAAAACAGAATTATTATTCCTTGTTCTTATTATTATGAGTGGAAAAAGTACGAAGATAACAAAAAAAAACCTTATTGTTTTAAGATTGCAGATGAACCAGTTATGTTTTTTTGTGGTTTATATGATAAAAATCAATTTTCAATTATTACAAAAGAAGCGGAGCCAAATAATTCTAATATTCACCATCGACAACCAGTAATTATAAATAAAAGTAAGATAAATGACTTTTTTAATTTAAAATTTAAAATTTTAGATGTTTTAACATCAATCAAGCCTCCAAAATTTAAATATTGGGAAATTTCAACGAACATTAATAATCCTAAAAATAATAACAAAGAGCTAATTAACCCATTGTCAAACTAACTATTATTAAATATTATTTTTTATGATTAAAATAAAGTTTGAGCCAACAAAAAATAATGTGGGTTGTTTCATTTTTAATGACCTAAAAAATATAAGCCAAGATCAAATAAATGAAATTAAAAAATTATTGAATAAATTTGGAGTTATTTTTTTTAAAAATCAAAACCTTAATCCAAAACAATATGTAGATTTTTCCTCTAATTTTGGAGTGCCGGCAAAATACCCTATGCTAAAACCACATAAAGATTTCAAGAATATTTATATTATAGAGAGAAAAAAAACTGATACGGGAAAAAGTTTTGGTGAGGGTCCGCATACTGATTCCTCGTATTTAGAAAATCCACCAAGATTTACTTTTTTACAAGCAGTTGATGTGCCCGAGGAGGGAAAGGGAAACACCCTTTTTTTCAACCAGTTTCTTGCGTATAAATCTTTGCCAAAAAATATTAAAGAAAAAATCGAAAATTTAAAGGGGATATTTTCTTCTAAAGGGAAAATAGCAAAAACTCGTTTACTTAGAGAAGCTGAGCATGGGACAAGCGACATTAAAGAAATAAAATCAGAACATAATTTAGTTCAAAATATTGACGGTAAAAAAGCGATTTATTGTTCACCCGGACATGTTGTTGGGATAAAAAATCTAAAATCAGGTCAAAAAAAATTAATTAGTTTCTTGTCATCTCATCAAACTAAAAAAGTTTTTTCATATAGTTTTGGTTGGAAAAAAGGTGACATAGCTCTATGGTCTAATCGTTCAATGCTTCACGCTGCTACTGCTTTTAGTGGTGATAGAAGAATGTTTAGGATAACCATTCAATAATTAATCTTTCAAGATCGTCAGATGTCCCATTTTTCTATTAGGTCTGATATCTGACTTTAAATAATCGAAAAAATATTCATTTTCTCTATATTCTTTTTTTCTAAACTCTTTAATTTCCTCGCCTAAAATATTTAACATTTCTGCATTTGAAATTTTTTTATTTTCAATGAATTCTAGTCCACAAACAGCTCTAATATGATTGGTAAATTGACAAATTTTGTAACTATTTACAGTGTGCCAATTTCCATTATGGACCCTATTACTTTTTTCATTAAAAAACAGATTGTCTTTATTATCAATCATAAATTCTAGATTTAACGTTCCAACGTAGTCCAGTTTTTCAGCAAATTTAATTGCAATATCCTGTGCCTCTTTAAATATTTTTTTAGTTATGTTTGCTGGAATTTTTGAATGTCTAAGTATTCCATTTTCATGTACATTTTCTGTTGGCTCGTAAATAGATATTTTACCATTTTTATATCTTGTTACTGCAACAGAAATTTCTTGCTTAAAATTAAGAAATTTTTCCAAAATATAAATTTTACTAAAGTCTATATTCGGATCAATATCATTAATAGAATTGAACCTATGTTGTTGCTTCCCATCATACCCTCCTGATACTGATTTAAGTATACTTTTACCAAATAAATTAATTCCATCTTTTAAATCTTCCAATGATTTTATAACTTTCCACTCTGTAGTTTTAACTCCGGCTTCCTCATTTGCAAAAGTTTTTTCCAATATTCTATTTTGCGCTATTTTTAATGTTTTAGGAGAAGGGTTAACTTCTTTAATATCAGCAATTTCTTTTAAAATGTCATAGGATAAATTTTCAAATGCATAAGTGCATATATCTATTTCCGAAATAAATTTTTCCAATACCTTTTTACTTTTTAAATCTCCGCATATAAATTTATCACAAAAATGCTGAGCAGGACCATTTTGATCATCAGTCAAAATAATTGTTTTAATTCCACCTATTTTTTTCGCAGATTTTACAAGTTGTGTTTCTAGTTGACCGCTATACAAAATTCCTAGCGTTATTTCTTTTGCCATTTTATTTTGGTCTTTTTTTTACTGATTTAGTTTGACTATGTCTAAATTTATTAATTTTTATTTCCACTTTTTTATCAAATAACGCTAAAATTTCCCCCGCAAGCAGGCCAGCGTTCGTAGCATTATTTATTGCCACAGTAGCAGTAACCACACCTTTTGGCATCTGGACCACACTAAGTAAACTATCTAATCCTTTCAGTGATTTAGTTTCAATTGGTACACCTATAACTGGTAAATTTGTTAAAGAAGCAATCATTCCAGGAAGGTGGGCAGCTCCTCCGGCACCAGCCACTACAACTTTAAAATGTTTGTTTGCTGACTTTGCAAAACTATATAGTCTCTCGGGTGTTCTATGAGCTGAAATTATTCTTGTTTCAAAGTTGATTTTGAAAGTTTTGAGTATATTCTCGCAATCCTTCATTATTGGGTAGTCGCTCTTAGACCCCATTACAACTGCCACTTTATTTTTTTTTTTATTTATATTCACAGATTAATTTAACAATTTTGATATTAAAAACAATGGTATGAAATTAAATTTATTTCATATTTTCAACATTTTTGTGACAATTAATTTACATATTAATTATTTAATATTAGATATATGAAAATACTTTCAATTTTAATGTTGATGATTTTATTAACTAATTGCGCTGGTAATAATGTTGCTAAAATCAAATTTGGAAAAAAATGTACTGCAGCTAATGCTAAACAACTGCAAGAAACTTCCTATATTTGGTTTGTAAGCAAAGAGGCGCTTGGAGAGTTTGATAAAAGAATTAATAGGGATAATTGCTTAAATAGTTAAATAATACCAAATTTAAGAATAAATTATGATAATAAGGGGTATGAAAATACCCCTTATTAGTTTATTTTTTTTCTTTATTTTTAGTATGAGTGCTTCAGAAAAGATTATTCCATTCCACCATTTATCAGATGGTACCTTTAGGAATCCGGAAGGATCTCCTCAACGAGATCCAAATATTAAATGGTCGTATAAAATATTTAATGAGGAAAGGAAAAAAATTAAAATCAATTATCCTGCTAGTCATGTGGTTCCAAGAGATAAAGTTTTAAAAGATTTAAATGAAAGCAAAAAAAATGATTATATTGCCTGGATTGGCCATGCAACTTTTCTAATTAAATTAGGAAATACAACAATTATTACCGACCCTCTATTTTCAAAAAATACTGGGCCTCTAATTTTTGGTCCAAAAAGATATGTGGATCCTGCCATAAACTTAAATGAAATTCCGGAGGTAAATTTATTTTTGTTAACCCACAACCATTATGATCATCAAGACATGTCAACAATAAGAAGCTTTCCTTATAAAGATGCTAAAGTTCTTGTTCCCTTAAGATTGGGCAAATATTTTAAGAATTATAAAGATGTCAATGAACTTGATTGGTACGAAAAAATTAAAGTAAATGAGGATATCAGTGTAACTTTGCTTCCAGCGGTTCATTGGAGCAAAAGAGGTCTATTTGACTCAAATAAAACTTTATGGGGGAGCTTTTTAATAGAATACAAAAACAAAAAAATTTTTTTTTCATGCGATACTGGGGTTGGAAATATTTATAAAGAAATTGGTGATAAATATGGGCCTATTGATTTAACTTTTATTAATATAGGTGCTTACAATTTTTTTCCAATCATGCCAATGAAAGACAAATCAGTTTATCATACAAATCCTGAGGAGGCTTTGAGTGTCGGTAAGGATTTAAAAAGTAAAAAAATAATTGGTATGCATTGGGGCACAGTAATATTATCATTAGAACCAATTATGGAACCTCCAAAAAGATTCAAAGAAAACGCTAGTGACTTTGGCTTCAATAAAAATGATGCAATTATTTTTAAAATTGGAGAAGTAAAAAAATTGAATGAAATTTTCAATTAATGAATTTTTTTATTGTATTCCTTATCAATCATAGAAGTTAAAGAATCTACCAAAGCATCAGAAAATCTAAAAATTTCATTTGATTTATATTCAGTAGAAATATTTTTTTCTAAACTAGTTTTATCTTCAACAACTATATTTGAATTAGGATTATTATCTTTTAAGTAGACCAACATTAACCAATTATCATCTATCTCCTCGTCAAATTTGATTAAAATTTCTGATGTTTCATAACGTCTGTCTACCACTCGAAGTAAAGACATTTTCTTTGGTAACCATTTTCGATTAAGTTGAAATATGCAAGATGACATCGATCTAAAAAAACTTTCCAGGGTGTATTCAATTTTTTCTCTTGCTATATTAAATTGCCTTTCTTTTTCCAGTAATTCAGACCTTGAGTCGGTATCTGAAACTTCTATACCAAGTTGCTCTATTCTTTCTTTTATTTTTTGATCTCGAATTGCTTGATACTTTAACTTAATTTGTTCAATTCTCTCTTGTACTACAGAGTAATCTTGCCTCTCTTGTTTCAATACAAATTTCTCTAAATTTCTTATTTCTAAAATTTCACGTTTTCTAAATTGTTCGATTCTTTTCTCTAATTTTATTTTTTCATAAAATTGTCTCTGTTTTTCTGCTTGTTCTTTACGAACTTCCGCTTGTTCAATTCTTATAAATCTTTTCAACTCAATTTTTCTTATCTTTTCTATTTTTTTTTCTTCTTTAATTTCGTTTAGCTTATTAATAAGCTCTTGTTTTTTTTGTAATTTACTTAATTTCAAGGTTTCTGCTTTTTCTTTTTGCATAAGTTTTATTTTTTCTTGTCTTCTTTTCTCTTTTTCTTCATCTAAAACCTGCCTGAAAGTTTCTATTTTATGAGAAATGCCTTTAAAAAAATTTAATAAAAATTTATCAATGTTAAATTTAAATTTGAATCTTGGCTGAAATTTTGTTCCAAATCTTACAATTTTTCTGATTGTTTCTTTAGATCTGATTTTAGATTTATTTTTAAATTTATATTTATTTTTTATTCTAGATTTGGATTTTAATTTAATCCTAGATTTAAATATTTTTTTCTTTTTTCTTTTGAATGAAGACTTTGCTTTTTTAATTTTTTTTCTTTTTGATCTTTTTAATTTTTTTTTTTTATTTTTTCTGAAAT
>JPUP01000092.1 GCA_001321855.1 SAR11 cluster bacterium PRT-SC02
AAAATTTATAAGAATTCAATATTTAATAAATTTTTTTAAGAAAGATTAAATATCAATGAAAAAAATATGTATAATATTTGGACACTCCAATACAAAAAACTCTTTTAATAGCTCGGTGAGGGATACTTTCATTGAAGAAGCAAAAAAATGCGGTCATCAAATAGATTTAATAAATTTATTCGAAGAAGTACAACAACTACCTTTTTATAGCTCGGAAATTAACCCGCCTCCTCAATTAGTGCTTGACTATAGAAAGAGGTTAGAGAATTGTGATGTAATGTTCTTAATAAGCGCTTGTCACAACTTAAGGTTATCAAGCATAACTGAAAATTTTATTGATTGGGTTCTACATCCAAAGTGGTTTTTTTCCTATCGTTCACTCATCCCTGGTAGTAAATTTTTTAAGAACTATGGGTATCCAGTGCCTGGAGCAATGAAAGGAAAGTTGGGTATTGTATCAATAAGTTACGGTGGCCCTATGGTAAGTTATTGGAATTTTTCCTTCTTTGATAATATTCCATTTAGAAGAATAAAAAAATCAGTTTTTCAGTTAGGTGGCCTCAGAACTAAATACATTAGATTCTACTCAGTTCTTCCACAACTAGATATTAGAATTTTTAACAAATATATGGAAAGAGTAAGAAGATTAGCAAGAGGCCTGTGATAAATTTTCTAATGAAATTCTTTTTAAAATATTTAAGATGTATTTATGGATAAATTTAAAAATTGGATGATAGAAAGTGCCAATATAATGTTTGACGACAGTAAGAACGATTTAAGAGCGTTACCGAAGTCTGTAAGGTTGCAAATTCTAATAGTCTTATCTTTTATTTGGTCAACTGTATTTAGTTTATATGTATTTAGTCTTACTACTTTTATTTGGGGATGGGCAGGAGTAGTTTTAGCTCATATTGGTTTAATAATTGCGGTTTACATAACTTTTAAATTTTTTCATAAGGCAGAAAAAGAGAAAAAAAGTGTATTCGAAACTGGAAATTATAATCCTGCTAAAATCTTCATAGTATTTTTTCTAGTTTTTTTTATTTTTATTTTCACAAAAGGGATAGAAGTTTTAACAAAATCAAACTCTTATCCAATAAAATATGATGGTCCTGAGAAATCTACTCTTCAAAGAATAAAAGATTTTGTCAAATAATTATCTAAATGTGTGGTAGGTTCGCTCAAACTAATTTAATAAAGTCCACTTCAGATATTGTAAAAACAGTAATAGGTGACAATAAAATAATTGATAATTATAATATAAGTCCAGGGAACCAGGCGGCAGTAATAAAGAAATTTACTAATGGTAAAGCTTTAGAATTTTTAATCTGGAGTATCACTCCAGACTGGTCAACTTCTATTGAAAATTTTAAACCGCTTCATAATACAAGAATAGAAAGTTTGGATAAGCCGTATTTTAAAAAAATAGCAAATAAAAACAGAATTATTATTCCTTGTTCTTATTATTATGAGTGGAAAAAGTACGAAGATAACAAAAAAAAACCTTATTGTTTTAAGATTGCAGATGAACCAGTTATGTTTTTTTGTGGTTTATATGATAAAAATCAATTTTCAATTATTACAAAAGAAGCGGAGCCAAATAATTCTAATATTCACCATCGACAACCAGTAATTATAAATAAAAGTAAGATAAATGACTTTTTTAATTTAAAATTTAAAATTTTAGATGTTTTAACATCAATCAAGCCTCCAAAATTTAAATATTGGGAAATTTCAACGAACATTAATAATCCTAAAAATAATAACAAAGAGCTAATTAACCCATTGTCAAACTAACTATTATTAAATATTATTTTTTATGATTAAAATAAAGTTTGAGCCAACAAAAAATAATGTGGGTTGTTTCATTTTTAATGACCTAAAAAATATAAGCCAAGATCAAATAAATGAAATTAAAAAATTATTGAATAAATTTGGAGTTATTTTTTTTAAAAATCAAAACCTTAATCCAAAACAATATGTAGATTTTTCCTCTAATTTTGGAGTGCCGGCAAAATACCCTATGCTAAAACCACATAAAGATTTCAAGAATATTTATATTATAGAGAGAAAAAAAACTGATACGGGAAAAAGTTTTGGTGAGGGTCCGCATACTGATTCCTCGTATTTAGAAAATCCACCAAGATTTACTTTTTTACAAGCAGTTGATGTGCCCGAGGAGGGAAAGGGAAACACCCTTTTTTTCAACCAGTTTCTTGCGTATAAATCTTTGCCAAAAAATATTAAAGAAAAAATCGAAAATTTAAAGGGGATATTTTCTTCTAAAGGGAAAATAGCAAAAACTCGTTTACTTAGAGAAGCTGAGCATGGGACAAGCGACATTAAAGAAATAAAATCAGAACATAATTTAGTTCAAAATATTGACGGTAAAAAAGCGATTTATTGTTCACCCGGACATGTTGTTGGGATAAAAAATCTAAAATCAGGTCAAAAAAAATTAATTAGTTTCTTGTCATCTCATCAAACTAAAAAAGTTTTTTCATATAGTTTTGGTTGGAAAAAAGGTGACATAGCTCTATGGTCTAATCGTTCAATGCTTCACGCTGCTACTGCTTTTAGTGGTGATAGAAGAATGTTTAGGATAACCATTCAATAATTAATCTTTCAAGATCGTCAGATGTCCCATTTTTCTATTAGGTCTGATATCTGACTTTAAATAATCGAAAAAATATTCATTTTCTCTATATTCTTTTTTTCTAAACTCTTTAATTTCCTCGCCTAAAATATTTAACATTTCTGCATTTGAAATTTTTTTATTTTCAATGAATTCTAGTCCACAAACAGCTCTAATATGATTGGTAAATTGACAAATTTTGTAACTATTTACAGTGTGCCAATTTCCATTATGGACCCTATTACTTTTTTCATTAAAAAACAGATTGTCTTTATTATCAATCATAAATTCTAGATTTAACGTTCCAACGTAGTCCAGTTTTTCAGCAAATTTAATTGCAATATCCTGTGCCTCTTTAAATATTTTTTTAGTTATGTTTGCTGGAATTTTTGAATGTCTAAGTATTCCATTTTCATGTACATTTTCTGTTGGCTCGTAAATAGATATTTTACCATTTTTATATCTTGTTACTGCAACAGAAATTTCTTGCTTAAAATTAAGAAATTTTTCCAAAATATAAATTTTACTAAAGTCTATATTCGGATCAATATCATTAATAGAATTGAACCTATGTTGTTGCTTCCCATCATACCCTCCTGATACTGATTTAAGTATACTTTTACCAAATAAATTAATTCCATCTTTTAAATCTTCCAATGATTTTATAACTTTCCACTCTGTAGTTTTAACTCCGGCTTCCTCATTTGCAAAAGTTTTTTCCAATATTCTATTTTGCGCTATTTTTAATGTTTTAGGAGAAGGGTTAACTTCTTTAATATCAGCAATTTCTTTTAAAATGTCATAGGATAAATTTTCAAATGCATAAGTGCATATATCTATTTCCGAAATAAATTTTTCCAATACCTTTTTACTTTTTAAATCTCCGCATATAAATTTATCACAAAAATGCTGAGCAGGACCATTTTGATCATCAGTCAAAATAATTGTTTTAATTCCACCTATTTTTTTCGCAGATTTTACAAGTTGTGTTTCTAGTTGACCGCTATACAAAATTCCTAGCGTTATTTCTTTTGCCATTTTATTTTGGTCTTTTTTTTACTGATTTAGTTTGACTATGTCTAAATTTATTAATTTTTATTTCCACTTTTTTATCAAATAACGCTAAAATTTCCCCCGCAAGCAGGCCAGCGTTCGTAGCATTATTTATTGCCACAGTAGCAGTAACCACACCTTTTGGCATCTGGACCACACTAAGTAAACTATCTAATCCTTTCAGTGATTTAGTTTCAATTGGTACACCTATAACTGGTAAATTTGTTAAAGAAGCAATCATTCCAGGAAGGTGGGCAGCTCCTCCGGCACCAGCCACTACAACTTTAAAATGTTTGTTTGCTGACTTTGCAAAACTATATAGTCTCTCGGGTGTTCTATGAGCTGAAATTATTCTTGTTTCAAAGTTGATTTTGAAAGTTTTGAGTATATTCTCGCAATCCTTCATTATTGGGTAGTCGCTCTTAGACCCCATTACAACTGCCACTTTATTTTTTTTTTTATTTATATTCACAGATTAATTTAACAATTTTGATATTAAAAACAATGGTATGAAATTAAATTTATTTCATATTTTCAACATTTTTGTGACAATTAATTTACATATTAATTATTTAATATTAGATATATGAAAATACTTTCAATTTTAATGTTGATGATTTTATTAACTAATTGCGCTGGTAATAATGTTGCTAAAATCAAATTTGGAAAAAAATGTACTGCAGCTAATGCTAAACAACTGCAAGAAACTTCCTATATTTGGTTTGTAAGCAAAGAGGCGCTTGGAGAGTTTGATAAAAGAATTAATAGGGATAATTGCTTAAATAGTTAAATAATACCAAATTTAAGAATAAATTATGATAATAAGGGGTATGAAAATACCCCTTATTAGTTTATTTTTTTTCTTTATTTTTAGTATGAGTGCTTCAGAAAAGATTATTCCATTCCACCATTTATCAGATGGTACCTTTAGGAATCCGGAAGGATCTCCTCAACGAGATCCAAATATTAAATGGTCGTATAAAATATTTAATGAGGAAAGGAAAAAAATTAAAATCAATTATCCTGCTAGTCATGTGGTTCCAAGAGATAAAGTTTTAAAAGATTTAAATGAAAGCAAAAAAAATGATTATATTGCCTGGATTGGCCATGCAACTTTTCTAATTAAATTAGGAAATACAACAATTATTACCGACCCTCTATTTTCAAAAAATACTGGGCCTCTAATTTTTGGTCCAAAAAGATATGTGGATCCTGCCATAAACTTAAATGAAATTCCGGAGGTAAATTTATTTTTGTTAACCCACAACCATTATGATCATCAAGACATGTCAACAATAAGAAGCTTTCCTTATAAAGATGCTAAAGTTCTTGTTCCCTTAAGATTGGGCAAATATTTTAAGAATTATAAAGATGTCAATGAACTTGATTGGTACGAAAAAATTAAAGTAAATGAGGATATCAGTGTAACTTTGCTTCCAGCGGTTCATTGGAGCAAAAGAGGTCTATTTGACTCAAATAAAACTTTATGGGGGAGCTTTTTAATAGAATACAAAAACAAAAAAATTTTTTTTTCATGCGATACTGGGGTTGGAAATATTTATAAAGAAATTGGTGATAAATATGGGCCTATTGATTTAACTTTTATTAATATAGGTGCTTACAATTTTTTTCCAATCATGCCAATGAAAGACAAATCAGTTTATCATACAAATCCTGAGGAGGCTTTGAGTGTCGGTAAGGATTTAAAAAGTAAAAAAATAATTGGTATGCATTGGGGCACAGTAATATTATCATTAGAACCAATTATGGAACCTCCAAAAAGATTCAAAGAAAACGCTAGTGACTTTGGCTTCAATAAAAATGATGCAATTATTTTTAAAATTGGAGAAGTAAAAAAATTGAATGAAATTTTCAATTAATGAATTTTTTTATTGTATTCCTTATCAATCATAGAAGTTAAAGAATCTACCAAAGCATCAGAAAATCTAAAAATTTCATTTGATTTATATTCAGTAGAAATATTTTTTTCTAAACTAGTTTTATCTTCAACAACTATATTTGAATTAGGATTATTATCTTTTAAGTAGACCAACATTAACCAATTATCATCTATCTCCTCGTCAAATTTGATTAAAATTTCTGATGTTTCATAACGTCTGTCTACCACTCGAAGTAAAGACATTTTCTTTGGTAACCATTTTCGATTAAGTTGAAATATGCAAGATGACATCGATCTAAAAAAACTTTCCAGGGTGTATTCAATTTTTTCTCTTGCTATATTAAATTGCCTTTCTTTTTCCAGTAATTCAGACCTTGAGTCGGTATCTGAAACTTCTATACCAAGTTGCTCTATTCTTTCTTTTATTTTTTGATCTCGAATTGCTTGATACTTTAACTTAATTTGTTCAATTCTCTCTTGTACTACAGAGTAATCTTGCCTCTCTTGTTTCAATACAAATTTCTCTAAATTTCTTATTTCTAAAATTTCACGTTTTCTAAATTGTTCGATTCTTTTCTCTAATTTTATTTTTTCATAAAATTGTCTCTGTTTTTCTGCTTGTTCTTTACGAACTTCCGCTTGTTCAATTCTTATAAATCTTTTCAACTCAATTTTTCTTATCTTTTCTATTTTTTTTTCTTCTTTAATTTCGTTTAGCTTATTAATAAGCTCTTGTTTTTTTTGTAATTTACTTAATTTCAAGGTTTCTGCTTTTTCTTTTTGCATAAGTTTTATTTTTTCTTGTCTTCTTTTCTCTTTTTCTTCATCTAAAACCTGCCTGAAAGTTTCTATTTTATGAGAAATGCCTTTAAAAAAATTTAATAAAAATTTATCAATGTTAAATTTAAATTTGAATCTTGGCTGAAATTTTGTTCCAAATCTTACAATTTTTCTGATTGTTTCTTTAGATCTGATTTTAGATTTATTTTTAAATTTATATTTATTTTTTATTCTAGATTTGGATTTTAATTTAATCCTAGATTTAAATATTTTTTTCTTTTTTCTTTTGAATGAAGACTTTGCTTTTTTAATTTTTTTTCTTTTTGATCTTTTTAATCTTTTTTTTT
>JPUP01000093.1 GCA_001321855.1 SAR11 cluster bacterium PRT-SC02
ATAATAGGTTTTCCCTTAATACCGTCTCCAGATCTTGCAAAAAATTTTCTTGTTTCTGATACCTTTCTTCCCTTTGTTGATACTATCTCACCATTTTCAAGAAAAAAATCTGTTATACTTATTGCTTGTGTTAAAAGTCCACCAGGATTATTTCTTAAATCGAGAACATATCCAATCAATTTATTTTTACTTTCAAATATTTTTATTTTATCAAATAGTTGTTTGTCACTGTTCTCATTAAATGATTTTAACCTTAAATATCCAACATTTTTCTTTCTACCTAAAATTGAAGCTTCAACAGATTTTACCTCTATTATTTTTCTTTCAATAAAAAATTCTATTGGTTTTTTAATATTTTTTCTTCTAATAGTTAATTTAATTTTACTTCCAACTTCGCCTCTCATAAGTTTAACAGCCTCCATCAAGGTCTTTCCTTGAACCTGTTCTTCTCCAATTCTTATAATGTAATCACCAGCTTTTATTCCAGCTTTTGCAGCTGGAGTACCATCGATCGGTGAAATTACTTTTACTAAACCCGACTCCATACCAATCTCTATTCCAAGCCCACCAAACTCCCCCCTTGTATCCGTTTGCATACTTTTACATAATTCAGGACTCATATAACCTGAATAAGGATCTAAAGATTGTAGAACTCCATTTATAGCTGAGTCCATTACATCCGCTTGATCTATTTGATCGACGTACTCACTCTGTATTTTATCCAAAACTTCACCAAATAAGTCTATTTTTTTATAAAGGTCTTGCTTTGCTATTTCATTTGATTTTAAAGATGACGAAAATCCTATAATTAAAATTAAGATAAAAAAAGACCTTATCATATCATGGCCTTTTCTTTTGGTATTGGTTCAGACCACATTTTTTCAAGATCATAAAAATTTCTTTTTTCAGGGTGAAATAAATGCACAATAATATCTATTGCATCAACCAATTTCCAATCTTCACTTTCTTTACCTTCCATTTTACAATTCTCTATACCAGTTTTTTTTAACTCTAAAATTAGATTCTCCGATAACGATTGCAAATGTCTTGATGATGTTCCGGAGGCTATTATCATATAATCTGCAATATGAGATTTCTTTTTAAGATCAATAGAAATAATATTACTTGCCTTATTATTATTAAGAAAATTTTCAATAATTTTTTTAAGGTTTGAAACTCGCATTTACTGATTATTATAATATTTTCTTATAATTGTCGAAGAGATATTAATTTTTTTATTTCTTATAAATTTTATTTTTTTATTTTTGAAACTCTCCATTATAGCAGATTTTCTCGCCATTTTATCATATCCTTCTCTTGAAAAAACAACAATGTGACACAAATCTATAATTTTTTCATAATCTTTCCACTTATGAAAGCTTACTAAATTATCAGATCCGATTAATAAATAAATTTTATTTGCTTTATTAATTTTCCTTAAATATTCAATAACATTTATAGTTCTTGAAGACCTTATTTTTTTGTCTAAGTAAATTACCTTAATTTTCTTGTTACTTTTTGAAATTTTTTTACTTTCATATAATCTTTTTTTTAAAGAAAAAAAAGCTTTCTTTTTAAACGGATTTTTTTTTGTAACTACCCAAAAAATTTTTGATAATTTTAATTTTTTTAAAGCAATTTCACATAATCTCAAATGACCAAGGTGTGGAGGGTCAAAGCTCCCACCTAAAATTCCAAAAGAGTTGTAACTAGATTTTCCCATTAATCTCAAGATCTAATAATTGAGTTACCAGTTACTACATATTTATAAGAAGTTAACTGATTAATTCCAACCGGACCTCTTGGTGGTAATTTGTTTGTTGATATTCCAATTTCTCCACCAAAACCAAATTCACCTCCATCTGCAAATTGGGTCGAAACGTTATGCATTGCAATTGAACTATTTACACCATCTAGAAAAATTTGAGCATTTTTTTTACTTTTTGTTATTATACTATCAGTATGCATAGTTCCATATTTTAAAATATGGTTCACTGCTTCATTTACATTTTTTACATTTTTGATCGATATTTTTGCATCAAGATATTCAGTGCTCCAGTCTTTTTCCTTGGCAATTATAAGTTTATTATTATAAAGTTTATTAATTTTACTATCCACTCTTACCTCACAACCAGAGTTGATCAAAGCGTTTATAATTTTTATACCATGAGATTTTAAAGCTTTATCTTCAATTAATAATGTTTCAAGCGCTCCACATATACTTGTCCTTCTAAGTTTTGCGTTAAGAATAATTTTTATAGCATCATTGACGTTGGAGCTTTTATCAACGTATATATGGCATAATCCTTCTAAATGACCAATTACGTGTACTTTGGAAAATTTTTGAACTTTTTCTACTAAACCTCTTCCTCCCCTTGGCACCACAACATCTAAAAATTGTGACATGTTAGATAATAAATAATTTACGATTTTCCTATTTTTATTCTCAATAAATTGAACGCAATTAGGATCTATGTTGTGATAAGTCAGCGAAGTTCGAAATAAATTTGCTAAAATTTTATTTGAATTAAATGCCTCAGAGCCCCCTCTTAATATCACGCAATTTGCAGATTTTAAACAAAGAGAGGCAACGTCAGCAGTTACATTTGGCCTACTCTCATAAATTACTGCTATTACACCAATTGGAGTAGATACTCTTTTTATAAAAAGATTATTCGGTCTTTTCCATCTTTCTAAAACCTTTCCAATAGGATTTTCGAATTTTGCAATTTCATTTATGGAGTGTCTCATGGCTTCAATTCTTTTTTCATTTAACAAAAGTCTATCTATTAAATTTTTTCTTTTAATATTTTTTACATCCTTTGAATTTTCTTTTATTATCATTTTTTTATTTTCTAAAATTTTCTTATTATAATTTTGAAGCACTCTTTTAATGATTTTATGGTCAACTTTTTTAAGTTTTTCAAATGCAATTCTTGAGTTTTTTCCTATTTTTTTCAAATATTTCATATTAAAGTTTTACCATATCATCTTTATGAACAATTTCAGACTTACTAGCATATCCTAAAATTTTTTCTATATCTCTACTATGCTTACCTTTTATCTTATTAATTTCTTCGGAAGAGAAAGAAGATAATCCTCTCGCTAGATTTTTTTCATTTAAGTCTACAATTAAAATATTTTCCCCTTTATTAAATTTTCCTGATACTTTTAAAACGCCTGCTGCTAAAAGACTCTTGCCATTTTTAATAGCTTGATATGCACCCGAGTCTATGAAAATTTTACCACTAGAATTGATAGACCCTATAATCCATTTTTTTCTAGCATCAAGCGTTGAAATTTTAGGTATAAAGCAAGTATATAATTTTTTTTCAAACATATTTTTTATTGGATAATTTTTCTTTCCATTAGCAATATACATATGACAACCAGAGTTCATACATATTTTTGCAGCCTCCAATTTGGTTATCATACCTCCAGATCCATAACTGCTTTTCTTTTTGTCTACCAGTGAGTATATATCTTCGTTTAATTCAGAAACTTTTTTTATAATATTTTTATTTTCATGGTTATACAATCCATTTACATCTGAGAATATTATTAATGTGTCTGCACCAATTATTTGAGCAACTCTGGCAGCTAATCTATCATTGTCGCCATATTTTATCTCAGAAGTAGCAGTAGTATCATTCTCATTTACAATAGGAATTGCATTAAGTTTAAAT
Organism: SAR11 cluster bacterium PRT-SC02; assembly: GCA_001321855.1. Classification (GTDB taxonomy): domain Bacteria; phylum Pseudomonadota; class Alphaproteobacteria; order Pelagibacterales; family Pelagibacteraceae; genus Pelagilacustribacter. Next base: position 3,687 of record JPUP01000093.1, read on the forward strand.
AAATTGTCAAATGTTCTTCTCACGTTTAAAGCTCTCCTTCTTTGCTCAGTATCATCTGGAGTAATTAATATTTGACCTGTTTTGAAATTATTTTTATCAAAAATTTTCTGAAATTCGCCAGCTAAAAGAATTTGTCCAACCGCGGCAATAGCTTGACTCATCTCTAACATAATTTTCTGTTTTTTTAATTTAAGATGTTTTTGGCCTAATGCTATTGCACCCGAAGATACAATAACGATATCTCTATTTTTTTTTAAATTTTTTAGATCCTTAACTAGACTATTTACCCAATCTTTCTTGAAATTTCCTTTACGATCTACAACAGTTGTTGACCCAAGCTTTATAACTATTTTTTTCAAATTATTTGGCAACATTTTGTATCAAAACTTTCTTAATTTTTGAAAGATCGTTGTTATTAAATACAGATATTATTTCAAATTTTTTATCTATTTTATTTTTCAAATAAATCTCTTTTTCTTTATATTGTTTTTTATCAAGCATATCTGATTTATTAAAAATAATAATTTCTTTTTTTTTCAAAAGATTTTTGTTGTAAGAGAACAATTCGTGGCTTATTTTTTTATAATTATCCAACAAATTTTTTTCAGTTATATCAATAAGATGTAATAATACCTTACATCTTTCAACATGTCTTAAAAATTTATCACCTAGTCCTACACCTTTGTGTGCACCTTCAACCAAACCAGGTATATCTGCTAAAATTACTTCTTTGTTATTAAAATATGCAACACCCAAGTTTGGATCAAGAGTAGTAAAAGGATAGTTAGCAATTTTTGGTTTAGCCCTTGTAAGAGCTGCAAGTAAACTTGACTTACCTGCATTTGGCATGCCCACAATCCCAACATCTGCTATTACTTTTAATTGTAACCATATCCAAAATGACTCTCCTAATTTTCCATCCGTTTTTTTTCTAGGAGCTCTATTAGTTGAACTTTTAAAACGAACATTTCCCAAACCACCTTTTCCACCGTTAGCGACTAAAAATTTCTCCTTATTTTTTGTAAAGTCATAAATAATTGTATTATTATCTTCTTCTAATATTTGAGTACCTACTGGAATTTTTAAAATTAAATCTTTTCCATTAGCACCTGTTTTTTTTCTTTTACTTCCAGAAATGCCATTTTTGGCTTTAAAGTGTTGAGTATATCTGTAATCTATTAAAGTATTTAGGTTTCTCTCCGCTTCAAAAATTATTGACCCTCCATTTCCTCCATCTCCACCATCTGGTCCTCCAAACTCTATATATTTTTCTCTTCTGAAACTTGCAGAACCATCTCCACCTTTTCCAGCTTTAATAAATATTTTTGCTTGATCTAAGAATTTCATTTAAAGATACTATAAATAATTATAATTATTTATAAAATTAATTGGGTATTACAGATACAAAAGTTCTGTTAAGTTTAGTTTTTTTGAATTTTACTTTACCTTTGATAAGAGAAAAAATCGAATGATCTTTACCCATCCCAACATTTGTTCCAGGGTGGATTCTTGTACCTCTCTGTCTAACAATAATATTACCTGGAATAACCAATTGATCTCCATATTTTTTTACACCGAGACGTCTTCCCTTACTATCCCGTCCGTTTTTCGATGATCCACCAGCTTTTTTAGTTGCCATTTTTTCCTACTTTTTAGTTATTTTCTTTTGATTTTTTTTATCTTCTTTTACAATTTTCTTTTTTTCAATTATTTTTGCTTCATCTACAACTTTTCCACCTTTTGCTAAAATTTTTAAAATTTGAATTTTTGAGTGTCTCTGTCTGTGTCCGTTTTTTTTTCTAGAGTGCTTTCTTCTTCTCTTATGAAAAACTAAAATTGTTCTATCCTTGACATTATTCAGAAGTTTGGCTTCTACTACTGCACCTTCAATACTAGGGTTTCCAATCTCAGTATTTTTACTGTCATTTAAAAGCAAAACTTTATTGAATTTTACAGTGTCGCCTATTTGAGCATCTAGCTTTTCTATTTCTAGTATTTTACTAGCTGAGACTTTATATTGTTTTCCACCAGTTTCTATAATTGCAAATGACATAATAATTTATTCTTTTGTTTTCCACGCAATATAGCTCTCAATTTTTTCAAGTCAAGAATTTTGAGTTTAAAAAGCATCCTTTAAATCTCTTAATTTAGTAAAAACTTCATGATCTTGAGAGTCTTCTAAATTAAGCGTCTTTTTAAGAACTTTATCGTTGCATCTTAGAAAAATATTAGTTTTGAGCTCTTCTCCTATTGACGTTGGAGTAGTAGGCAACGTTCTTTCAAGTTTTGAATTAATATCAAAAGATTTATTTTTTAGCGCTGTATTATTGGGATCATATTTTAAGCAAAAATTTAAATTATTCTTTGTATACTCGTGACCAAAATATGCTTTAGTATTAAAAGGAAGATTTTTGATTTTATTTAAAGATTTAAGCATCTGTTTATGTGTCCCCTCAAATACTCTTCCACATCCGAGAGAAAATAATGTGTCTCCTGTAAAAATTATATCCTCATTGTAAAAGTAGAATGCTATATGACCACTAGTATGTCCTGGTATCAAAATAATTTTGAACTCTAAGTTACCTATTTTTTTAATTTCATTATCTCTTAATAAAATATCAATTCCGGGTATGCGATTTTTATCACCTTCATAAGCCATAATTTTAGAATTGTATTTTCTTTTAAGTTCTACGTTTCCACCCACATGGTCTACATGATGATGTGTGTTTAATATGTAATCTAATTTTCTGTATTTACCAACAACTTTATCGCAATCGGAAAACGTTGCAGGGTCGACTATCGAAATAGTATTAGTTTGTTCATCACAAATTATGTAACTGTAATTGTCAGACAAACATGGAATTATCTCTATCTTCATTTTACCCAATTAAAAAAATTCCTAGCTTTGAAAAAAGATTTTTAATTTCTAAATTTCCTCTTTTTATTAAGGATGTTTTATTATTATTAACACCAATTACTTTATTTATTTTAATTTTTTTTTCATAACAAAAATTAAACAAGTCCTTAATAGTGCACATATGTAGATTTGGTGTATTATACCAGGTATTTGGTAAAGTTTTTGTAACAGGCATTTCTCCAAAAAGTAATAGTTTAATTCTTACCTTCCAATATCCAAAATTTGGAATTGAAACAATAACTGACTTACCTATTCTCAAAAGTTCCTTTAAAACTTTTTCAGGATCATAGAAAGCTTGAAGAGTTTGACTCAAAACGACATAGTCGAAAGATTGATTTGGAAATTGATGCAGTTCAGTTTCCGCATTACCTTGGATAACTGGCAAGCCTTTCATTATACACTTTTGCACGTTGTCTTGGTCAAGCTCCAATCCTCTTACCTCAATATTTTTATTTACTTTAAGCAGATTCATAAGAGATCCGTCGCCACATCCTACATCAAGCACTCTTGTATTATTAGGTAACAATTCTGCTATTACTTTAAATTCTTTTTTCATTTTTGAATTTTTCATACATCGAGTCTAAAAAACCCTTTAGAGTTTTAAGAAATTCAGGTTCATTAAGTAAAAATGAGTCATGCCCCTTGTCAGTTACTATCTCTGAATATGAGACATCTGCCCCAGATGAATTAAGAGCTATCACAATATCTTTATTTTCTTTTGAAGTGTACAACCAATCTGAAGAGAAAGATATTACTAAAAATTTTGTTTTCTGATTTTCAAAAGCTTTTACCAAACCTCCTTTAAATTGTTTTGCCAGGTCAAAATAATCCATAGCTCTAGTGATATAAAGAATAGAATTTGCGTCAAATCTTTCTACGAAAGCATAACCCTGATGTCTTAAATAGCTTTCGACTTGAAAGTCTGCATTAAAACTAAATTCATAGTCAGCTTTTTCTTGCAATTTTCTTCCAAATTTTTCTTGCATTCCCTTTTCAGATAAATAACTTATATGTCCTACCATTCTAGCTACTGCCAGTCCATTTTTTGGCTGCAAATTTTTCAAACAATATTTTCCTTTATCCCAAACGGGATCAGCCATAATAGCTTGACGTGCCAATTCATTTAAAGCAATATTTTGTGCACTATGACTTGAACTACAAGCAATAGGAATAGCTGAAAAAGTTTTATCTGGAAAAGTTGAACAAAATTGTAAAAGCTGCATTCCGCCCATTGAACCTCCAGTTGCACACAAAAGTTTTTTTATTCCAAGGTGCTCGAGTAAAGACTCTTGCGCTTTTACCATATCTTTAATTGTTATAACTGGAAAATCTAGCCCATAAGGCTTATTTGTTTCTGGGTTTATATTTTTTGGACCAAAGGAGCCCATGCATCCTCCTATTACATTTGCACAAATTATGAAATACTTATCAGTATCAATTGCTTTTCCAGGTCCAACAGCCGTGACCCACCAACCTTCTTTATTTGTTATTGGATTAGTCCCGGTAACAAATTGATCACCAGTCAAAGCATGAAAAACAAGCACAGCGTTGTCTTTGTTTTCATTTAAATTTCCATAAGTCTCATATGCAAGTGGAAAATTGTTAATAGTTTTGCCACAATCTAATTTAAGTGGTTTAGATACACTTAATTTTTTTATATTTTCAATTTTACTATTCATCCAAAAAAAAAGCCCAGCTAAACTGGGCTATCTCCTTTTTAGCTACATTTATAAAGCGCCTGCAATATGGTTAAATCGGCGCCTTTCGTAAATTAATACTAAATAGTCTTAAACTTGTCAAATTCATATACTATGAAACTAGCATTACTTAAGCTTTTTATATATTAACTTAATTAAAATGAATTTACCAAAGCCAAAAAAAATTAATGCCGAGAAGTACATTGCTGGTCTAAGTCTTTTTAAACAGAAAGTAGCAAAAATTAAACTCTCTGCGAATGAGTCTGCATTAGGTCCGAGTCCTAAGGCAATTAAAGAGTTTAACAGAGTAGCAAAAAATATTAAAAGATACCCCGACTCTGATGGAGTATTTCTCAGGAATGTTCTTGCAAGAAAATTTAAACTTGACCCAAAGAGAATTATACTTGGGTCTGGCTCAGATCAAATTTTCGAACTTATTTGTAAAGCTTTTTTAGATAAAAACGACGAAGTAATAGTGCCTGAGTATAGTTTTATCATTTATAGAATTTATAGCAAAATTTATGGTGCAAAAATAAAATACGCTAAGGAAAAAAACTACAAAATTTCAGTAGAAAATATTCTTGATAAAGTTACAAAAAGAACAAAGATCGTTTTTTTGGCAAATCCTAATAATCCAACTGGAACAATTATAAGTAAAGGGGCATTATTGAATTTAAGAAAAAAATTAAGAGGAAATATATTACTTGTAGTTGATGATGCTTATTTTGAATACGTAAAAAGTAAAAATTATTCATCAGGTATGAAATTATTTTCAAATTATAAAAATGTTATTATAACTCGAACATTTTCTAAAATATACGGATTGGCTGGACTTAGAGTGGGTTGGGGATATGGTCCAAAAAAATTAATATATGCTCTTAATCAAGTGAAGCCACCTTTTAATATTAACAGAGCAGCTTTATTTGCTGCTGCAGCATCTATAAATGATGTTAAATGGCTTAACAAAGAGATAAAACATGTAAATAGATGGTCAAAGATTTTTTTTAAAAATTTCAAAAATTTAAGTATCGAAACAAATTTTAGTTATGGAAATTTTTTACTTTTGAACTTTAATAAGATTAAAAAAAATTCAAAAAATATATTTTTAAAATTAGCGAAAAAAGGAGTTTTAGTAAGGAAAATGGATGTATATAAAATCAAAAACTCTTTAAGAGTAACGATTGGAAATAATAAAGAAAATAAAAAGTTTATAAAAATTTTAAAACAGGTAATTTGATGTTTGAAAAAATTTGCATTATTGGATGTGGTCTGATCGGATCTTCAATTTTAAGAGATGTATATAACAGCAAAATAAGCAAATCTGTTACAGTTTTTGATAATTCAAGAGAAGTTATAGAAATAATTAAAAAAGAGAATTTATGCAATAATGTCTCAAAAGATATTCAATCCGCTGTGAAAAACTCCGATCTTGTGATTATCGCTGTTCCGTTGAGCGCTTATAAAGAGGTCTTATTATCAGCCAAAGACTCATTTAAGAAAGATGCTATTGTCACTGATACTGGTTCAGTAAAAAAGGAGGTTAATAAAATTTTTAAAAACTTAAACCTAAAGGACGTTTACTGGCTAGCATCTCATCCTATTGCGGGAACAGAAGAAAGCGGGCCTAATGCTGGTCTAAAAAATCTATTTCAAAATAGATGGACTATCATTTGTAATGACCAAAACTCAAAAAGAGAAAAGGTTGAAAAGTTGAAAAAATTTTGGGAATTTTTGGGAAGTAAAGTCAAGTTTATGAGCATAGAGGATCACGATTATATTCTGTCACTCACTAGCCATTTACCTCATGCAGTTGCTTATAATATTGTTTTGACAGCAATTAATACTGACGAAAAATTTAAAGATGAAATTATTAAATATAGTGCAGGAGGTTTAAGAGACTTCACTAGAATTGCTTCATCCGATCCGTTAATGTGGAAAGATATTTTTATTGATAATAGCGAAAATATTTTAAAGATATTGGAACAATTTTCAAAAAATATTGATGATTTTAAAAAAGCTATAATTGAAAAAAATGGCGACAAGCTTTTAAAGATGTTTTCTTCTACAAAGATAGTAAGAAAAGAAATTATAAAGGCAGGTCAAGACGTCAAGTCGCCTGATTTTGGAAGGAAAAAAAATTAATTTAATTTCTCAATTGATGAATAAATTTTAGCTTCTAAATCTTTGATGAATATATTTTTATCTAATCCTGGTTCTATTGGATCCAAAAATGATATATTAATGTCATAATTAAATTTTAAAAAACTATTTTTTGGCCATACTTTTCCTGTATTTAATGCTACTGGAACACAAGGTAAATTCAAAGCTTCATAAATTCTACCAGCACCTTTTTTAAATGGTAACCTCTCTCCAAATTTGACTCTAGTTCCTTGAGGGAATATCAACAAAGGTCTATTACTTTTTTCAATATTCTCTTTTATTTTTTGGAAAAAATTCAAATTTTCTTTTGTTGTGGTGTCTCTAATAATTTCAATAGATCCAATCTTTTTTAAATACCAACCAAATAAAGGTATTTTAAGAAGTTCTTTTTTAAGAATAAAAATAGGGTACTGAAGAGGAGCTTGAAGTATAAATGTTTCTAGCAATGATTGATGAGCACTCGCAACAAAAAATTTTTTATGTTTTTTGAGGTTTTCTATTCCGGAAAAATTTACTTTAATTCCTAAAACTAACCTTAGTAAAAAAATTATTTTAAAAGCTAATATTTTTCCACATATTAACGTACTTTTATTTGGTAAAATTAATGTTGGAATAGCTAATATAAAAACTATTACTAAAGTAGTATAAAATAATATATTAAATAAAAACGATCTAAGAAATAGCATTATTGATTAATTAAATTTTTTAGATTTTGTTTCTTTCTTATAATTCTTTTTTTGGATTTATTAATAATTATCTCAGCTATCAGAGGTTTTGTATTATAATTTGAGGACAAAGAAGCGCCATACGCCCCTACATCAGCAATTGCAACATGATCTGATTGGTTTATTTTTTGGTATTTTTTATACTTTATAAATTTACAAGTAGTCTCACAAATTGGTCCAACAAATTCTAACGGTCCATTATTTTTTTTACTATTTTTTATAACTGGTAAAATATTATGAACAGCATCGTAAAGCGCTGTTCTCATAAAATCATTCATGCCTGCATTAAGAATTGCAAAAGTTTTGTTAGAACCTTTTTTTAGATATTGTACTTTTGCCACTAGTAATGCAGTATTTCCTATTATTGCTCTTCCAGGCTCAAAAATTATATTACAATTGTATTTCTTTTTAAATTTTTCAACAAGTTCTGAATAACTTTTTAAATTTAATTTTTGATCATTTTTTTTGTAAGTTATCCCAAAACCACCGCCGAGATCTACAAACTTAAACTTTATTTTTGTTTTTTTGATAATTTCCTCCAAAACTTTCAAGGTTTTTTTAAAAGGATTTTCATTTAATATTTGACTACCAATATGCACACTTATTGCGTCAAGTCTCAAATTCCTAAATTTACTCATTTTTAAACAAAATGAAATTAAATTGGTTTTTGAAAGACCAAATTTATCTTCAGCTTTACCAGTAGAAATTTTCTTATGAGTTGGAGCATTAATATCAGGATTTAGCCTTACACCTATAGAGGTTCTTTTTTTAAGTTGACCTGAAATTTTATTAATCAATATGGCCTCATTTTCTGACTCTACATTAATTAATAAAATATTTTTTTTTATTGCCAGTCTTATCTCATCTTCAGTTTTACCAACTCCCGAGAAAACAATTTTACTAGGTTTTATGCCTGATTTAATCGCTTTGAGCAATTCTCCACCTGAAACCACATCTGCACCAGAACCCATCTTTTTTAAAATTTTTAATATTTGAATATTAGAATTTGCTTTTACTGAGAAACAAATCAGAGGCTTTGATCTCTTGAAATTATTTAAGAATGATTTGTAATTTTCGACTATGTTTCCCTCAGAATAAAGATAGAATGGAGTAACAATCTGAGATGCTAATTTTTTTACGGAGACATTCTCTACAAAAAGATTGTTTTTTTTATATCTTATATTGGACATATCTTTTAAATTACTTTAGTGAAATTACTTATTGAACCTTGGTATTTTGGTTCAGATTTTTTCCCACAAGATGAAAATAACATCACAATTACTACAAAAGACAAAAACAATTTCATTTGAGCTCCTTTTTATATTTTTTTATCATATTTTTTACATTTTTTTCAGATGTACCACCAAAAGAATTTTTAGAATTCATTGAATTTTTTACATCAAAAATTTTTAAAACACTTATATTTAAATCTTTATAAAATCTTTTTATTTCATTCAATGTAAGTTCATCTAAATTTTTTCTATTTTTTTCTGCGTAGTTTACTATTTTTGATGAGATTTTATAGGCTTCTCTAAAAGATAAATTTTTTTCTTTTACTAAATAATCTGCAAAATCTGTAGCTGTTGTATAACCACTTTTTGCCATTTCAAACATTCTTTTTTTGTTTGGCTTAATATTTTTTATTAATTCGTTACTCATTATTAGAGTATCTTTTAATGTATCAAATCCATCAAACACTAAAGCCTTATCATCTTGTAAATCTTTGAAATAAGAAATTGGAAGTCCTTTCATTATCGTTAAAATTGAATTAAGTTTTCCGTAATTTATTCCTGTTCTTCCCCTTATAAGTTCAGCTGGATCTGGATTTTTTTTTTGAGGCATAATTGATGAACCCGTCAGCATTTGATCGCTAAAACTAATTAATTGATAAGCATCAGAATTTAATATTATAAAGTCTTCAGCCAATCTAGATAAATGCATTGCACATACCGCACATACATAAAGAAAATCTATAGCAAAATCCCTATCAGAAACAGTATCTATTGAGTTATTGGTTGGCTTTTTAAAACCTAATTTTTTTGATGTAAAATTTCTGTCTATTTTGTAAGACGTGCCAGATAAGGCGGCCGCTCCAAGAGGAGACTCGTCGATAAGATTTAAATTATTTAAAAATCTTTGATTATCTCTTTTGAACATTTCGTAATAAGCTAATAAATAATGAGCAAAAGAAATTGGCTGAGCATTTTTAAGATGAGTAAAACCAGGCATGACAGTTTCTGTATTCTTCTCCGCTTTAATAATTATATTTTTCATTAAAGAGTTGAGCTCATTAATTAAAATTAAAGTTGATTCTTTTACCCATAGCTTAAAATCTGTAACTACTTGGTCATTTCTTGATCTCGCGGTATGCATATATCCCGCTGAGTTACCAATTATATCATGCAATTTTTTTTCAATATTTAAGTGTATATCCTCGAATTTTTCTCTAAAAATAAATTTACCTTTTTGAATTTGATTTTTAATTTTATCTAATCCCTTAATTATTTTCATTCCTTCTTTAGCTGGTATGATTTTATTTTTTATTAACATCTGAGTGTGCACTTTCGAAGCAAATATATCTTGTTCGTATAGTCTCTTATCTATCTTTATGGAAGACCCAATTCTTTGAAATGACTTAGAAGTTGAACTTTTAAATCTGTTTGACCAAACTGTCTTATTTTTATTTGTCATAATTTATGTTACTTTAATTTAAATTAATATGCAGATTAGTAAATCTATTAAACTCTATACTCACATTATTATTACTATTTTTTTTGTGAATAAAGTCTTAGCATCTGAAACCTTTTCAAAAAATTTGATTATTCACGAAAATCCAAAAATTTTGTCTAAAGTAGAATTTAAAAACCTTAATCTACAAGACGTAGATTTAGCCAAAAATAAAGGCAAGATCATGATACTCAATTTTTGGGCAACCTGGTGTGCTCCATGTAAAAAAGAGATGCCTTCCTTAGATAAGCTATCTTTATACTTTAAAGAAAAGATAATTATATACCCAATTAACATGGAAAAACCCAATAGAGAAAAAACAATAAAATTTTTTAAAGATTTAAAAATCGAAAGTCTAAAAATTTACTTCGATCCAGATTTTAAATTAGCCAAGAAGTTTAAAATGAGAGGTTTACCGACAACTATTTTAATTGATAAAAATGGAATGGAATTTGGTAGAATTATTGGAGAATTTAACTTTGAAGATGAAAAGTTCAAAAAAATTCTTCAAGGAAAGATCTAGTCTTTAAAAAAGTAAGCTAACATGACCAGAACAATTATAGCTATAAATTGAAGCAATACTCTAAGCTGCATTAGTTTGTTTGAATATTTTTTACTGGTGTTACCTCCTTTAAATAAAGTATAAATACCTAGAAGTAAAACAATGGCTACAGCACCTAACAAACTAAAACCTATAAAATTGAAAATTAATTCAGACATATATATTCCTTTATCATGAGCCACTCACTTAACACAACAATTATAAAACCAATTTCTAATCAAAAACCTAAAAATGCAGTTATACTTTGTCACGGCTATGGAGGTGATGGTAAAGATATATCGATCCTTGCTAATTACTGGAAAAATTTTTTGCCAGATACTGTTTTTATTTGTCCTGATGCACCAGAAACATGTTCCGTAAATCCATCAGGTTTTCAATGGTTTGATTTAACAAGTGACTCTGCAGATCAGATTTTAACTCAATCAATTGTCGCTGAACTAAAATTAAATAAATTCATTGACGAAGTTAAGGAAAGCTACAATTTAGAGTCTGACAAAATCTCTCTTTGTGGATTTAGCCAAGGATCAATGATTTCGTTACAAACTGGTATTAAGAGAAAAGATAAGATTAATTCAATTATAAGCTATTCAGGAAAAATTATTAATATTGAACATTTAAAAAATAATATAATTTCAAGGCCAGCAATTATATTAATGCATGGAGATAAAGACTCTGTCGTTGCAATTAATTTTTTTTTAGAGGCTAAAGAATTTTTTAAAAATAATAGCTACGAGATACAATCTAAAATTTTCAATAATTGTGAACACAGAATACCCCAGGAAGGCTCGAGTTTAGGCTTAAATTTTGTTAAAAAAAATTTATATCAGTAGTAACAAGTGATACATTTTATATCTTGATAATATTTTTACTTTCAGTTAACTTTTAAAAATGATTATATCTTCTTCAGAAAAAGTTCCACTCGAAAAGTGTCCTGCGCTTGTATTGAATGCTGATTTTAGACCGCTAAGTTATTATCCATTATCAATCTGGTGTTGGCAGGATGCTGTAAAATCTGTTTTTCTTAACAGAGTAAGTATTGTATCAAATTATAAAAGAAAAATAAGAAGTCCCTCATTTGAAATGAATTTACCAAGTGTTATAGCTTTAAAAAATTTTATAAAGCCATCAGAAAATCCAAACTTCACAAGATTTAATGTTTTCTTAAGAGACAAATTTGCATGTCAATACTGTGGAGCAAAAAAAGATTTAACATTCGATCATTTACTACCTAAATCTAAAGGAGGTTTAACTGATTGGGAAAACGTTGTGACTGCTTGTTCAACTTGCAATGTTAAGAAGGGCGGTAAGCTTTATGAAAAAAGTGGTATGAGATTGTTTTCTAAACCTTATATCCCAACAGTTGACGATTTGCATAAAAATGGAAGAAATTTCCCTCCAAATTATCTGCATGAAAGTTGGATGGATTATTTATATTGGGATATTGAATTAGAGCCTTAATTAAATTTTTTCAGAAATCGTTATTGCTATCCGAGAGGATGTTTTAATTACTTTATCTAAAACACCATACAATCCTTTTTTAGTTGCACCCTGATCATAAGCAATATCTTTATGATGCAATTCATCATCTCTAAACTTCATAATCTTTTTTTTTAGATCTTTTTCATCTTCACCTAATTTATAAGTTTGATCTTTATAATGTTGATCAATCACCTCTTCTACCGAGGCTGTACAGAGCATAGCTGCTTTTTTACCAAGCATTGCAGTTCCAAAACCCAAAGTGACTCCTAACAAATCCCACATCGGTAATAATTTTGTAGGTTTGATATTTCTTTTTTTTATCTGATCTTTAAAAAATTCGTAGTGCTCTTTTTCATGTTCCTTCATTTCCTCAATTTTTCTTTTTAAATCTTCATCTTGTTTAAATGTTTTTAAAGCTAAAAGTTGACCTTCGTATATTTTTATTGCCCCTCTCTCACCTGCATGGTCTACTCTGATTATTTCTTCTAAATATTTTTTATTTGTTTTTTTCATAATTTATGTAATTTTTTACTATTATAGCACTTAAGGCAATTGATATAATTGTATTTATTGTAGCAAGTGAAATGCCAAATATTGAAAAAGTAACGTCTTTGCAACTAATTTTATTATTTTCTAGTTGTCTTAGAAGATCCTCTTTAGTTCCTTCTAAGGACTTATCACCTATATCGCAAACGAAAGGCTCTTTAAAAATATTTTGTTCAACCCCAACATGATAAATAGACAAAATTGCACTCAAAATAAAAATAACAGACAATAAAAGCAAAACTGGTTTTTCAAATCTTTTAATAAAGAGTATCAAAGCTATAAAAATTATTGCAAGAATATATGGCACTCTTTGCATTAAGCATAAACTACATGGCAAATGCCCAAGAACATGTTCAATAAAGTAGGCAACCGATAACGCTATAAAACTGAAAAATAAAATACCTTTAAAGAGAAATCTCTTTTTAATCTCAATCATGATCTAAATAAAAAGTAAAAACTAACAGCAACTAAAATTACAATTAAACCGATAAGAGTAAACCAGAAAGCCCCCTTCTTTTCAATAAATAATCCAAATTTTTTCCCAAATAAATAAGTAAAATAAGAAACCAATAAAAAACGTAATCCTCTAGTAAATAAACAAATAAAGAAAAATACAATAATATTAAAATTAATTATACCGCTTGTAATTGTAAATACTTTAAAAGGTAAAGGAGTAAAACCAGCGAGAAACATTATTCCAAGCCATAAGAAAAATCCTCCTTTTGAAGACATCTTGTTTTGTACTTCAAAGACTTTTTCTTCGTATCCATAAAATTCAATTACCACCATCGCGATATCTAAAAAAAATACACCTAACATATAACCAAATAATCCTCCTAAAACTGAACCAGTGGTAGCGATAACAAAAATTTTTAAATAATCATCTCTTTTTGCTACAACCATTGGAATAATCATTAAATCGGGAGGTACCGGAAAGAAGAAGCTTTCTATAAATGCTACAAAACCTAATAAAGGCTTTGAAAATTTATGTCTAGCAAGCTCAACACATCTGTCGTATAACTTTTTCAACATGAATTTAAAATGCACAATACTTAAGTACCTTGCAAGTTTAATATTATCACCAATTGCAATTTACGCTGTGCTTTATATAGCTAAATTTTTTGGTGCAAATTACGATTTTTCTCATGGTGAAACATTTATTATTTGGTTATTGATGGCAATTTTGATATCTAACTCTGTAACGTGGAGAAGTAAATGAGCCTAGATAACAAAGTTGTAAAAAATATAAGTTTTCGGAAAGACGGAACTAAACTTCATTTAGAGGATAATTTTTTATCAAGAGACGAAGTAAATAATGTTTTGACAGACAACATGGGTCAATTAGGCCGTGCATGGTTTAAATTTCAAACAGCTTGGGCTTACAATGCTTATAGCAGGTTTAAAGACATGGATAAATATTTAATCCTTATATATTTAATACAAAAAACATTTAAACACTATTCAGATATTTTTGTGATTGTCTCTGAAAAAAGCTTTTACTCAATTGAAGAATTTGAAATTGAAAAAATGAATTTAATTGAAATTTCAGAGGATCTTCAAATTCCTAAGGAAACAGTTAGAAGAAAAATAAATGAACTAAATATGGAGGATATTATTGCAAGAGAGGGAAAAAAATTAACAATCAAATTAGAGGGTTTTAAAATTCAAAGACCTGCCTCATCTGTAACCATGTTATCAAAATTTTTATCTCAAGTTACAGATTTTCTCTCAAAAGACTCTAATTTTTTACCAGGACCTATATCAAAAGATGAAATTGAAAATTTTATCAGGGAAAATTTTACTTTAATTTGGAGATATTTTTTTCGTTTACAAATTCCAACATTAATTAATTGGAGAAAATTTTATGGCGACCTTGAGAGCTGGCTCATCGCAGGGACGGTTCTTGTTAATCAAACAGAAAAAATAAAAGAAAAATATCGAGGAAAACGACCAGTAATTTTAGAAGAAAATAACTTAAACAATGATGAGAAATTTTCAAAATGGATGAAATTTTTAGTTGCTAATCAAGAGGAAGTGGTTGGGGTAAATGCATCTTCTATTTCGGAAATAACTGCAATTCCAAGGGCAACTGTAATTAGAAAACTTAAATTTTTAGAAAAAAAAAAGATTTTGTATAAAGACAAGAATCAGCTCTATAGAATGGGAAAACAAAGAAGTTCGCTAGTAGAATTATTAAAGATTTATAAGGAAGTTCAATTTAATATATATAAATTTGTAGCTACTTTCTTTGAAATTTATAAGAATAAAACCGATATTCCAAAATCAAAATAATTTTTTTTTACAAAATAAGTATTATAATCTCTAAAATATGGGCGAATGGTGGAACTGGTAGACGCGCCGGACTCAAAATCCGGTGGTAGCAATACCTTGAGAGTTCGAGTCTCTCTTCGCCCACCAAGTTATGGACATAAGTAAATTAAATAGTTTAGTTGAGCTTTATTTTAAAAAAAAAGAGGAAGTTGATAGTAATAAACCTTTTTTACAATGGTTAAAAATAAACAAAAAAGAGATTTATTCTTGGAAAGATATTACTTCTCAAATATTTAAACTTACTGCTAAAATAAAATCATTGATAAAAGAAGGGGACAGATGTTTGATTCTATCTGAGAATAGACCAACCTGGTTAATGACTGATATCTCAATTATGAATGCCGGTGGTATTACTGTACCAATTTTTACAACTTATTCTTCTAATGATTATAAATATATTTTAAATGATTGTAAGCCTTCATTGATAATAGTTTCTAATCAAGAACAATTTAATAAGATAAAAAAATTTATTAATAATGGTGTAAAAAAAATTATATCATTTGAAAAAATTGATACTGACTGTTTATTAATTCAAGATATATTAAATGAAGATAATAACAAAAAAATAATAAATTATAATTTAAAAAGAAATATGCCCGCATGTATAATTTATACATCCGGCACTTCCGGCCATCCCAAAGGTGTAGTTTTAAGTCATGGAGGAATTTTATCTAATTGCGAAGGAGCAGTTGAACTTCTTGAACCTTTACTAAGAAAAAAAGATCCAATATTTTTAACTTGGCTACCTCTTTCACATTCATATGAGCATACTGTACAATTTATCCAAATCATTATTGGTGCAAAAGTTTTTTATGCAGAAAGTTTAGAAAAATTAATTTCTAATATGGTAATTGCTAAACCAACAATTATGACAGCAGTACCAAGATTTTACCAAAATCTATATACAAAAATAAATATCAATTTTGAAAAACAATCAGGTCTCAAAAGAAAACTAATAGATAAAACTTTAAGTCTAGGTAAAAAAGTACTTAAAAAAGAAAGTCTTAGCTTTAAAGAAAAAATTTTAAATTTTATCTGTGAAATATTAGTAAGAAAAAAAATCAGAAATCAGTTTGGTGGGAATCTTCAAGCATTTGTCTCTGGAGGTGGGGCTTTAGATCAAAATATCGGAGAGTTTTTAAATGCTGTGGGATTACCAACTCTTCAAGGATACGGATTAACTGAGGCTTCCCCAGTTGTAAGCTGCAATTTACCAGATTTTGTTAAAGTAGAATCTGTTGGCCCTCCATTTAGAACAAATAAAGTAAAAATAGCTGAGGATGGTGAAATTTTAATCAAGGGAGAAAACGTAATGTTGGGATACTGGAATTTAAAAGAAGAGACCGAAAAAGTAATAAAAGATGGATGGCTACACACAGGGGATATTGGTGAAATTGATAATAAAAATTATTTGAAAATTACAGATAGAAAAAAAGATATAATAGTAAATCTTGGTGGAGATAATATTTCACCTAGCAAAATAGAAAATATTTTATGTTTAAATGAAAATATTAAGCAATCTTTTGTTTATGGAGATAAAAAAAATTATTTAGTTGCAATAATTGTTTGTGAAAAAGAAATTTCTGAAGAAAAAATTAAACTTATAATTGAAAATGTAAATAAAAGTTTAACTTTAATTGAAAAAATAAAAAAAATTTGTTTTAATTAATCAGGAATTTTCAATTGATAACGGAATGCTTACACCAACATTAAAGTTGAAAAGAAAAGAAATTATAAAAAATTATAAACAATTACTTGAAAATCTTTATTAAGAAATAAATTTTATCTTGTTTAATGAGGTTAAAAAAACATTGGTATTATTAACTTTTTTTAAACTTACAAAAAGATAAAAAAAAATTTAAAAATTTTAATTTTATTTCAAATTTACAAATTAATTTATGTTTGACAATAAACAAAAAAAACTTAAAGATTAATTTATCAAACGAATCATTGTGATTTGTTTTAACAAAGGGAGATAAGATGGCTAAAAGAAGAAAAAAAGCTAAAAAGAAAACTAAAAAGAAAGCTAAGAAAAGAAGAAAAAGAAGAAGATAGTTTCCTTTTTATCTAAAAATCAAACGCCCTTTTTTCATAAAAAAAGGGCGTTTTTTTTATTTTTCATCTAATAAGTTTTGATTTCTGCCTAATGCTTTATCCATTTTTTTTCTAGCTTCTTCAGAGGTAATTTGTAATACGGCCTCAAATTCAGATTTAAGTCTCTCATAAGCTTTCTCGAATAATTGTCTTTCTGAGTATGATTGATCAGCAATAATATCAGTGTTTTTGTTTAAGTCTTTTACAACTTCTGCCAATTCATATATTTTACCAGAATTAATTTTTTGATCGTACTCTTGGGCTCTTCTACTCCACATAGTACGTTTTATTTTTGGCTTTGTTTTTAATATAGATACACATTTATTTATTTGATTAATGGATGAAATTGGTCTTAGATTTGATTGTTGATTTATAGGCACTGTCAAAGTCAACTTCTCTTTTTCTACAAAGATTTTGTAAAAGTTTATTTCTATTTCACCTATTTTTGCTTTTTCAACTGCTGTAATTTTTCCAACACCGTGTTTTGGATACACCACATAATCTTTAATATTAAACTGTCTTTTTTCTGTTGGTTGTTTTTTTATTTTTTTAATCTCAGGTTTTTGATCAGCGCTTAAGTTTAACGGCTTATTAGAGGTTTCCTTTTTAGTAGATATGGTACGAGTTTTTTTAGTTATCTTCTTTTTAGCCTTTTTCAATTTTTTTGGCTTTGTCTTTTTTTTTACCATTTTTAACTCCCAGGTTTTTCAGAAAAAAATTTAAATTTATCTTTCATATTTTTGAATTTTTCATGATCTTTCATAGGGTCCTTCTTTTTCGTAATGTTAGGCCATATTGCAGAAAACTTTTTATTAAGCAATAACCATTTTTCTTTTTCCTCTATATTTTCTTCAGTATCAGCAACTATTGCATTGATTGGACATTCAGGTTCGCAAACGCCACAATCTATACATTCATCTGGATTTATTACTAACATATTTTCACCTTCATAAAAACAATCTACAGGGCATACCTCTACACAATCCGTTAGTTTACATTTTATACATTCATCTTTAACAATATAAGTCATTTTTTCCCCATTATTCTCATTTTGATTTCGCCAGAAAGTTTATCTGGAAAATAAATTAAACCACAAATCCTTCTCATTAGATTTGTTTCATAAAAATCTAAATTTTTATCAGATATGATTAATCTCCAAAGATCTTCTATAATTTTTTCTTTAAATTTATTAGATTTAGTTTTGATAAGATTAGTAAAATTTAACACTTGGTTAGAGTCACTTTCTATTTTCTCAGCATTTGTTAATATTTCTTTTTCTTTGCCCCTAAAATCTTGATATCCAGATATAAAGTCTAAAACAATTTTTTTTCACCTTCGCTATAATGATCATCTATCTTAGCCGCATGAACTAAGAGTGCAACAACTTGTGTAAGTTCTTCAATACTTATTTTTTCCATATTTATTTTATATTTAATGACAATAACTTTTCAAAAGGGTTATCTTTTAAATAAATTTTATTATTTTTCAATTTCTTTTTATTATCTCCCTTAAAAACATAAGTATCCTTGCTTTTTTTATCCTTTTTATAATTCATATATTCCATTAAATTATAAAAATCGCTCTTAGAACAGCCTAAAAGATTCATCATCTGGGAGTTAATTTGAAATTTACGTTTTTTTGTTTTTTCAATGATCATTATAAATAACTTTTCTAAAATATCTATTCTTACAAAGTATTTGTTAAATTTCTCAAATCCACACAATAATAGAAATCTTTTATCTCTTTTCTCATTAGTTAAGAAATTTAACCCTGATTTTGGCACACTTAAAATGTTTTGATTATTAAATAGTTTCCATAACGAAATTCTAAGTTCTACCGCTTTAGGTTTTAACATCTTAGGCAAATAAATATGATACCTTCCTATCTTGATACCCATTGACCAAAGTTTTTTTCGATTTTCTGTTGTTATTAATTTTAAAAGGTGCTCAACTTCCTCTCTTTTTATCACACCATTGTTTTCATAGAGTTGAAACAACAAAGCTCTTAAATATTGATTATCAATCTTACTTTCTGTTAGATTGATTAAGTCTCCAAGAACTTCAGTAATGTGACGTAAAAACCAATCTTTTAAAAAATTTTCTAGCTTAACTTTGTATTCTTCATCCAAAGTATCATCGGCTATAATATCAATATCAGGATTAAGATAATTATGCCCTTTTTTTAGATAACCAATAGAGAAGTCTTTCCATATAATTTTATTGTTTTCATTTAAATAAATTTCCTCTTTTTCTATTATATTCTCCACTCTTTTTTGCAATTCATCCTTAATACCTTTCCTTGCAGCTTTTTTAATTGATTTTACATCTGTATCCAAAGTTTTTGATGTTAAGGCTATATTAAACTTCAGTCCTTTAAGATCCCCAATATACTGATTATCTATTATGACTTTGTTTTTTTCATCTATATTCGTTTTCAAAATAAGGTCTTGTTTTAAGTTTCTTGATAACACGCTAATTTTTTTATCTATGAAACTTCTCGTTAACTCCTCGTGAAGTTTGTCCGATAATTTATCTTCAATACTTTTAGTAAGCTGTACCCAGTAATCTGAATTTTCAACCCAATTTTTTTTGTTCGCAACATACGACCAAGTTCTGACGTTTGAAATTCTGTGGGATAATACATCAATATTTCCATGATCTTTACCAAGACCTTTTAATTGATCTTTCATGTAGTCGTTTGGAATTCTTCTTTTTCTAGTTGATAAAAACTTAAAAACTTTATCTATAATATTTATATGGTGATTATAAGCTTTTTTTTCAAAATCTGGTATTTGGCAACATTCCCATAATAATTCTAGATTAGTTTTATATAAATTATTATTTACCCCTTTTTTTAAAAAAAATCTCAGAACACTTTCATCAAGAGAGTCCTGAGTTCTCATTAAATTCGAGTTCTCCGGTTTTAATTCTAAAGACCCAATTAGTTTGTCTGGATTTTTAAAATTTAATTTAGAATTTCTCCAAAATATAATTTTAGCTTCAGGTAAATTGTGTGTTTCTATTTTTTCTATTTCGTCGGAGTTTAAACTCTCACAATCTCCAGTGGTTCCAAATTTTCCATCATTCTTATATCTACCTGCTCTTCCCGCAATTTGTGAGATTTCAACCAAACTTAATCGTCTTGTTTTTTTACCATCAAATTTTTTTAAATTTGAAAAATAAATTTCGTTAATGTCCATATTCAGCCCCATCCCAATTGCATCAGTTGCAACCAGATAATCAACATCACCTGACTGATATAATTCAACTTGTGAATTTCTAGTTTTAGGACTTAACGACCCCATAATGACTGCTGAGCCGCCTTTCTGTCTTCTTATCAATTCGGCTATTGCATAAACTTCTTCTATTGAAAAAGCTATAACAGCAACCTTACGATCTAATCTTGAAATTTTTTTATATCCACCGTAAGCTAGCTTTGAAAATCTATCTTTCTTTTCGAATTCAATATTTGGTATAAGATCGGAAATAATTTTTTTCATTATTTGCGAACCTAAAAACATCGTTAATTTTTCTCCCCTAGCATGCAAAAGTCTGTCAGTAAAAATGTGCCCTCTTTCTTTGTCTGCGCACATTTGAATTTCATCGATTGCAACAAACTCTACCTTTTTTTCTTTAGGCATGGACTCTACTGTACAGATGAAATAATCAGCATTACTGGGTATAATTTTCTCTTCTCCAGTAATTAGTGCAACTCTATCGGATCCAACAGCTTTAACACATTTGTCAAACACTTCTCTTGCCAAAAGTCTTAGTGGTAAACCAAATATTCCATTATTGAATTTGAGCATTTTCTCGATCGCAACAAATGTTTTTCCGGTGTTAGTCGGCCCCAACATCGCAATAATTTTTTGATTTGAATTTTGCATATTTGTGTTAGATTTTTATTTTAATACTATATATAGATCCTGATTGAGAACAAAATAAGATTAAAACATGACCGAATCAATTTGTCAAATGTTCTAATTGACTTAAAACCTTGGGTCCCCGTATAGATTTTAAATCTTTTAAAGAAAAGTTTATATGAAAAATTTAGTAAAAAAAAACTTATTAAAACTTAAGCCTTCCGCAACTTTACAAATTAACGAGAAATCAAAATATTTGATTGAACAAGGCAAAAAGGTATTTAGATTTGGCTTTGGGCAATCACCTTTTCCAATACCAGACGATATTGTTTCCACATTAAAAAAATTTTCCGACAGAAAAGAATATTTACCAATGCAAGGCCTTCCAGAATTACGAAAAGCAATATCAGAATATTTAACTAAGAGAACAAAAATAAAATATGCGCCTGATAACATTATAATTACACCTGGATCAAAAGAAGCGATGTTACTTATGCACGTTGTTTTTAATGGAGAAATTATTTTACCCGCTCCGAGTTGGGTATCATATGAGCCACAAGCTATAATTGGTAAAAATAAAGTTCACTGGATTCAAACTTCAAGAGAAAATAATTGGTTTCCATCTGGAAAAGACATTGAAAGAGTTGCAAAAAAAATTGGAAATAAAAATAAAATCCTTATATTAAATTCACCAAACAATCCATCTGGAACCACTTGCAATAATTTTGATGAGATATCTAAAATTGCAAAAAAGTACAAAATTTTAATATTGTCTGATGAAATTTATACAGATATGACTTTTGATAAGAGTTACTCATCTATATCAAAATTTTATCCTGAAGCTACTTTTATAAGTGGCGGTTTAAGTAAATGGTGTGGGGCAGGAGGGTGGAGATTAGGTTTTTTGCCGTACCAGAAAATTTATCTCAATTTATGAAAAGTTTAAAAACATTAGCCAGTGAGTCTTATTCAACAGTGAATAGTCCAACACAATATGCTGCAGTAGAAGCTTACAAAGGTGATTATTCTGAATATTTAAATAAAACTACTAATATACTTAAATCAGTAGGCCACTATGTATTTAATAAACTAAAATCAAATAAAATTTTAATTAATAAACCACAGGGAGCTTTTTATTTAATGCCAGAATTTTTAAATAAAAGATTTAAAAATTCCTCAGAATTATGTGATGTAATTCTAAATGAAACCGGCGTAGCAATGCTTCCGGGATCAGAGTTTGGATTTAAACCTGGCAAAATGTTAACGAGATTAAGTTACACAGATTTTAATGGATCTATTTTTTTAGAAAATACAACTTTGAACGAGAATATTTTAGACGAAAAAATTGAAAAATATGCTCCTAATGTAGCAGAAGGAGCTCAAAAATTATCAAATTGGGCCAAAAATTTGTAAAGATTCTCTTTGACCTTGGACTTTTTCCATAGTTAAATTATTGCAATTAACAAACGGGGGATACATGAGAAAAATAATATCAACTATCTCTGCAGCATTAGTATTGTTTGCTGTTACAAGCCCTTTTACAACCATAGCAAAGTCAGCCGAGTTCTTTTCAATAGGAACTGGTGGTCCTACAGGAGTTTATTTCCAAGTAGGTAATGCAGTTTGTAAAATGGTAGCAAAACTACAATCAGCAGATCATGGAAGAAAAAAAGGAACTGAAAAAGCATATCGTTGCTCAGCTCCTTCAACTGGTGGTTCGACATATAACATTGGTCAAATCATGCAAGGCGAGTTACAGTTTGGTGTTGCACAGTCGGACTGGCAATATCATGCGTATAACGGGACAAGACCAGATAAAGTTAAACCTTATGACAAATTAAGAGCTGTGTTTTCAGCTCATCCAGAACCATTTCAAATTATCACACGAAAAGGTTCCAAAATAAAAGACTGGAAGTCACTCAAAGGGAAAAAGGTAAATATCGGTAATCCTGGTTCAGGTCAAAGAGGTACTTTTGAAGTGCTTATGGAAGCTCACGGTGTAGATACTGGATATTTTGGTTCTACTTCTGAACTTACATCATCAGAGCAATCAGGGGCGCTTTGCGACAAAAAAATAGATGCATTTGGATACACAGTAGGTGTTCCTAATGCTGGTGTTGCACAGTCAACAGATGGATGTGGAGCAAGCATAATAAATTTGAATACAGATGCAGTTAAAAAACTTGTAGCTGATAATCCTTTTTATGCGTTTGCGACAATTCCTAAAGGAACTTACAAAACTTCAAAAAAAGATGTAACTACTTTTGGAGTAATGGCATCTTTTGTTACGAGTGCAGATGTATCAGATGACTTAGTATATGCAGTAGTCAAAGCTGTTTTTGAAAACTTAGATGATTTTAAAAAACAACATCCTGCATTTGCCAACTTAGATCCAAAAAAAATGATCGTAGATGGTTTGTCTGCTCCATTACACCCAGGTGCAGTAAAATATTACAAAGAAAAAGGCTTAATGTAAGCTAAGAAGAATTAAGGCCCAGTTGAAAAACTGGGCCTTTTTTTTATGCTATTCAAATGTCACAAGTTAATGAAAGTTTTTTTAAAAAGCATGATGAAGAGGGCGGCTCCAGAAGAATACTAAAAAATTGGAATCTGAAATTAGTTGGTTTTTTAGCTATAACCTGGTCACTCTTCCAATTGTGGTATGCATCACCTCTTCCGTTTTTATTAGATTTTGGAAAATTCATTGATGTTCCCGCAAGAGCAATTCATTTAGCATTTGGTATGAGCTTATGTTTTTTGGCTTACCCGGTTTTAAAATCAAAAAGAAACTCATCGATAGGAACAGTTGATTTTATATTAGCTTTAGTTTCTATTTTAGTCACATTTTATCTTGTAATTGAATATGAAAGGTTAGTTTATAGACAAGGTATACTCGCTTCAATTGATTTTTTTTGGATTAATAATACCTTACGAGTTAATTCTTGGTAGTTTTGGAGTCTTACTTCTCTTAGAGGCAACTAGAAGAGCCATCGGTATACCATTGGTTGCTATCGCTTTAATATTTTTATTGTTTTCAATTTTTGGACAAAAAATGCCAGATTTAATATCTCACCAGGGCTTATCTATTACAAGACTCGTTGGTTATCATTGGTTTGGTGGTGAAGCAATTTTTGGAATACCTATTAGTGTCTCAGTGAGTTTTATTTTTCTTTTTGTTTTATTTGGAGCCACACTTGACGCGGCAGGAGGCGGAAGATATTTTCTTAATTTAGCTTTTGCACTAGTTGGAAAAATGAGAGGGGGTCCAGCAAAGGCTGCTATTTTAGCTTCTGGTTTAACCGGATTGATTTCAGGATCTTCAGTTGCAAACACTGTTACAACGGGGACTTTCACAATTCCTATCATGAAAAGAACCGGTCTTACTCCAACAAAAGCAGGAGCCATTGAAGTTGCTGCTTCAGTTAACGGACAGATTATGCCACCGATTATGGGTGCTGCTGCGTTTGTAATGGCGGAATTACTTGGAATTTCATATTTTACTGTTATAACTCACGCGTTTTTACCGGCAATTATTTCCTATATAGCTTTATTTTATATTTCACATTTGGAGTCAGTAAAATTAGATATTAAAGGATTGCCAGATAATCAAATACCGCCACTGGGTAAAACATTTTTAAGCGGAATTCATTTTTTAATACCTATATTCATCCTAGTTTACTTGTTATTAGTTGAACGTTGGACAGCAGCATCAGCTGTATTTTACTCAATTTTATCTTTATTTTTAATTATCATTATTAAAGAGATTTTTACGGCACTAAGATTAAAAGGAAATCTATCAACCGGCTTAAGAGAGGGTTATAATAAAGTTATTACTGGATTAGAAAAAGGTGCACTTAATATGATTAGTGTTGCAATAGCAATTGCAACTGCCGGAATAATTGTGGGCGCAGTAGCATCTACTGGTTTAAGCAACAATCTTATTGTTATTGTAGAAGCTATTTCAGGAGGAAATGTAATCACACTTCTTTTATTAACAGCTGTGCTTTGTATAATATTAGGCATGGGGTTACCTACCACAGCCAATTACTTAGTTGTTGCCGCTTTAATGGCCCAAGTGGTAGTAGAAGTGGGAAGCGCATCTGGCTACGTTTTCCCTTTAATTGCTATTCATTTATACGTTTTTTATTACGGATTAATGGCAGATGTTACTCCGCCAGTTGGACTTGCATCATATGCAGCAGCAGCAATTTCAAAAGCTGACCCAATTAAAACAGGAGTTCAAGCATTTTGGTATAGTCTGAGAACTGGGATCCTGCCTATTGTATTTATTTTTAATTCTGAATTATTATTAATTGGTATTGATAGCATCTGGCATGGAATAACTGTCGTTATAACTTCTTTGGCCGCTATACTAATTTTTACTGCTGCCACTCAAGGGTGGTTTATTAATCGATTGAAATGGTATGAAATTATTATCTTTCTTTTAATTTCAATGTCTTTGTTCAGACCAGGATTTATATTAGATAAATTTTACCCAAAATTTGAAAACCAGATTTTAAAGGTTGAAAAAATAAACGCACTCCAATTTAGTCCAGATAGAGATGTTCACATAAAAGTTACAAGAAGAACAGAATATGGTGACAGATATAAATTATTTGTGATTGAAAAAAATAGCTTTAATAATCAATTTAATCTTGAGAAATACGGATTAAATTTAATCGACAAAGAGGAAATGCTAATAGTTGATACTTTAGCATGGAATGGTTTAGCTAAAAAAGCTGGTTTTGAAACTGACGATGTTATAAGTGAGTTAAAAATTGAAAATTTAGATAGACCCAACAAGGCTATTATTTATCCCTTTTCTTTTTTATTATTTTTAATTTTTGGGTATAATAATTATAGAAGAAAATTAGAGTAAATTTATGTTAAAGCAGATTTACAGATTATTCTGCTATATAGGTTTTCATCGTTATGAAATAATAGACACGAAGTATGGTTTTGGTGCAGCAGGATCTACTGAAACGATTGAATGCAAAGATTGCGGAATTAAAAAGATAAGACAAAAAAAATGAAAATTAAAAAAAGAAACTTTATAAAATATTTATTTTATTGCTTAGTTATATCTATTGGACCACATTTTAGAGTTCTTTCAATTGAAAATTCAAAAATAATAAATCCAAACCTAACAGATGAACAAAAAAAAATAATGTTTAAAGAAGGTACAGAGCGACCAGGAACAAGTGAACTATTATTTGAAAAACGAAAAGGTTCTTATCACTGTGCAAATTGTAACGCAAAATTATTTAATTCAGTTGCAAAATATGACAGTGGAACTGGTTGGCCTTCATTTTCTGAAGCAATACCAGGAGCATTTAAAACAAAAATTGATTACTCTTATGGAATGAAAAGAATAGAATATCATTGTGCTAAATGTGGAGCACATCACGGCCATGTTTTTTTTGATGGCCCAGGACCAGGTGGAAAAAGATATTGTAACAATGGGCTTTGTTTGATATTCGTGCCAGATTAATTTAATATTTTCCAAGTTCCACTTACTGAAGCAACGATCTCTTTAGAGTTAAATACTTCACAAGATATAAATATAAGCGTCTTTGTTTTCTTTAAAATTTTTACTTTACCTAGCAAAATCTCACCCAGTTTCCCAGCTGAAATAAATTTAATATTGAGATTTATTGTTACACATCTTTTACCTGCTGCAATCGTATGTGCAGCAGTTCCCATACCAGCATCAGCTATTGTTGCTAGATAACCTCCATGCGCAATACCACCAGTATTTAAGTGCATCTCTTGAATTTTTCCTGAAAATTCAAAATTTTTGTCATCATTTTGTTTAAAAGATAATCCTCCTAGATTTTTGATAAATCCTTTTTTAGACTCGTCCATATTTTTTTTTATCATAGATCGGAGCTAATTGTGAAAAAATAACTGCAAATAAAATAAGAATTATTCCGATAATTTTTACTTCATTTAAAAACTGGCTTAAAACAATCCACCCAAAAATTGAAGCAAATACACCTTCAAGTGAAAATATAATAGCCACAGGCGCTGGAGAAAGGTTTTGTTGTCCGTAAATTTGAAGAAGAAAAGCTACCCCGCTTGAAAGAATTCCAGCGTATAACATCTCTTTTCCATCCAAAATCATATTTGAAAATTTAACACTTTCAAAAACAAAAGCTGGCATTAATGCAAATATAGATGCAATTAAACATTGAAGGCATGCAATGGTAATTGGAAAATTAAATATTCTTAAAAATTTTGAAATAAAAACAATATGGAACGCCCAAAATAATGCATTAAAAACTGCAATATTATCTCCAATTCTTACTTGAATATTATCGAACTCGGTTAAAAGTATACCTCCAAATAAACAAATTATAATAGATAGCCAAACAGACTTATGAATATTTTTTGAAAAAAAATAGTAAGCAACAAATGGCACTAAAATTACATAAAAAATTGTAAATACTGCTGTATTAGCTACATCTGTATAAAGTAGAGCATACTGTTGTAAAACATTTCCCATTGAGAGGAGAAATCCAATAAGCAATAGATTTAGGATATTTACTTTTTTAAAAATTATTGAATTTACTTTTTTATATTCAAAAATAAATAGAAATGGGACTAGCGTGAGAAATCCGAGAAAGAGTCTGCCAAAAGTAAAGGTAAATGGTCCATTATAATCCATTCCCATGTCTTGAGCTACGAAAGCTGAACCCCAAATTAAAGAACAGCTGATAGCACAAATAAGAGAGAAAACTTTTTTATTCATGCCTTGTACTATTTTATAATTGATTAAACGGCAAGTTTAAAAGCGAAGTCTTTGCCAAGACACTCACTTAAATATACACAAAATCTTGCCCCTTCAGCTCCATCAATTATTCTATGATCGTAAGAGAGCGAAATCGGTAAAATTTTTCTTGAAACGAACTTGTCTTTAATTTTTACCAATCTATCAAAACTTTTTCCAACTCCTAATATTGCTACTTCTGGTGGATTTATAATTGGAGTAAAGAAAGTTCCCCCAATGCCTCCCAAGCTCGATATTGTCATTGAGCCACCAAAAAATTCTTTTTTATCAATTTTAAGATCTCTACAAAGTCTGCTTGTTTTTCTTAGAGCAACTCCTATTTCTTTTATACTCATTTGATCAACATCTCTAATTTTAGGCACCATTAAACCATGTGGAGTATCTACTGCAAAACCAACATGAAAATATTTCTTGTAAATAATTTTTTCTTTAACTGTGTCAATAGATGCATTAAAATTTGGAAACCTTTTTAAAGCACTCACAAGTGCTTTTGTGATAAAAGCTAAGGGAGACACTTTGATTTTTTCGCCAGTATAATAGTCGTACAGTGAGGATCTAAATCGTTCCATTTCTGTAATATCAACTTCATCATGTTGAGTAACGTGAGGTATTTCCGTCCAAGATCTTACTAAGTGAGGACCAGATAATCTCTTTACTCTCGGTATATCTTTTAATTCGATTTCACCAAACTCTTCGTGTTGGTACTCTTCTTTGTGAACTTTCTTTTCTACTTTTCCCCCGCTTACTGTTACCTGAGATCTTACAAAATTTTTAACATCTTCCTCAGAAACTCTACCACCTCTTTGAGAACCAGGTATTTCAACTACATTGGCACCTAACTCTCTTGCAAATTTTCTAACTTTTGGACTTGCTGACTTACTGCCTGTTTGAGAAGTAGGCACTACAGGAATAATCTCTTTTGGTTTTCGTGGGTTGACTTTTTTTATTTCTGTCTTCTCTACTTTTTTTTGCTTGCTAACTGCTTCTTTTTTTTGCTCTGTAGCACTTTCTGCATTCAGACTGAGAATTAAGTCTCCTTTGTTAACTTTATCACCTACTTTAACATTTATTTTTTCAATTACCCCTTCGTGAGTAGATGGTACTTCAACACTTGATTTGTCACTTTCCAATGTAATAAGAGAGTCGTTTTTTTTTATTTGCTGTCCTTCTTTGACCAGAACTTCAATAATTTCCACGTCCTTGAAGTCACCCATATCTGGAACTAAAATTTTTGTACTAGCCATATTTATAAATTAGATGGAAAATCTCTATCTTTATCAATCTTAAACTTTTTGATTGCACTTTCAGCTTTCTTGGTTTCAACTAATTGTTCTTTTGCTAAAGCACTTAATGTATAGGCAACTATGTGCTCTTTATCGACCTCGAAAAACTTTCTTAAATTTTTCCTGGTATCGCTTCTTCCATAACCATCTGTCCCTAAAGAGTAAAAAGGTTTTTCAGTGTAAGGTCTTATTTGATCTGCAAATGATCTAGTGTAATCCGATGCGGCAATAACTGGTCCATCTGTTTTTTCTAAACATTTTTGAACATATGATTTTTTCTTTTTTTCATTTGGATTTAGTAAGTTCCATCTCTCAGTTTCCATACCATCTTTTCTTAATTCATTAAAACTTGTAACGCTCCAAACATCAGAGTCGATACCGTAATCTTTAGATAGAATTTCTGCAGCGGAAATTATTTCTCTTAAAATTGTACCGGAGCCTAAAAGTTGAACTTTAGTTTTATTCTTGTTGTTATTTTCTTTAAACAAATACATTCCTTTAAGAATTCCCTCATCTGAGCCCTTCGGTTTTTCTGGATGAGAATAATTTTCATTCATTGCTGTGATGTAATAGAAAATATTTTCTTTTTTTTCGTGCATTCTTTTCAATCCATCTCTAAGTATAACAGCCATTTCGTAAGCGAATGTAGGATCGTAACTAATACAGTTTGGAATATTCGATGCTAATAAATGACTATGACCATCTTGGTGTTGAAGCCCTTCTCCAGCTAAAGTAGTTCTTCCAGCAGTAGCCCCAATCAAGAAACCTCTTGCTTGAGAGTCTCCAGCAGCCCAAGCCAAGTCACCAACTCTCTGAAAACCAAACATAGAGTAAAAAATATAGATTGGTATCATTTCTAAATCATGATTTGTGTAAGATGTTCCAGCTGCAATCCAGGATGACATTGCCCCAGACTCATTTATACCTTCCTCTAAAACTTGACCGCTTTTATCTTCTCTGTAAGAACTCAATTGCTCAGAGTCTACTGGCTCGTACTTTTGACCTTCATGCGCGTATATTCCTATCTTTTGAAAGAAACCTTCCATTCCAAAAGTTCTGGCTTCGTCAGGAATGATAGGAACTAATCTTGGTGATATATTTTTATCCCTCAATAAAGCTGTGAGCATTCTTACTAAAGCCATCGTAGTCGACATTTCCTTATCTCCTGTAGATTTCATAAAGTTATCGAAAATTTCCTTAGGAGGAGCTTTTATTTTTTTTGCAAATGATGATCTCTCAGGAATAAAACCTCCAAGCTTTGTTCTTTGACTTTTTAAATATTTCATCTCTTCAGAGTTTTCATTAGGTTTATAATATTCAATATTTTTTACCTGTTTATCAGTAAGAGGAACACCAAATCTATCTCTATAATAAAGTAAATCCTCCTCATCTAATTTTTTTTGTTGATGGGTTGTATTTATACTTTCTCCAGATTTTCCCATACCGTAACCTTTTATTGTTTTTGCTAGTATGACAGTTGGTGAACCTTTATGTTGCATTGCAGAATGATAGGCAGCGTAAACTTTATGAGGATCATGACCTCCTCTATTTAACC
Organism: SAR11 cluster bacterium PRT-SC02; assembly: GCA_001321855.1. Lineage (GTDB taxonomy): Bacteria > Pseudomonadota > Alphaproteobacteria > Pelagibacterales > Pelagibacteraceae > Pelagilacustribacter. The sequence goes on from JPUP01000093.1 coordinate 34,415, forward strand.
TCCAGATATCTTTATCTGTCATGGTAGAAACCATTTCTTTTAATTCAGGATATTTTCCAAAGAATTTTTCTCTCACGTATAAACCATCCTTTGCCTTAAAAGCTTGATATTCTCCATCTACACATTCATTCATTCTTTTAACTAGAAGGCCAGACTTGTCTTTAATTAGAAGTTTATCCCAATAAGATCCCCAAATAACTTTGATTACATTCCAACCAGTTCCTCTGAAGCTTCCCTCAAGTTCTTGAATAATTTTTCCATTACCTCTAACAGGCCCATCTAGCCTTTGAAGATTACAATTAATTACAAATATCAAATTATCTAATTTTTCTCTTGCAGCTAGGCCGATCGCACCCATTGACTCGGGTTCATCCATTTCTCCATCTCCTAAGAATACCCAAATTTTTCTACCTTCATCTTTCACTAATCCTCTATTAATTAAATATTTTAGAAATCGTGCTTGATAAATTGCCATGATAGGACCAAGTCCCATCGATACTGTTGGAAACTGCCAAAAGTCAGGCATCAACCAAGGATGAGGATAAGATGAAAGTCCATCTTTACCAACTTCTTGTCTAAACCCATCTAATTGTTTTGCCGAAAGTCTTCCTTCTAAAAAAGCTCTTGCATACATTCCTGGAGCTGAGTGACCTTGAAAATAAATTAAGTCTCCTCCAAATTTATTATTTTTTGCCCTCCAAAAATGATTCATACCAACGTCATATAATGTTGCGGCTGATGCAAAAGTCCCAATGTGACCACCAAGTTCAGAACTTTTCTTGTTTGCTTTTACAACCATTGCAGCAGCATTCCATCTTATGATAGCTCTTAATTTCTTTTCAATATTTTGGTCACCAGGTGATTTAGCTTCTGCTTCTGGCGGAATAGTATTTATGTATGGAGTTGTTCTAGTATCAGGCAAAACTAATCCTGATTTATAAGCTTGATCAATAACTTTATTTAATAGATAGCTTGCTCTGGGTGCTCCATCAGACTCAATTACTGAATTTAATGACTCTATCCATTCATTTGTTTCAATTGGATCAATATCATCTTTAGAGGCTGGCTCTGCAAAAACTTTTTTTACTTGTTTTACAGGATTAATATTGCCATTTGTTTTTGGCTGTTCTGGAATACTCTCCTCTTTAACAAGTTCTTTTTTTATTTCCTGTTTTGGCGTTGAAGTTGCTTGTCCATTTTCAATAGTCGCTAACAAGCTTCCCTCAGATACTTTATCTCCTATTTTAACTTTTAAATCTTTTATTTGGCCAGCTGAAGGAGATGGAATTTCAACACTTGATTTATCACTCTCTATAGTAACTATCGGATCATTTTTATTTATTTGATCACCAGGTTTGACCAAAATTTCTATTACTTCAACATCCTTAAAGTCACCTATATCTGGAACTGAAATGTTTTGAGCCATTGTTCTTATTATAAACTGGAAAGGAATTTAATAAAAATTGATTTAATAATAAACGTCAAAAATGAAGCAAATTTTGTAAATAAGCTCAATTTTTGACATATTTATCCCTATTTTTCGTCATTTAAATTTTGATAATGAAATTAATGATAAAGTTATTAAAATTCTTGTTTAAAAAGAAGAAACTTAGACTGGAAAATGATCCAGTCGTACAAAAAATCCTATTAAAAAAATATCTATTAAGATAAGTTTATAAAGCTTTGCTTTATGAATTATCTTTGGAAACCTTCTAATAAATTAGTTGAAAATTCAATTCTTAAAAATTTTACTAAATATATCGGTTTAGATTTCAAAAATAATTTTAAAAAAATTTGGAAATGGAGTGTTGAAAATCCTGAGATTTTTTGGTCAAAGTTTTGGGATTTTTCTAAAATTATTGGAACTAAAGGAAATATTATTTTGGAAAAAAATAATATCTTTAATAAATCGAAATTTTTTCCAGATTCAAAATTAAATTACTCTGAAAATATTTTAAAAAAAAGGACTAGTGAAGTTGCAATAAATTTTTTATCTGAAAAGGGTTTCGAAGAAACAATATCTTGGAAAGATTTGTATGAAAAAGTTTGCAGATTTTCTAATTATTTAAAAAAGGCCAATATTCAAAAAGGGGATAGAGTAGCAGCTTATGTTCCAAACAAAATAGAGTCTATTATCGCATTCTTAGCATGTGCTAAAAATGGAATTATTTGGTCATCCTGTTCACCTGATTTTGGTGTTCAAGGTGTCGTAGACAGATTCAAACAAATAGAGCCAAAAATTCTTATTACCTCTGACTATTATTTTTATAATGGAAAAAAAATTATTATTTTAGACAAAGTAAAAGAAATTTTAAATAAGATCCCTTCAATCCAAAAAACTATTGTTTTCAATTATGATAAGAGAGAAACAAATAAAATGACAAACTATACTCATTTTGAAGATGCTCTTCAAAATAGTTTAGATGAAAATTTCGAAAGATTTGATTTCAATCATCCAATTTATATTCTTTATTCTAGTGGAACAACTGGAAAACCTAAGTGCATAACTCATGGCGCAGGAAATGTTTTAATAGAACATAATAAGGAATTTATGCTTCATTGTGATATCAAAAATAATGAAAAACTTTTTTATTATACTACAACAGGATGGATGATGTGGAATTGGTTGGTTGGAGGAATGGCAACTGGAGCTTCAATATTTTTATTTGATGGTGCCCCAACTTACCCAAAAATAGATATTCTGCTTGAGTATTGTCAAAATAAAAAAATAAATCTTTTTGGCGTAAGCGCAAAGTATATTGATCATTTAAAAAATGAAAAATATGAATGTAAAAATTTAGACTTAAACTCAATTAAAATAATTACGTCTACTGGTTCACCTTTAGCAGATGAAAGTTTTAAATATGTATATGATAATATTAAAAAGGATGTGCACCTGGCTTCTATTGCAGGAGGAACTGATTTGGTTGGTTGTTTGGTTTTAGGAAATCTCTTTTCAAATGTGTTTAAGGGAGAAATTCAAGGACAAAGTCTTGGAATCGAAGTTGATGTTTTCTCTGATGTTGGCAAAAGCACAGCAGACGGTGAAAAAGGTGAGCTAGTTGTTAAACAACCATTTCCATCAATGCCTATTAAGTTTTGGGGCGATGATGATAAACAAAAATATCATAATGCTTATTTTACTCGATTTAAAAACATTTGGCATCATGGTGATTTTATTGAACGAACTGCCAATAATGGATTTATCATGCGCGGCAGGTCTGATGCTACCCTTAATCCCGGGGGCGTAAGAATAGGAACGGCAGAAATTTATCAGCAAGTTGAAGATATTGATTTTATCACAGAAGGCTTAGTCATCGGTCAAGATTATAAAGATGATGTAAGAGTAATGCTATTTGTTACAATAAAAAATCATGAAGAATTAAACGATGAAAAAATCAAATTTATCAAATCTAGAATAAGAAAAAATTGCTCCCCTAAGCATGTACCCACAATTATTATCAAAGTTCCAGAGATTCCAAGAACTAAAAGCGGAAAGATTGTGGAGTTGGCAGTAAGACAGGTAGTGAACGGGGAAAAAATTAATAATAAAGAAGCTATTGCTAATCCTCAAGCCTTAAAGTTTTTTGAAAATTTACAACAACTTAAAGTTTAGAAAAATTTTGAAATGAAAAAAATCATTATATTCTATGTTAATGTAATTTTTTTTATGAATACAAGTGTAGTATTTGCCGAAGTTGTATCTAAAAATCCTAATTATTTAAAAAGGGGTAAGATTGACAAAGTTCATATAGCTAATTATTTAAAAAAAGAATTACTTAAACATAATTATACTATAATCAAAGATCCTACTGGCACATCGCCTTTTAAATTAATTGAAAACTTTAGTCCTAGAAAGGGTGATTGTGGAACAGCAGGTCATTTCTGGAGAGAAAATAAAGTCAAAATAGGAACTGGAACTACCGATTGTAATAGTAATAGATTAAGACTTGAAGTTGCTTCAAGTGGAGACATAAGAATAGGTAAGAAAGCAAAAGAAATATGGGTAAGTTACTATTTTTATGTGCCTGATACTCCTGACAATTTTAAAGATAAGCTTTTACAACCTTATATAACACAATTTTATAGTGTTAACCGCAAAGGCGGTCAAACTGTAGGCGGTTATGCACCCCAATTTTCTGCTTCTATTTACAACGGAAAACTTTCTATTGAAGGTAATCATGTAATTGATGAAAAAAATCTTAAAAGTAAATGGCACAAGGTTGAGTTTAATATTAGATACTCAAAAGATTATGATGGTTTTATCAAAGTTTATATAAATGATGAATTAAAAGTTAATAGATCAGGATTTAAAACAGCTTCCCACGATTATGTTGATATTAAATATGGCACATATTCCCATCCTGAATACGGTGGTGCTAATTATCCTGAGGAATATCAATTCCCATCCCATACAATATACTTTGCTGGGTTTAGTATGAATAAATATAGAAGTAAGTTATTAACAAGTAAAAAATAATAAATAATAAATACTTTAAATAATTTCTGCACAATTTTTGTGTAACATTGAATGAAGTTCAATAAGTTTATCGAAGCTTTTATTATAACCCCCACCTAGAACACCACATAAAGGAGTATTTTTAGAATAAAAATTCTCTATTACTATTTGATCTCTTTTATTTATTCCTTCGTCAGAAATCTTGAGTTTACCCAATCTATCTTCAAAGTGAATATCAACACCAGCAACATAGAAGACAAAATCATAAGAATTTTGATTAAGAATTTTTAAATTTTTATGTAAAACATCTAGGTATTCTATATCTTCCATATTATCTTTGAGTTCAATATCAATATCACTTTTAGACTTTTTAGCCGGATAATTAGAGGCACAATGCATACTAAAAGTTAGAACATCTTTATCGTTTTGAAATATTTCCGAATTACCATTACCCTGATGAACATCTAAATCTAATATTAAAATTTTTTTTGCATATTTTTTATTTTTTAAATAATTTGCTGCTACTGCAGTATCATTAAAAACGCAGTACCCAGCACCAAAATCAAAAGTAGCGTGATGGCTTCCCCCAGCAGTATTACATGCAAGTTTGGCGTCCAAAGCAAGTTTACTTGCTAGCACTGTTCCCCCAGTAGCAACAAAAGATCTTCTCACAACACTATCATTAATTGGAAAACCTATCTTTTTTTGTAATTTCATATCTAATGTTTTATTTTTTATATGATTAATATATTTAAGAGAGTGAGACGTTTTCATAGTCTCAATTGAGCAAGGCTTTGGAATATGAAATTTATTTACAATGCCCTCGTTTAATAAATGGTTAGCTAGTGCACCAAATTTTTTAATAGGAAATTTATTGTCATCGTTAATTTTTGCTACATAATCAGGATGATTTACAACTGGCAGGCTCATTTTGACTCAACTAAGATTGATAAGAAAAATAAATAATAAGTATCAATACCCAAAAAAATAAATAATAATATAAATATCCCTTTACGGTAAATGGCATTTTTTTCAATTTTCTTTTGCCTTTTCCTTTATAAGGTTTAGAAATTTCCATTATCTTTCAACACACATTGCTATTCCCATACCACCACCGATACATAATGTTGCTAAACCTTTGTTAACATTTCTTCTTATCATTTCATGTATCAAGGTTACTAAAATTCTAGTGCCGGAAGCACCAATAGGATGACCTATTGCAATGGCCCCACCATTTACATTTACTTTTTCTTCTGGAATTCCTAATGTTTTAAGCACTGCAATACTTTGAGCTGCAAAAGCCTCATTAACCTCAAGTAAATCTAAATCTTTGACTGACCAGCCTGCTAAATCCAAAGCTTTTTTGGATGAAGGTATTGGTCCAGTGCCCATTAAAGCAGGGTCAACTCCACAACTAGCCCAAGACTTTATTTTAGCTAATTTTTGTATACCTTTTTTATCTGCAGTATTTTCAGTCATTAATGTGACTGCCGCTGCACCATCATTTATCCCCGATGCGTTTCCAGCTGTTACAGTTCCATCTTTTTGAAAAACAGGTTTTAATCTTTGCAATGCCTCAATGTTTATACCATCTCTAGGATGCTCATCTATGTTAAAATTGATCTCAGCTTTCTTCGATTTAATTTTAAAGTTTACTATTTCTTTTTTAAAATAATTTTCCTTTTGGGCCTTTATTGCCTTGTTCTGGGAATTTAAAGCAAATCTATCCTGCTGATCCCTAGTCACTTGAAATTTTGAGGCAACATTCTCAGCTGTTATTCCCATGTGATAACCGTTAAAAGCATCCCATAAACCATCTTTGATCATGGTGTCAGTCATCTCAACATCTCCTAATTTTTTTCCATCTCTTAAATATGCAGCGTGTGGTGCAAGGGACATGCTTTCTTGGCCTCCAGCTATAACAATTTTACTATCACCTGATTTTATACTTTGAAACCCAGAAGCCACAGATCTTATTCCTGAGCCACAAACTTGATTAACAATATAAGCAGGAGTTTCTTTTGGAACTCCTGATTTAATCGCAGCTTGTCGAGCGGGATTTTGCCCAGTTCCTCCTGTTAATACCTGCCCCATTATTATTTCATCAACCTCATCTTTTTGTATATTAGAAGTTCTTATTGCTTCAGAAATTACAGTTGATCCCAGTTCATCACCGGACACATTTTTAAGTGATCTACCTAAAGATCCAATCGCAGTTCTTACAGCTGATGTGATTACCACAGAATTGCTCATATAATCAGTATATAGATTTATATCCTTTAATTTCAACAGTTTATTTGATAATTGGCTATTATGCGCCTGTAGCTCAACTGGATAGAGCGCTTGGCTACGGACCAGGAGGTTCTGGGTTCAAATCCTAGCAGGCGCATGATAAAATAAATTATGTCTTTAAAAAATGCAGTTTTAATATTTTTTGTATTAACCATTCTTATTTTATTTGGAATATCTCTTTTTATTTGAGTTACTTCTTTTTATCTTCATCATTTCTCCGATAATTATACCTAAAAATAAAAATAAAATAGTAGCATTACTTGTTGTAAAGAAACTTCCTGAAGTTCTAATAGGAAAAATCTCACAGAAAAAAATAATGAAAAATGGTAAAAATTTAAGATTATCCTTATAAGAAAAATAATTTTTAGACCTCATATATTTTAAAAATAGATAAAATACTGGAAAGAAAAAAATTGTGATTAAAAACGAAAATCCAATCAAACCTAAATCTGTTAACATTTCTAAATAATAATTGTGAGGGTGCAAATTGCACATGATATATTTTTTCCATTCACAATTTGTTCTAAAAGATTTAAGTCCTGCACCAAATATTTTATTTTTATTCCAAGTATTAATTGCTGCTCTATAAGTGCTTAGGTGCCAACTTCTATTTTTTGTGATATCCTCACCGATAGATAGGCTATCTTTTTTAAAAAGTAATTCATAACTGTGAGCTTTTAAATTTCCCATGTGGTATCTCCAAGGGTTATCGTCGCTTATATTATTAAAATAAATATAATAGCTAACTGTTACAATTCCTAAAAAAATTATTAAAATTTTCCGTACGTTTTTTACAAAATAAAAGATTAATATTAAATTTAAAAAAAATAGAATTAATGGCATTCTATTTCCTGAAATAAAAATTGTTAAAATAAAAAAAATACTTAGAACTAAAAAAATTAAATCATTTTGTTTAAATGATTTTTTTAAATAAAAAAAACTAAGATAAAAAAGTACTAATGGGCTAAACCTCTGAAGATAATGACCTGCTACCGGTTCGTCTTTAAAAAGACCTGGGTAATGTCTGTCAAACTCACTTGTAAAACCCAAAAGATTTGAGCCGGTATAAAACTGCAAAATTAGATCACAGCCCAAGATTAGTGTAATTATACTTGTAGAAACATATAAATATTTAGAACGAAATTGATTTTCTGAAACTATTTTTTGAATTATAAGAAATAAAATTAAATATCTTAAAAATAAAAAAGATTTTATTAATCTGTCTTTGTTTAAATCGTTTTGATCTAAGATCGGTAAGTAATTTATAATTGATATCAACAATATATAGATAAAAAAAACAATAATTAAATAAAAATAATTTTTATACTTATTAAAATTTAAAATTGATAATCCATAAAGTTTAAATCCCAATATTATAATTAAGACAGTCGTTAAATTAACAAAAGAAGTCCCGATGATAAAAGCAATAGGAAAAAAAGAAATTAAAATGTTTATTAGCAACAATGGAGAAAGAAAGTTTTTTGTTTTCAAAGAAATCATTTATTACTTGATAGCATTTTTTTATTAATATTTAAAGATAAACTATTGATAAAAGAAAAATTCCCAGAATGATTCTATAAATAACAAAAAATAAAAGGCTAAAATTTTTTAGGAAAATAAGAAAATATTTTATTGCAATAAGAGAAAAACAAAATGAAAATATCATTGCTATGAAATTTATATCCATTAAAATTGAATTTTCATTTCTTAGGATTTCAAAAAAACCATAACATGAAATAATAAATAAAGTCGGTATAGATAGTAGAAAAGAAATTTTTGCTGAGTCTATCCTGCTAAATTTTAAAAATCTACAAGCAGTAATTACTATTCCCGACCTGCTCACACCTGGTACCAATGATAAACATTGAGCAATTCCGATTTGCAACGCAGCGGTAATTTTAAAATTCTTGATAAAATTTTTTTTTTGTTTTGAATTATCACTAATATATAAAAAAATTCCAAATAAAATAGTAGTCCAACCAATAATTTCTAGTGTTCTTAGATCACTAGTTAGGTCAAAACTAATTAAAATGTAACCAATTAAAATTACTGGTAATGATGCAATAATGAATAAAATGAACAATTTTTTTTCTTTAAAAAAATCTACCAAATCTTTTCTAAAATATATAATTACCGCAATAAAAGATCCGATGTGAACACTAACATCTAATAAAATACTGCTGGAGTAATTAAATAATTTTGAGACTATGATTAAATGAGACGATGAACTTACAGGTATAAATTCCGTTATACCTTGTATAATTGAGATAATTATTATTTCTAACATCTCACGTTTTTATTAAACTTTACGTTGAAATCAAAAGGTATATTAAAAATGCATATCAGCTATGATTAAAAAATAGTGATTTTTCATTGAAAAATGAAATTTTAGGTAAATTTCATTGACCTTTTTTTTCTTTAAATTTTTGGAAAATATAATAACTTCCACCATCAAATGAATAAAATGTTAAAATTTACTGACCTTAGACAAGAAGGTCCAATTAAAAGATCTACAAAAACTCGAAAAAAAGACTTTAACGAAATTTACGACGAGTTTATTAAAGACAAAGCTAAAGAACAGTCTAGCAGATGCTCACAATGCGGAGTCCCATTTTGCCAAGTTCATTGTCCACTACACAATAATATTCCGGATTGGTTAAAGTTAACTGCTGAGGGAAGATTGAAAGAAGCCTACGAACTTTCACAAAGCACTAATAATATGCCAGAGGTTTGTGGGAGAATTTGTCCTCAAGATCGGTTGTGCGAGGGAAATTGTGTTATCGAACAGTCAGGTCACGGCACAGTTACAATCGGTTCCGTAGAAAAATATATTACCGACGCCGCATGGGAAAATGGATGGGTAAAGCCTGTCAAAGTTGAGCAAGAGTTAAAGCAAAGTATAGGGATTATTGGTGCAGGTCCAGCGGGTTTAGCTACCGCAGAGGAACTAAGAAAATTTGGATATCAAGTTACTATCTACGATAGGTATGATAGAGCCGGAGGTTTACTTATTTATGGTATACCAAACTTTAAATTAGAAAAAAATGTAGTTGAAAGAAGAACTGAAATATTAAAAAAAAGTGGAATTAAATTTGTACAAAATTTTGAAGTTGGTAAAAATAAGTCTCTTAAAGAACTGAAAAAAGATCACGATGCAATTTTAATTGCAACTGGTGTTTATAAATCTAGAGAAATAGATATTCCAGGAAGTAATTTGAAAAATATATATCCTGCTATGCAATACTTAACTGCTTCTAATAGAAAAGGCTTAGGGGACAAGGTGGAATTATTTGATAATGGCACTTTAAATGCTGAGGGTAAGGAAATCGTAGTTATAGGTGGTGGAGATACTGCGATGGACTGTGTGAGAACAGCTATTAGACAAAATGCAAAATCAGTAAAATGTTTGTATAGAAGAGACAAAGTTAATATGCCTGGTTCATCAAGGGAAGTAAATAATGCAGAAGAGGAAGGAGTTGAATTTAAGTGGTTATCATCTCCAACTAAATTTTTAGGCACAGAAAAAGTAGAAGGCGTTGAAGTAGTCAAAATGATTTTAGGCCAAGAGGACTCATCTGGTAGAAAAAAGCCAGTTGTTCAATCCGGAACAGAATCAATTATCAAAGCTGACTTAGTGATCAAATCTTTGGGTTTTGACCCAGAAAATATTCCAACACTATTTGGAGAAAAAGAATTATCAGTAACAAGGTGGGGAACAATAAATATAGATCTAAAAACAATGCAAACAAATATCGAAGGTGTATTTGCAGCAGGGGACATTGTGAGAGGCGCGTCTTTAGTCGTTTGGGCGATAAGAGATGGAAGAGATGCAGCAGAACAGATAGATAAATTTTTAAAAAATAAAATAGGAAAAGCTAATCAGAAAATTAAAGCAGCTTAATGAAACTCTATAAAAAAAATATAAAAAAACTACAAGAAAACTATTCTTATTTCCCAAGCATGGAGCATGAGGCATGCGGAGTTGGCATGATTGCCTCAACAAATGGAAAAAAGTCTAGAAAGATTGTTGAGTATGGTATTGAAGCGTTGAAAGCAGTTTGGCATAGAGGTGCCGTAGATGCTGACGGAAAATCTGGAGATGGAGCAGGAATTAAGCTCGAGATCTCACCTGATTTTTTTGAAGAAAAAATTGTGCAAACTGGGCATAAACACGATAACTCAAAAAGAATATGTGTTGGGATGATATTCATGCCAAGGAATGATTATGCCGATCAAGAAAAATGTAGGTCAATTATTGAAAAGATATTGTTAAATAATAATTTTTACATTTATGGATGGAGGCAAGTTCCGGTAAACCCTAAAGTATTAGGTTCAACAGCTGAAATAAGTAGACCAGAAATTGCTCAAGTTTTGTTTAGAAAAAACGAAAATTTAGAGACTGATGTTCTTGAAAGAGAGCTCTATGTTATGAGAAAAAAAATAGAAAAATTAGGTAGAGAGTCTCAATTGAAAAATTTTTATATTTGTTCAATGAGCTCTAGGTCAATAGTTTTTAAAGGTATGTTTTTAGCTGAGGCATTATCTGATTTTTATCTCGATCTGCAGGATAAAAAATTTACTTCTCGTTTTGCGATATTTCATCAAAGATATTCCACTAACACGTTTCCAAGTTGGGACTTAGCGCAGCCATTTAGAACTTTAGCTCACAATGGAGAGATAAATACTCTTAAAGGTAACGTTAATTGGATGAAAATCCATGAACAAGATATGTCTAGCGATTTGTTTAAGGATGTGAATGACCTTAAACCAGTAATAATTCCTGGTAATTCTGACTCGGCATCTTTAGATAATGTTTTTGAATTACTGACGCACTCTGGCAAGTTAGCCCCATTAATTAAATTAATGATGATACCTGATGCTTGGTCTAAAAGAAGTAAAACTGTTCCAAAAAAACATCAAGAACTTTTCAATTTTTTGAACAGCACAATCGAACCTTGGGACGGACCAGCAGCTATCTGCGCTACTGACTCAAAATGGGTTATTGCTTCAGTAGATAGAAATGGATTAAGGCCATTAAGATACACCATTACTTCTGATAATTTAATTTACGCTGGTTCTGAAACTGGAATGATAAATATACCGGAAGAAAAAATTGTTAAAAAAGGAAGATTAGGCCCGGGAGAATTAATAGCTGTTGAATTAAAACAAGGCAAATTATATCAAGACAAAGAGATTAAAGATTTAATTTCTAAAGATTATATAAAATTTAATGCTCAAATAATCGATCTTGATAAAAAAATTTCTTCTGACAAAGAATTTAACAATTTCTCTGGAGACGAATTAAGAAGAAGACAATATTTATCGGGTTTAACAATCGAAGATCTGGAGCTCATCTTACATCCAATGGTAGAAGAGAGTAAAGAAGCTACTGGTTCAATGGGTGATGATACCCCTATCGCCGTTTTGTCAAGTCATCATCGTCCAATATCACATTATTTTAGGCAGAATTTCAGTCAAGTAACCAACCCACCAATAGACTCACTAAGGGAAAATAAAGTTATGAGTTTAAAAACCAGGTTTGGAAATCTTGGAAATATTCTGGACTTCAATAATCTGACAGAGGAAAATATTTATGTTTTAGACAGTCCGATTCTAACAAATAATGAATTAAAAAAATTTAAAGCTATTTTTTCAAAAAAAATTAAATTAATTGACTGCACTTTTGATATTAAAGAAACTTTAAGGACCAATTTAGAAAGGATTAAACAAGAAGCTGAAATATCAGTTCGGGAGGGAAGCTCAACATTGATATTAAGCGATAAAAACATTAATTCAAAAAGAATGAATATTCCAATGATATTATCTGTTGGTGCAGTGAATTCTCACTTAGTTAAATTAGGATTGAGAGGTTATTGCTCGATAAATGTTGAGACATCTGAGACACTCGATACACACTCTTTCGCAGTTTTAATTGGGGTAGGCGCAACAACAATCAATCCTTATTTAATAATTGATTGCATAAAACAGAGATATGAAAAAAAACTATTTGGTAAATTGGATTTTTACTCCTGCGTTACAAGATTCAAAAAATCTATAGAAAACGGTCTTTTAAAAATTATGTCTAAAATGGGCATATCAATTTTAAGCGCTTATAGAGGTGGATGTAATTTTGAGACAGTTGGCCTGAGCAGAGCTTTAGTTTCTGATTATTTTCCTGGAATGGTGTCGAGGATATCAGGTATAGGAATTTCTGGAATAGAAAGTAAATTAAAAGCTTTACATGAAAAAGCTTATAAGAAAAATGTTTTTATACTTCCAATTGGTGGAATCTATAAATATAGGAAATCAGGCGAGGATCATCAACTCCAAGGAAACTTAATACATACAATTCAGCACGCTGTCTCTACAAATTCCTACGAAACGTATAAAAAATACTCAAAAGGAATACATGAGCTCCCACCTATAAGTTTAAGAGATTTACTCGATTTTAAGAAAAAAAATGAACCAATTGATATTTCTAATGTTGAACCGGTAAGTGAACTTACAAAAAGGTTTGGAAGTGGAAGCATGTCTCATGGTGCTTTATCAGCAGAGGCTCACGAAACTTTAGCGATTGGCATGAATAGAATCAAAGGAGCCTCTTGTAGCGGTGAGGGCGGTGAGGATCCTAAAAGATTTCAAATTCTCAAGAATGGAGACTCTGCTAATTCTAGAGTAAAACAAGTAGCTTCAGCGAGATTTGGAGTTACTGTAGATTATTTGAATAATTGTAACGAGATTGAAATCAAAATAGCTCAGGGAGCAAAACCAGGTGAGGGTGGTCAATTACCAGGATTTAAGGTTACCAAAGATATAGCTAGACTAAGACACTCAACGCCTGGAGTTACGCTAATTTCACCCCCACCACATCACGATATTTATTCAATAGAAGATTTAGCTCAACTTATATATGATTTAAAACAGGTAAACCCCATAGCTAGAATTGGAGTAAAATTAGTTGCGGCAACTGGTATTGGAACAATTGCAGCTGGAGTCGCCAAGGCCAAAGCTGACGTAATTCTTATTTCTGGTCATTCAGGTGGAACCGGAGCAAGTCCACAAACAAGTGTCAAGTATGCCGGTGTTCCCTGGGAAATGGGCTTGACAGAGGCTAATCAGATTTTAACACTTAATAACCTTAGACATAAAGTAACATTAAGAACTGACGGAGGTTTAAAAACTGGAAGAGACGTAGTAATGGCAGCAATGATGGGAGCTGATGAGTTTGGTATGGGGACTTCCTCTCTTATTGCCATGGGCTGTATCATGGTAAGGCAGTGTCACTCTAATACTTGCCCGGTTGGAGTCTGCACTCAAGATGATGAGTTAAGAAAAAAATTTACTGGAACACCTGAAAAGGTCGAGAATTTTTTTAAATTTGTTGCTCAAGAGGTAAGAGAAATTTTGGCTTCTCTTGGTTTTAAAAATTTAAAAGAAATAATTGGAAGAACCGATCTTTTGACTCAGGTTAGCAGGGGATCTTCAAACCTTGATGATTTAGACCTTAATCCACTTTTAGTTCAAGCCGATCCAGGAAAAAATACAAGATACTGTGAGCAAAAAATCATTAATAAAGTTCCTGATACTTTAGATGAAAAAATTTGGATTGATATAAAAGATAAAGTATCTAAAGATAAAAAAACTGAGTTTAGTTATAGTGTTCAGAATACTATGAGAGCAATTGGCACTAGACTATCTCATTATGTGTACAAAAAATTTGGTTATAATAATCTAGACGAGGATAATATAACAATCAATTTAAAAGGTTCAGCAGGTCAATCCTTAGGAGCCTTTTTATCTAAAGGAATAAAAATTGTTGTAGAAGGAGACTCTAACGATTACGTAGGAAAAGGTTTGTCAGGAGGAAAAATAATTTTAAAACCATCAAAAGAAAGTAAACTTGTGTCACATAAAAATACAATAATTGGAAACACAGTTTTTTACGGGGCCACTAAAGGAAAATTATTTGCAGCTGGTAAGGCAGGAGAACGTTTTGCTGTAAGAAATTCTGGAGGAATAGCTATTGTTGAGGGATGTGGCTCAAATGGGTGTGAGTATATGACTGGCGGCGTTACCGTGTTATTGGGAGATGTAGGAGATAATTTTGGAGCAGGTATGACTGGAGGAATGTCATTTATTTATGATCCAAAAAATATATTTGAAAATTACGTTAATCCTCAGTCGATCATCTGGCAAAAAATCGAAACCGAACATTGGAGAAAATTTTTAAAAAAATTGTTAGAAGATTTTTCAAATGAGACTAGCTCCGAAATCACAAGAAAAATATTAAATAATTTTGATGAAGAAATAAAAAACTTTAAACAAGTATGTCCAATAGAGATGCTTGACAAATTACAACATCCTTTAAAACAAAAAGATATTACAGCAAAATCGGCTTAATGAGAAAAAAATA
Source organism: SAR11 cluster bacterium PRT-SC02 (assembly GCA_001321855.1). GTDB lineage: Bacteria > Pseudomonadota > Alphaproteobacteria > Pelagibacterales > Pelagibacteraceae > Pelagilacustribacter. Next base: position 49,579 of record JPUP01000093.1, read on the forward strand.
TTTTTTTTTTGGTTTTGGTCAAGTTGCTAAAAATTTTGTTCTTTTACAAAAAAAAGAAAAAAAAAATTTTAAATTTGTAGCAACGTCGACCTCAAAAAGCAAAATCAAGAATTTCTTAAATAAAAAATATCAATCTCTAAAATTTAAAAATAATTTTTTTGATAAGAAAATATATAAATTTTTAAACCAATCCGATTTTATTTTGGTATCTATACCACCTAAAAAAAATACAGATATTGTGTTAAAATATTTTTCTAAAATTTTAAAATTAAATAAAAAGGCAAAAATAATTTACTTATCTGCTACCAGTGTTTATGGAAATCATAAGGGGAAATGGGTAAATGAAAAATCTAGATTAAAACCAAGTTCTCTTTTTGGAAAGCGAAGACAAAAAGCAGAAAAACAGTGGTTGATGTTTCATAGAAAATTCAAAAATAATATAATAATATTTCGCTTACCAGGTATCTATTCAAAAGAAAACAATGCACTCAGTAGATTGAAATACGGTCAAAATGTATTTGTTAAACAAAATAAACATTTTTTTTCAAGAATAAGAGTAGAAGATATTGCAACTGCAATTCAAAAGGGTTTTAAAAAAAATAATTTGGGAGGGCAAATTTTTAATATATCAGATGATTTGCCTGCCTCTAATGAAGTGGTAAGTAAATTTTCAGCAAAACTATTGAAAATTAAAAGTCTTAATCCAATAAAAGTTTCAGAAATTAAAAGTAAAATGGCTAGAGATTTTTATAAAGATTCAAAAAAAGTAAGTAATAAAAAAATGAAATCAGTTTTAAAGGTTAAATTAAAATATCCAACATACAAGGAAGGTCTAAGAAGCTTGGTTAATAATTATGTCTAGCTCGGTTATAATTTTTTTTAAATTATTTTTTTTGAGATAGGCTGTGATCTCCATTTTTAACTATTATCATTTTTCTTTTTGCTTTTTTGAAAATGGATAAAACTTTTCTAGAAAAATTAACTGGAACCACCTCATCCTTTTGTCCATGAATCATTGTAACATTAATTTTAAGGTTTATTTTTCTTGAGAAAACTTTATTTTTTCTACCATCTTTGAATAGTTGGTGGGTTACTGGATATTCATACTGTTTCTGTTTAAGCTTTGAGTTTCCATGTTTAATAATACTCACACCTTTTTTTCTTATTTCTTTTTTAATTTTATTTGAAAATTTTTTCCACATTAATCTATCTAGAAATTCAGGAGCTGATCCAATACCGATGAAACCTTTAATTTGATTTTTAAAATATTTAAACTGATTTAATGAAATCCATGCACCCATGCTTGATCCGATTAAAATAAAATTATTTTTTTTAATTATTTTTTTAATTGAAATTCGGGCATCTTTTGACCACACGCTGATATTGCCTTTAGTAAACTTTCCTGATGATTTTCCATGACCAGAGTATTCTATCGCTAAAAAACCCAACTTTTTTTTGATAGCATATTTTCTAAAAGCCTTTGGTTTTTCTCCATCAATGTCTGACATAAAACCTGGTAGAAAAACGATAAATGGATTTTTTTTATAATAATTGTTTAAATATCTAAGCTTTTTTGTCTTTGAGATTTTAAGGTATTTAAATTTTTTCATTATTTTTAAAAATTTATCTATATTATATAAGTTAGATTATGACATCAAAAATTAGAGTATTACAAGTAATACCGACATTAGGTTTTGGTGGCGCTGAGACCGGGTGTTATGACCTGGCACACTATCTCGCTGAACAAGATTGTAAGTCATACATTGTAACTAGTGGTGGTGAATTGTTAAAATATGTTAAAAAAGATAAAGTAAGAGTCTTTAAATTACCAGTTCACTCCAAAAATCCTTTATTAATTTTTTTTAATACTATTTTATTAATTTTTATACAATTTATTTTCAAAATCGATATCGTACATGCAAGAAGTAGAGCCCCAGCATGGAGTTGCTATTTTTCGTGTATTTTTACTAGAAGAAAATTTGTAACGACTTTTCATGGGACTTATAATTTTAAAAGCGGATTAAAAAAGTTTTATAATAGCGTTATGTTAAGATCTCGCTTGATTATAGCCGGTTCAAATTTTATTTTTGATCATATAAACGAAAATTATCAAAATTACCTTAATTCCAAAAAAAAACTTTTGGTTATTTTTAGAGGTATAAATCTAGATTATTTTCATTATAAAAATATATCAGAATTTAAAAAAAACGAACTTAAAAATAATTGGGGTTTAGAAGAAAATAAGTTTACAATTTTACTCCCAGGAAGATTAAGTAGTTGGAAAGGACAAGAAAAATTTATCGAAGCTTTAAATATTTTAAATGAAGATTATAATATTTCTAACTTTCAAGCTGTGGTGCTAGGTTCAGATCAAGGTAGAAACGTCTATTCAAAAAAACTTACTAGTCTAGTTGAAAGATATAACTTAAATCAAAAAATTATATTTATTGAAAAATGCAGAAATATGCCCGCAGCTTATTCTTTAGCTGATGTGATAGTATCATCCTCAATCAGACCCGAAGCATTTGGTAGGGTTGCTGTGGAGGCTCAGGCTATGAAAAAACCAATTATAGCTAGCAACATTGGTGGCTCAAAAGAAACTATATTAAATAAAAAATCGGGCTTTTTATACAATCATGAGGATCCAAGAGAGTTGGCTGAGGCAATAAATCGAGTAATGCAAATGGATAATGATGCATTGAATTCCATGGCAAACGAGGGTAGAAGAAATGTATCTAAAAAATTTGATGTAGACAAAATGTGTCAAAGAACGTTTGCTGAATATAAAAAATTAATTAATATTTAAATGCCAGATATTCAATTATTAGATGGTAAAAAAATTCCTTTCACAAAATCGATAAGTGGTTTCGATTTAATTAAGAAAATAAGTAAGTCTCTTGAAAAATCTGCATTGATAATGGAGGTAAATGGCTCTTTGAAAGATTTAAGTTATGAAATTAAAAACAATTCAAAAGTAAAAATTATTACTTCTAAAGACAAAGAAGGTCTTGAGGTTTTGAGACATGATGCTGCTCACATTATGGCAATGGCTGTTCAAGAACTATTTCCAGGGACTCAAGTCACAATAGGTCCTGTTATTGAAAATGGTTTTTATTATGATTTTGCACGCAAAGAGCCTTTTACAAGCGAAGACTTAAAAAAAATTGAGAATAAAATGGGGGAAATAATAGATAGAGATGTCAAAACTAAACGTGAGGTTTGGGAGAGAAAGAAGGCTATAACTCATTTTAAAAAATTAGGTGAAAAATATAAAGCTGAAATAATTGAGAGTATTCCAGAAAATGAGGAGTTATCCATATATCATCATGGAGAAACTTGGCATGATCTTTGTAGAGGTCCTCATCTGGCTTCCTCTGGAAAAATAGGTAAAGCATTTAAATTAACAAAAGTCTCAGGAGCATACTGGAGAGGAGACTCAAACAATGAAATGCTTCAAAGAATTTATGGAACTTGTTGGAATACCAAAAAAGAACTTGAGGATTATTTAAACAGACTAGAGGAGGCTGAAAAACGTGACCATAGAAAATTAGGCAAAGAAATGGATTTATTTCATTTTAGAGAGGAAAGCCCAGGCTCAGTTTTTTGGCATGAGAAAGGTTGGAATTTGTTCCAAAGATTAATTGATTTCATGAGAACTAAACAACGTTTAGCGGGGTATAAAGAGATAAATACACCAGAGCTGTTAGATAAATCTTTATGGGAGAAATCTGGTCACTGGGAAAAATTTGGCGAGCATATGTTTACATCTGAAACACCGGATGAAAAAATATTTGCAGTAAAACCTATGAATTGCCCAGGCTGTGTTCAAATATTTAATCAGGGTTTAAAAAGCTATAGAGACTTACCTCTAAAATTATCAGAGTTTGGAAAAGTCCATAGATATGAACCCTCGGGTGCCTTACACGGTTTATTAAGAGTAAGAGCTTTTACCCAAGATGATGCTCACATTTTTTGTTCAGAAGAACAAATTACTGAAGAGTGTCTAACTGTAACAAATTTAATAATTGAAATATACAAAAGTTTAGGATTTGACAATATAATCTTAAAGTATTCAGACAGACCGGAAAAAAGAGTTGGCGATGATAATGTTTGGGATAAATCAGAGACTGCTTTGCTTTCAGCAATAAAAAAATCAAAACTTAAATACACTATTAATAAAGGTGAAGGAGCTTTCTATGGACCAAAAATAGAATTTGTACTGCGTGATGCAATCGGAAGAGATTGGCAATGTGGAACTTTGCAAGTAGATTTAAATTTGCCAGGTAGACTAGGAGCATCTTTTGTTGATAAAGATGGAACTAAAAAAGTTCCGGTGATGTTACACAGGGCCTTATTTGGATCCTTAGAGAGATTTATTGGCATTTTAATAGAACATTATGCTGGAAAGCTACCATTTTGGATGTCTCCAACACAAGCTATTGTGTTGCCAATCTCAGATGAGAACAATAAATACGCGAAAAAGGTATTTGAAGATCTTTTTAAAGAAGGTATAAAATGTGAAGTGGATTTAAAAAACCAAAAAATAAATTATAAAATTAGAGAATATTCTTTAGCAAAAGTTCCATATCTATTAATATGTGGTAAAAAAGAGGAACAAGACAATACTATCACAATAAGAAAATTAGGATCTGAAAAACAAGAAACTATTAAAATCAATCAATTAATAAAAAATATGACTTCACTTAACAAGCTTCCATTAAATTAAAAAGTGCCTTACCCTAAAACTAATTTTTTTCATAGGAGAAGCAAACCGCAAGGTCCAAGAGCAAATGAAAAAATACGTGCTCTTGATGTTCAAGTAATTAATAGTGAGGGAAAAAATTTGGGTGTGCTACCTCTTAACAAAGCTGTATCTATCGCAAAAGAGGAGGGATTAGATCTGATCGAGATTTCTCCCAATGCAAACCCTCCGGTATGCAAGATTATGGACATGGGTAAATACAAGTATGACTTACAGAAGAAAGCAAATTTGGCAAAAAAAAATCAAAAAGTTATTTTACTAAAAGAAATAAAATTAAGACCAGTCACTGAGATCCATGATTATAATTTTAAAATTAAAAATGCAAAAAAATTTATTTCAAAGGGAGACAAAGTAAAATTCACAATTAAATTCAAAGGTAGAGAAATGCAACATTTAGATATTGGTAAAAATTTAATGAATAGAATTATTGATGACACAAAAGATATTGCTAAAGTCGAAACCCAACCAAAGTTTGAAGGTAAGCAAATGACAATGATAATTCAGCCAAATTAATACTGAATAATTACTTGTAAACGAGGGTTAAAGTCTATATAAAATTCCAATTATGCCAAAACTGAAAACAAAAAGTTCAGCAAAAAAAAGATTTAGATTTACCGCAAAAGGTAAAGTAAAAATGCCTCAATCAGGAAAAAGGCATGGAATGATTAAAAGGACAAATTCACAAATTAGAAAACAATGGGGAACAACGATTATGTCTAAGCAAGATTCAAAAATTGTAAAATCGTATATGCCCTATAATTTGTAAAAAAAGAGGAAACAAATGGCTAGGACAAAAAGAGGAGTAGTAAGTAAAGCAAAACATAAAAAGGTTTTGAAGCTCGTAAAAGGTCAATATGGTAGAAGAAAGAACACCATTCGAGTTGCACGTCAGGCGATGGAAAAGGCCATGCAGTATGCTTATAGAGATAGAAAGGCAAAAAAAAGAGAATTTAGATCTCTGTGGATTCAAAGAATTAACGCAGGTGTGAGAAATGAAGGAATGACTTATTCACGTTTTATCAACGGGTTGGCTAAGTCAAAAATCAAGTTAGATAGGAAAGTACTTGCTGAATTAGCTTATAATAATCCAGAAGTCTTCAAATCAATAGTAAAAAAAGTACAATCCTCCCTTAACTAATCAACTTCTTTGATTTATCTTATAAAGTTAAAGGAATCATAATTTTCAATGAGTGAATTAGATAAAATAAATAAAAATTTTGTTGAGAAATTGAATAAAATTAAAACCAAGGAAGATCTTCAGAATTTAAAATCTGAATTTCTAGGAAAAAATGGTTTTGTTACTAATGAGTTTAAAAAAATGAGCCAATTCAACTTGGATCAAAAAAAGGAATTTTCAATTCAGTTAAATGAGATAAAAAATAGTATAAATGAAAATTTATCAAATAAGTTAAAAGAAATAGAGAAGGATGAAATAAATAAAAAACTTTCTGATGAGAAAATAGATATTACTTTGCCAATACGCTCGCAACAAGAAGGAAAAATTCATCCTGTGTCTCAAGTGATAGATGAAATAAGTTCAATCTTTTCTGAAATTGGTTATTCGGTCGCTGAGGGTCCAGATGTGGAAACAGAGCATAATAACTTTACAGCACTTAACACGCCCGAAGACCATCCAGCAAGAGATATGCATGACACTTTCTACCTAGAAAAAAATAAAAGAATTTTGTTAAGAACTCACACTTCTCCAGTTCAAATAAGAACGATGCAAAAAGGCAAACCTCCTTTTAAAATAATAGCACCAGGTAGGACTTATAGATGTGATAGCGACCAAACACATGCTCCTATGTTTCATCAACTTGAGGGATTACATGTTGATAAAGAAATTACAATGGCCCACTTAAAAGGATGTTTGAATTATTTTATCCAAGAATTTTTTGAAATAAAAAATATAAAAATGAGATTTAGACCGAGCCATTTCCCATTTACTGAACCGTCGGCAGAAGTAGATATTGGTTATAGGATAGAAAATGACAAAATTTTCATTGGAGATGGTGATAAGTGGTTAGAAATTCTTGGATGTGGAATGGTTCACCCTAACGTTCTTAAAAACTCAAATATTGATGCTAATAAATACCAAGGTTTTGCATTTGGCATGGGTATTGACAGATTAGCAATGCTTAAATATGGAATAAATGATTTGAGATCTTTTTTGAAACTGATTTCAGATGGTTAAATCACTTTGGCTTCGATCCTCTTGATCTACCAACCAATTACAGGGGACTTAGCAGATGATATTAACCCTGTCTTGGTTAAAAAAACATTTAAAGACCCCGGCAAATTTAAATAAAATTATTGATAAATTAACTAACATAGGTCTTGAGGTTGAAAACATAAAAAATGTAAATAACGCTTCAGAATTATTTAAAATTGCAAAAGTTGTAAAAGTTGAAAAACATCCAAACGCAGATAAATTAAAAATTTGTGACGTTCTTGTCTCAAAAGATGAAATTAAAAAAGTTGTTTGTGGTGCTGATAATGTGAGGCCAGATTTATATACTGTACATGCTTCACCTGGTGCAATAATTCCAAAATCAAAATTAAAACTTAAAATTGCTAAGATTAGAGGCGTTGAGTCTTTTGGAATGTTGTGTTCTGAGAGCGAGTTAAATATATCAAATGAGAGTGCTGGAATAATTGATTTAAAAAAAAATTCCAACGATGTTGGCAAAAGTTTTTTTAGGGACAAAGATGAAAAAATTGTTGAAATTTCAGTAACACCAAATAGACCTGATTGTCTTGGAATTAGAGGAATTGCAAGAGATTTGTCAGCAGCTGGACTAGGAAGTTTAATTGATATCAAAAAAATATCTTTTAAACAAAAAAAACCACAGAATATAAAAGTTTCTATCTCGAAAGATAGAGGTCAAGGGTGTCTTTCTTTTGGAAGCTGCTTAATAAAGAATATAAAAAATACCGAAAGTCCTAAATGGCTAAAGGATAAAATAATATCATTAGGTCTTAAACCAATTTCAGCAATTGTAGATATAACTAATTATGTGATGTTCGACCTAAATAGACCCTTACACGCTTATGATGCCGATAAAATAGATAACGAAATTATTGTGCGAAACTCGAGGAAAAATGAGACTTTCGACGCTCTGGATGAAAAAAAATATAATTTAGAAGGTGGGATGTGTGTGATAACTGACAGAAGCGGGGTGCTTGGTTTAGGAGGGGTAATCGGAGGTAAAAGATCAGGCACAGAGCTAGAGACAAAGAATATTTTTTTGGAGTCAGCATACTTTCTTCCTTCATCAGTTAGAAAAACATCAAAAGCTTTAAATATTGATACCGATGCTAAATTTAGGTTTGAAAGAGGAATTGATCCAAATTCTATTGAAGAGGGATTGAAAGTTGCAACAGATTTAATTTTAAATATTTGCGGTGGAGAAGCAAGCAAATTTCAAATCACGGGAAAAAAGAATTTTAATAAAAAAAAAATAGAATTAAGTTTAAATAAATTTAAAAAAACTATAGGCTTCTCTATAACTGCAAATGAAACAAAAAAAATTCTCTTAGCATTAGGATTTAAAATTAAAACAAAAAAAAGTAGTCTTACATTAGAAATTCCAAGCTGGAGACCTGATATCAACCAAGAAATAGACATAATCGAGGAATTAATAAGAATTAAAGGTTTTGATAAAATTGAAACAATAGCACCAAATAAAATTAGAGAAAGAGAAACATTAACATTTCCACAAAGACTCTTCCACTTATCACAGCGAGCTATATCAAATCAAGGTTACCTTGAAGCCATAACATGGTCATTTACAGATAAAAAAATTGATACACTTTTTAATCCAGGAGAAAAACCATTAACTATTTTAAATCCAATATCGACAGATCTTGATGTACTAAGAAGGTCAATATTTTCAAATTTAATTTATTACTTAAAAAAAAATCAAGATAGAGGATATCAGGATATATCAATATTTGAAATTGGCCCAACTTTCTATGGAAAAAATCCTGGAGAACAAGAAATAGTCATTGGGGGGTTGAGGTCAGGCAAGTTTAATAAAAAAAGCTGGTCTGAAAAAACTAGAGGTGTAGATGTATTTGATGTCAAAGCAGATGTACTGCAATGTTTAAAGGAGCTTGGATTAAATGAGAAGCAGTTCAATGTTAATGCTGATTCAAAAAATTACTACCACCCAGGAAGATCAGGTTCAGTAGTCAAAGAAAATAAAACATTAGCATTTTTTGGGGAAATACATCCAACCATTATTTCTAAAATGGACTTAAAAGAAAAAAATATTTATGGTTTTGAAATATATTTAAATAACATTCCTCTTCAAGAGAAAAAATTAAGATTATTAAAGGGTAATTTTAAAGTATCAGATTTTCAAAAATCTGAGAGAGATTTTGCTTTTATATTAAACAAAGATTATAAAGTAGGAAATCTAAAAAATCTTATTAGAGATGTAAATCCCTCAGTTATAAAATTTGTGAGTATTTTCGATGTATTTGAAGGCGAAAATTTACCAGATGGAAAAAAATCAGTTGCAATTAATGTTACTATTCAATCCGATGAGAAAACTCTTTCTGATAATGACCTCAATCAAATCTGTAAAAGTATTATAAAGATTGTTCAGCAAAAAACTGGTGGAAGTATAAGATCCTAAATGACTGAAATAAATAAAATAAGAAATTTTTCAATCATAGCTCATATTGACCATGGAAAATCTACAATTGCTGATCGAATTATACATAGATGTGGTGGCTTGACCGATAGAGAGATGAAAGAACAAGTTCTAGACTCAATGGATATTGAAAGGGAGCGAGGAATTACTATTAAGGCACAAACTGTGAGATTAAATTATAAATCTAAAAATGGAAATGATTATACCTTCAACATAATTGATACACCTGGACACGTTGATTTTAGTTATGAGGTAAGCAGATCTTTATCGGCATGCGAAGGGTCTCTTTTAATTGTTGACAGCTCTCAAGGTGTTGAGGCCCAAACATTAGCCAATGTTTATCAAGCATTAGACATTGATCAAGAAATAATTCCAATATTAAACAAAATTGATTTGCCTGCTTCAGATATTGAAAAAACAAAAAAAGAGATTGAGGATGTAATTGGGATTGACACTTCGAATGCTATAAGTTGTTCAGGCAAAACAGGAGAAGGCATTGATGAAATATTAGAGACAATTGTAAACAAACTTCCACCTCCTAAAGGAGATAAACCGAATAAATTAAAATCACTTTTAGTTGATAGCTGGTATGATAGTTATTTGGGAGTTGTAATTTTGGTAAGAATAATAGACGGATCAATAAAAAAGAATATGAAAATAAAATTTATGTCCAGCAATAAGACTTATGTAATAGAGAGAGTTGGGATATTTACTCCTAAACCAATTGATGTAAAAGAGCTAAGCGCAGGAGAAATTGGTTTCATAATCACTGGTATTAAAACTTTACAAGAAACAAAAGTTGGAGACACAATTTGTGAAGCCGTTAATCCAATAGATACTCCCTTGCCAGGATTTAAGCCAAGTAAGCCAGTTGTTTTCTGCGGTCTATTTCCCGTGGATAGTTCAGAATATCAAAAACTAAAAGACGGCCTGGCAAAACTTCAATTAAATGATGCAAGTTTTTCTTTTGAGGCAGAATCATCAAGCGCTTTAGGATTAGGTTTCAGATGTGGCTTCTTAGGTTTACTGCATCTCGAAATAATAACACAAAGACTTGAGAGAGAATTTGATGTTAACCTTATAACTACCACTCCCGGTGTAATCTATAAGATTAAAAAAAATAATGGTGAAACTTTAAATTTACAAAACCCTACTAACATGCCCGATCCAAGTCAGATTGAAAAAATCGAGGAGCCGTGGATAAAAGCTACCATCATAACTCCTGATGAATATTTAGGATCAATTATAAAAATTTGCCAGGATAAAAGAGGTGTTCAAACAAATTTAAACTACTCTGGAAAAAGAGCAGTTTTGACATATGAAATGCCATTAAATGAGGTGGTGTTTGATTTTTATGATAGACTTAAATCAGTTTCCAGTGGTTATGCTAGTTTTGATTACGAAATTATTGGGCACAGAGAAGGAGAATTAGTAAAATTAGCAATATTAGTTAATGGTGAAACCGTAGATGCTCTTGCTATGATAATTCATAAAGAGTTTGCCCAAAAAACAGGTAGGCAAGTTTGCGAAAAACTAAAAGATCTAATTCCGCGTCATAACTTTATGATACCAATTCAAGCAGCAATCGGTTCAAAAATTATAGCTAGAGAGTCGATAAAAGGTTTCAAAAAAGACGTACTAACAAAAATTCATGGTGGCGGCGCTATGGATAGAAAAAGAAAACTTTTAGAGAAACAAAAAAAAGGTAAAGCTAGAGCTAAACAGTTTGGAAAAGTAGAAATTCCCCAAGAGGCTTTTATTGGAGTTTTAAAAATAAATAAAGAGAATTAGTCTTCTAGATGAAAAAAATAATACTTGAAAATATTAAGAAATTTATCTTTAATTACACTCGTTTTGGAGCGCCAAGCTATTCTTATAATTTAGAACCAATTCAACTTTCTGAAATTATTCTCTCAATAGAAAAAACGAAAGAATTAAGCGGCTCTATTTGCGAAATTGGTGTAGCGCGTGGTATGACAACGAGATTTATATGTGAACATTTAAAATTGCTAAATTATAAAGAAAAGTTTTTTTGTATAGATACTTTTTCGTCTTTTGAAAAAGAAGATATTGATTTTGAAATTCAGAACAGACAAAAAAGCATGGAAGAATTAAGAGGTTTTAGTTATAATAATTTCGAAAGATGGAAAAAAAATTTCAAAAACTTTAATTTTGTCAAACCTATAAAAGCAGACATCAAAAAATTTGATTTTAAATTAATTTCTCCATTAAAACTAGTTATTTTGGACGTTGACCTGTATAAGCCAACAATAATTGCGTTAAATAATTTAAAAAAAAATATGGTTTCAGGAGGAATTATAATAGTTGACGATATTAAAAATAATCATGCATGGGATGGCGCCTACCAAGCTTTCAATGAATTTGTAAATTCTAACTCTTATAATTACAGAATTATTGGCACAAAGTGTGGAATAATAAACTTTTAATGATCAAAAAAATAGTAATTGTTTCTAATGAGAAATTTTACGACTCAGATGGTAATTTTAGCTGTGATAATATTGCCGAAAAATCTTTACCAGATGAATTAAAAAAAAAATTTCAAATTGAGATTATAGGTAGAAAGAGTAAATTTAAGCGGGCTCACAATCTAGAAACAAAAAAAATAGAGACCTATACAAACATTTTTTCCTATATTCAAAAAATTTTTGACGAGAGAAAAGATAATAATTCTATCTATTTAGTTTTATCTATATCTCCCTTTACATTTTTATCAGTTTTTATATTAAGTTTATTTAAAAAAAAAATTTTTACATATTTAAGAAGCAATGGTTACGAGGAATACAAAAAAATAATTGGTTCAATAGGACCCAAAATTTATAATCTCATGTTTAATTATACTGCAAAAAAAAGTATTCTTATTAGTTGTAGAAAACATATATTAATGAAAAAAAAAGGATTCGTTGTAGAGCCTTCAGAACTAGACGATAATTGGTTAAGAAATATATCTGAAAAAAACATTAAAGATTTTAAATTATTATATGTTGGAAGAGTTAAAGTTGAAAAAGGGGTATTTTCACTTGATAATTTGTTACAGTCCTTGAATGAAAATTTATCTCTAACCATAGTTGGATCCGATAAAAATCATAAAAAATTGAAATATAAAAATACAAAAATTTATCCTATTGAAAAAGATCAAAAAAAATTAATAAATTTTTATGATGAATGCAACATTTTCATTCTTCCATCTTTTACAGAGGGGCATCCCATGGCTTTACTGGAAGCATTATCAAGGTTAAGACCGGTTATAATCTTCAAGGACATTGAGCATATTATTGGAGAAAAAAAAGGAATATTTGCAGTTGAAAGAAACGAAAAAAGTCTTTTAAAAATTCTTTATTTTATAAGAGAAAATTACAACTCTATTCAACAAGAGATGAAAAAAAATATCTTACCTAATAAAAAAGATTTCATAAATAATTTATCAAAAATTGTTTCTGGGGAGATCTTTTAGGAGAGGTGGCCGAGTGGTTGAAGGCGCACGCTTGGAAAGCGTGTAA
>JPUP01000094.1 GCA_001321855.1 SAR11 cluster bacterium PRT-SC02
TTGTGGAGGAAAAAAAGAAGCTAAAGTTGAAACTCAAATAAGATATGATGAAGTTTATAATGAAGCACTAGCAGCTATTAACAAGGGCGAGTATTTTTTTGCATCAAATAAGTTTCAAGAAATTCAATTATTAACAAGTAACAGAGAAGTTGTATCAAAATCTTTGTTATTAAGCGGTTATTGTCTTTACATGATAAATTTTTATTCAGACTCTAAAGAACAACTAAATATGTTTATCAAAAAATATCCATCAAATAAAGACGTTGCTTATGCTGAATATTTATTAGCAATGATATCTTACGAAAATATTCTAGATGAAAAAAAAGATATTCAACCTCTTATTGATGCCAAAGAACAAATTGAAAATTATTTAAAAAAATATAAAGAAAATGATTATGCATTAGATCTTAAATTTAAGCTAGACCTAGTTAACAATCAACTCGCAGCCAAAGAAATGTATCTTGCAAGATACTATATAAAAAAGAAAAAATGGATACCGGCTACAAACAGATTAAAATATGTTGTTGAAAACTATCAAACAACTATCTTTATAGAGGAAGCACTTCATAGACTTGTAGAAGTATATCACACCCTTGGTCTTAAAGAACAGGCAAACAGAACCGCAAATATTTTGGGTTATAATTATAATTCTAGTGAATGGTATAAACGCTCTTATCAAGTTCTGAATAAGAATTATAAAATTCCAACTAACGAGGAAATTAAGACAAAAAAAAATGAAGAAGATGGTCTTATCAAAAGGACAATTAAAAAAATACTTGGTTAGATGAAAAAGATAGCAAAAGATATAGAAAGTGATTATTTAGAAAAGGTAAAAAAATTAAAAAAATATAACAATTATTATTATAACGATGATAATCCAAAAGTTTCTGATTCTGAATACGATATTTTAAAGGAAAATTTAATTAATATTGAAAATAAATATAAATTTTTAAAATCAAAATATGGTTCAGTAAGCATTATAGTTGGTGCTCCAGTTACTAATAAATTTAAAAAAATTAAACACTCAATTGCTATGTTATCACTTTCAAATTCTTTTAATTTAGATGATATAAAAGATTTTTTAAAAAAAATTCAGAAATATTTAAATATGAAGGAAGAAAAAATTGAACTTTCCTCCGAGCCAAAAATTGATGGAATTTCAGCTTCACTAACTTATGAAAAAGGAAAACTAATCAAAGGTTTATCAAGAGGCGATGGATTTATAGGAGAGGATATTTTACAAAATTTAAAAACAATTAAGCAAATTCCAAAAGTTATTAGTGATAAGAATATACCAGAAATTGTGGAGGTGAGAGGGGAGGTTTACATCGGTAAAAAAGATTTTCATAAAATTAAGGATAAATTTGCTAATCCTAGAAATGCTGCTGGAGGATCCTTGAGGCAAAAAGATCCCAGAGTAACATCTAAAATACCATTAAAATTTTATGCTTATGGCATGGGCAACATTAATCCTCAAATATTCTCTAAACAGACAGATTTTTTAAGTAAATTAATTAAATGGGGCTTTTCAGTTAATAAATTAAATAAATTAGTCATAAATTTAGATCAAATAGAAAAACAACACAAAGAGATAGAAAAGTTAAGATCAAGTTTGGATTACGATATTGATGGTCTAGTTTACAAAGTTAACAATATTAATCTTCAAAACCGTCTTGGTAATACCGCTAATTCACCTAGATGGGCGACCGCTTACAAATTCTCATCTGAGAAAGCAGAAACTAAAATTAAAGATATAATTATTCAAGTTGGAAGAACTGGAGCGATTACTCCTGTTGCTAAAGTCGAGCCAGTAACTGTTGGAGGCGTTGTGGTATCTAACACGACTCTTCACAACGAGGATGAAATTATAAGAAAGGATATTAGGATTCATGATACCGTTATTATAGAGCGGGCAGGAGATGTAATTCCAAAAGTTTTGTCAGTAGATACTTCAAAAAGAACTTCGAACAGTAAAAAATTTGAATTTCCCAATAGATGTTTATGTGGATCTAAAACAATAAAAGAAATAAGTTCATCAACTAAAAAAGAAGATGCCGTTAGAAGGTGCACAAAGGGTTATGATTGCAGTTTTATCGCTAAAGAAAAACTAAAACATATAGTTTCGAAAGATGCATTTAATATTGAAGGTTTAGGAAAAAAAGTAATCGATAACTTTTGGGAAATCAAATTAATAAAGGAACCAGCGGATATATTTAATCTTAATTATGAAAAAATCGAAAAACTTGAAGGATGGGGAAAAACGTCTATAAAAAATCTTTCTTCAGCTATCGATAAATCAAAAAAGATATCATTAAATAGATTTATTTTTTCTTTAGGAATAAGACATATTGGACAAGAAAATGCTAAAATACTAGCTAATTTTTTCGGATCAGTATCAAGCTTTCTTCAGCTATCTAACTCTAGAAATATTAAAACCATTTTAAATAATATTAGTGATTTAGACGGAATAGGTGAAACTCAAATCAAATCTATAGAAAGTTTTTTCTCAAATAAAAAAAATATAACTATTTTTAATAATCTTGTTAAATCTCTTAAGGTTCAAAATTTCACAAATTCTAAAAAAAATGGAATCTTAAAAGATAAAACAATACTTTTTACAGGGGGTATGGAAAAAATAAGTAGATCAGAGGCAAAGTCTATAGTAGAAAATGAAGGCGGAAAAGTTTTAGGCTCGGTGTCAAAAAAATTAGATTTGTTAATTCTTGGAAATTCTAAACCAACTAAATCAAAAGTTATTAAAGCCAAAAACCTCGGAATAAAAACTATTAATGAATTAGAATTTTATAAACTATTAAATATTTGAACATTGATCTTTCAGGATAGATCTTTCTTTATAATTCATAAATTTATTTAACTTGAAAAAAACGGTTTTATGATAATTATTTAACCATTTTATTTCATCCATACTCATTAACTCTTTGATTATAAGATTTTTATCGATAGGCACCAATGTAAGATTTTCAAATTTTAAATTTTTCTTACTTGATTTATTTAAAATTATAAGGTTTTCAATTCTTATCCCAAATTTATCTTTTTCGTAATACCCAGGCTCATTTGATAATACCATACCTTTTAGCAACTTTACTTTATTTCCAATTGATATTGCTTGAGGACCTTCATGAACATTTGCAAAGTAACCAACGCCATGTCCTGTTCCATGATTATAGTTCAAATTTTTTTGTTTTAAAAAATTTCTTGCAGCTAAATCAATCTGCGATCCAGTGGTGTTTTTTTTTATTTTGAAATTTGCAACTGCTATATGTCCTTTTAAAACTCTAGTGTAAATTTCTTTTATTCTATCATCATAATTTTTTAGAGATATAGTTCTCGTTACATCAGTGGTGCCAAACTTATATTGTCCACCGGAGTCAACTAAGTACAGTTCTCCTTTTTTTAAAATCTTATTGGTTTGAGGCGATGCCCTATAATGAATAACTGCTGCGTTAGCTCCAGTTCCAGATATAGTAGGAAAGCTTAATGACACAAATTTTTTAAATTCTTTCCTAAATTTTAATAATTTATTTTGTGCATTTATCTCACTTATTCTTTTCTTTTCAAAATTATTTTTTATCCAGATTAAAAATCGTGTCACTGCAACTCCATCAAGCAAATGTGCCTTTTTAATATTATTTATCTCAATTTGATTTTTCTTAGATTTTAATAAATAAATTGGGTCGACTGAGTAAATAATTTTATTGTTTTTTTCTAAAATATTTTTTAAGTAAATAGAGCACGTGTTTTTATCAATACATATCTTTTTACTTTTTATTCTAGATAGGAATAATTTTATAAATTTAACATCTATTATTTTTACATTTTCAAAATTTTTAAATAATTTATGTTTAATATTGTTTGAATCTAGAAATAAAAATATTTTTCCATTTTTTTCCACTATAACTCTACTTTTAACTATAGGTGTATATTGATTTTCATCACTTCTTATGTTCAGCAACCATGACGCATTTTCTGATGACGTGATAAATTGGAGATCTAATTTTTGTTTATTTAAATTATAAACAATTTTTTTTAATTTACTTTTAATAGACTCACCTGCCTCGTTATCTTTTAATTTGAATACTTTAATAATTTTTTTTTTAGTGAAATTATTTTGATTAATTAAATTACCTTCTTTTACTTCAAATAATTTACATTTAGTCCTTAAAAATAATCTTTTTAAATTTTCTTCGGTATGAACTTGGGGATTATATCCGATTTTTAAATTTTTACCCTTTAAAATATGCTCAGGTTTTTTTTTTGGAATTGTTATTATTTTAAATTTTTGACCAGCTTCCTTATTTGCTTGCAAAGTATATCTGCCATCTACAAATAAGTAGTTTTCTTTTTTAAGTATAAGTGCAAATCCATAGGACCCAGTGAACCCTGAAATTTTTTTAAGTCTATCTTTATGATTTGGAACATATTCACTAAAAAAGTCGTCGTTTTTTGGTATTATATAACCATCTAGGTTTTTTAAATTAATAAAGTTTTTAATTTTTTTTATTTTTTCCATTTTATTAATTTATTTTTTTTTAATCTGTTCCAACCCGGGCTTCTATATTCTTGATTATCCTCAAATGATATGTCTTGATCAAAATCAAAATCCTCCATTTTGGATTCTTTATGTATCTCATTTTTTTCAATACATTCGTCTGACAACTCATTAACGAATCTCGAGGGTAAACTTTCCATCCAATCTCCATGATAAGCTCTTTTCATCGCAAAAGATAAAAAAGCTTCTTTCCTTGCTCTTGTTATTCCCACATAAGCAAGTCTTCTCTCCTCTTCTAATGCAAAGTCACCTTTTTCTTCAAGAGACTTTTGATGGGGGAATAAACCCTCTTCCCAACCTGGTAAAAAAACAACGTCAAACTCTAAACCTTTTGCAGCGTGCATTGTCATTAAATTAACTTTTTCACCTTCCCACTCTTGGTCAATAGATGTTGCAAGAGACACATGTTCTAAGAAACTTTGTAAATTATCATATTCATTCATTGCTCTAATTAATTCTTTTATATTTTCTAATCTATTTTCGTTATTTATATCTTTTTTATTTTTTAAAATAGATGAGTAACCAGATTCGTCTAATATTAATTTTGTTAAATCATAATGCTTCATTTTTTTGGAGTCATCCCTCCATTTTTGCAACATATTAATTAATAAATCCAATGCAGATTTTATTTTGGGCTTTAATTGATTAGTCTCTAATAATTTAATTATAGCGTCTTCTAAACAAATTTTGTCTTTAGCGCATAGCTCGTATAGTTTGTTTATCGTAGTATCTCCAATTCCTCTTTTTGGAACACCAAGCACTCTTTCTAATGCCAAATCATCATATTTTTGATTTACAATTCTCAAATATGAGATTATGTCCTTTATTTCTGCTCTTTCGTAAAACTTGATTCCTCCTAAAACACGGTAACCAATTCCTATTTTTAAAAATCTTTCCTCAAATTCTCTTGTTTGAAATATAGCTCTCACTAAAATACACACATTATTTAGTGAATATTTTTTATTAATAATATTTTCAATTATATCACTTATTCCTTGAGCTTCATCTCTACCAGTTCCATAACAATTTAATTTTACAAGTTCTCCACCTTTACTCTCTGACCAAAGATTCTTTCCAACTCTATTGCTATTTTTTGAAATTAAACTTGAAGCAGTTTGTAAAATATTTTTTGTTGATCTATAATTTTGTTCAAGTTTAAAAATTTTACAATTGGGATACATTTTATCAAATGTCAAAAAGTTTTTTATTTCTGCACCTCTCCAACTATAAATTGATTGGTCATCATCTCCTACGCAACAAATATTGCTATTTTTGTTTACTAAAAGACTTAACCATTTATTTTGAATAAAATTTGTATCTTGAAATTCATCTACCAAAATATATTTGAAATTACTTTGATAAATTCCCCTTATATCATCATTGTTTTCAAACAATTTAACACAATAGAGAATAAGATCACCAAAATCTAAAGAATTTAAATCCTTAATTTTATTTTGGTAAATTGTGTAAACTGATAATATTTTTTTTTCTAAAACAGACAAATTATTTTTTTGAACTTCATTTGGCAAAAGACCTTTATTTTTCCATTTATCTATAAATGACAAAATAAAGTTTGGTGAAATTTTTTTAGCATCGATGTTTTCTGCTTCCGAGATCCTTTTGACAAGTTTCTTCTGATCCTCAGTATCTATTATTGTAAAATTTGATTTAAAGTTTAAAGCTTCAGCATGTCTCCTAAGAAATTTTACGCTGATAGAATGAAAGGTGCCTAACCAAGATACAGCACTCTTATCTCCCTTAAGGAAACTCATAACTCTATTTTGCATTTCCCTTGCAGCTTTATTAGTGAAGGTTACGCATAGAATTTGATTAGGCCAAGCTTTTTTCTGTTGAATAATATAAGCAAGTTTAGTTGTAAGCACTCTTGTTTTTCCAGACCCAGCTCCAGCAACTATAAGATTTGGTCCCTCAGTATTAAGAACAGCCTCTTTCTGAGCGTTATTTAAATTATTTAAAATATTATTATTCGAGTCCATATTTTAGTATTATATAAATAAAGTTTTTTTGAAGAATTGTGAAGAGTTTAGTTTGAACCAGTCAATTATTTTGGCTTTGTCATTGATATTGGCTTCATAAGTTTATTGAATTCATTCTCCGTCAAAATTTTATTTTTTACAACTTCCTCTTTCAAAGTTGTATTATTTTTATGTGCTATTTTTGCTATGTAAGCAGCTTTGTCATAACCAATTTTAGGGGCTAGAGCAGTTACAAGCATCAATGAATTATCTAATAAAAATTTAATCCTTTTTTTGTCAGCTTTAATTCCCTTTATACAATGAAGCGCAAAAGTTTTTGAGGAGTCAGCCATTATTTCAATTGATTGTAGAATATTATGGATTATTAAAGGTTTAAAAACATTTAATTCGAAATGCCCATGTGATCCTGCCATAGTAATACCATTATGGTTTCCAATTACTTTGACACAGACCATAGTTACAGCCTCAGACTGAGTTGGATTAATTTTTCCAGGCATTATAGATGAGCCCGGCTCATTAGCTGGAAGAATCAACTCGCCATAACCAGCTCTTGGACCAGATCCAAGAAATCTAATATCATTAGCAATTTTCATTAAACAAACAGCGGTCGTGTTTAATGTACCTGAAAAATTTACAATTGAGTCGTGAGCAGCTAAGGCAGCAAATTTGTTTGAGGCTACCTTAAATGGTAATTTAGTTATTTTTTTTATTTCATTAACAATTTTTTTGTCAAAATTTTTTTTGGTATTTATTCCAGTTCCAACTGCAGTTCCACATTGAGCAAGGTAATAAATC
>JPUP01000095.1 GCA_001321855.1 SAR11 cluster bacterium PRT-SC02
GCGCCATTCGCCATTCAGGCTGCGCAACTGTTGGGAAGGGCGATCGGTGCGGGCCTCTTCGCTATTACGCCAGCTGGCGAAAGGGGGATGTGCTGCAAGGCGATTAAGTTGGGTAACGCCAGGGTTTTCCCAGTCACGACGTTGTAAAACGACGGCCAGTGAATTCGAGCTCGGTACCCGGGGATCCTCTAGAGTCGACCTGCAGGCATGCAAGCTTGGCGTAATCATGGTCATAGCTGTTTCCTGTGTGAAATTGTTATCCGCTCACAATTCCACACAACATACGAGCCGGAAGCATAAAGTGTAAAGCCTGGGGTGCCTAATGAGTGAGCTAACTCACATTAATTGCGTTGCGCTCACTGCCCGCTTTCCAGTCGGGAAACCTGTCGTGCCAGCTGCATTAATGAATCGGCCAACGCGCGGGGAGAGGCGGTTTGCGTATTGGGCGCCAGGGTGGTTTTTCTTTTCACCAGTGAGACGGGCAACAGCTGATTGCCCTTCACCGCCTGGCCCTGAGAGAGTTGCAGCAAGCGGTCCACGCTGGTTTGCCCCAGCAGGCGAAAATCCTGTTTGATGGTGGTTCCGAAATCGGCAAAATCCCTTATAAATCAAAAGAATAGCCCGAGATAGGGTTGAGTGTTGTTCCAGTTTGGAACAAGAGTCCACTATTAAAGAACGTGGACTCCAACGTCAAAGGGCGAAAAACCGTCTATCAGGGCGATGGCCCACTACGTGAACCATCACCCAAATCAAGTTTTTTGGGGTCGAGGTGCCGTAAAGCACTAAATCGGAACCCTAAAGGGAGCCCCCGATTTAGAGCTTGACGGGGAAAGCCGGCGAACGTGGCGAGAAAGGAAGGGAAGAAAGCGAAAGGAGCGGGCGCTAGGGCGCTGGCAAGTGTAGCGGTCACGCTGCGCGTAACCACCACACCCGCCGCGCTTAATGCGCCGCTACAGGGCGCGTACTATGGTTGCTTTGACGAGCACGTATAACGTGCTTTCCTCGTTAGAATCAGAGCGGGAGCTAAACAGGAGGCCGATTAAAGGGATTTTAGACAGGAACGGTACGCCAGAATCCTGAGAAGTGTTTTTATAATCAGTGAGGCCACCGAGTAAAAGAGTCTGTCCATCACGCAAATTAACCGTTGTAGCAATACTTCTTTGATTAGTAATAACATCACTTGCCTGAGTAGAAGAACTCAAACTATCGGCCTTGCTGGTAATATCCAGAACAATATTACCGCCAGCCATTGCAACAGGAAAAACGCTCATGGAAATACCTACATTTTGACGCTCAATCGTCTGAAATGGATTATTTACATTGGCAGATTCACCAGTCACACGACCAGTAATAAAAGGGACATTCTGGCCAACAGAGATAGAACCCTTCTGACCTGAAAGCGTAAGAATACGTGGCACAGACAATATTTTTGAATGGCTATTAGTCTTTAATGCGCGAACTGATAGCCCTAAAACATCGCCATTAAAAATACCGAACGAACCACCAGCAGAAGATAAAACAGAGGTGAGGCGGTCAGTATTAACACCGCCTGCAACAGTGCCACGCTGAGAGCCAGCAGCAAATGAAAAATCTAAAGCATCACCTTGCTGAACCTCAAATATCAAACCCTCAATCAATATCTGGTCAGTTGGCAAATCAACAGTTGAAAGGAATTGAGGAAGGTTATCTAAAATATCTTTAGGAGCACTAACAACTAATAGATTAGAGCCGTCAATAGATAATACATTTGAGGATTTAGAAGTATTAGACTTTACAAACAATTCGACAACTCGTATTAAATCCTTTGCCCGAACGTTATTAATTTTAAAAGTTTGAGTAACATTATCATTTTGCGGAACAAAGAAACCACCAGAAGGAGCGGAATTATCATCATATTCCTGATTATCAGATGATGGCAATTCATCAATATAATCCTGATTGTTTGGATTATACTTCTGAATAATGGAAGGGTTAGAACCTACCATATCAAAATTATTTGCACGTAAAACAGAAATAAAGAAATTGCGTAGATTTTCAGGTTTAACGTCAGATGAATATACAGTAACAGTACCTTTTACATCGGGAGAAACAATAACGGATTCGCCTGATTGCTTTGAATACCAAGTTACAAAATCGCGCAGAGGCGAATTATTCATTTCAATTACCTGAGCAAAAGAAGATGATGAAACAAACATCAAGAAAACAAAATTAATTACATTTAACAATTTCATTTGAATTACCTTTTTTAATGGAAACAGTACATAAATCAATATATGTGAGTGAATAACCTTGCTTCTGTAAATCGTCGCTATTAATTAATTTTCCCTTAGAATCCTTGAAAACATAGCGATAGCTTAGATTAAGACGCTGAGAAGAGTCAATAGTGAATTTATCAAAATCATAGGTCTGAGAGACTACCTTTTTAACCTCCGGCTTAGGTTGGGTTATATAACTATATGTAAATGCTGATGCAAATCCAATCGCAAGACAAAGAACGCGAGAAAACTTTTTCAAATATATTTTAGTTAATTTCATCTTCTGACCTAAATTTAATGGTTTGAAATACCGACCGTGTGATAAATAAGGCGTTAAATAAGAATAAACACCGGAATCATAATTACTAGAAAAAGCCTGTTTAGTATCATATGCGTTATACAAATTCTTACCAGTATAAAGCCAACGCTCAACAGTAGGGCTTAATTGAGAATCGCCATATTTAACAACGCCAACATGTAATTTAGGCAGAGGCATTTTCGAGCCAGTAATAAGAGAATATAAAGTACCGACAAAAGGTAAAGTAATTCTGTCCAGACGACGACAATAAACAACATGTTCAGCTAATGCAGAACGCGCCTGTTTATCAACAATAGATAAGTCCTGAACAAGAAAAATAATATCCCATCCTAATTTACGAGCATGTAGAAACCAATCAATAATCGGCTGTCTTTCCTTATCATTCCAAGAACGGGTATTAAACCAAGTACCGCACTCATCGAGAACAAGCAAGCCGTTTTTATTTTCATCGTAGGAATCATTACCGCGCCCAATAGCAAGCAAATCAGATATAGAAGGCTTATCCGGTATTCTAAGAACGCGAGGCGTTTTAGCGAACCTCCCGACTTGCGGGAGGTTTTGAAGCCTTAAATCAAGATTAGTTGCTATTTTGCACCCAGCTACAATTTTATCCTGAATCTTACCAACGCTAACGAGCGTCTTTCCAGAGCCTAATTTGCCAGTTACAAAATAAACAGCCATATTATTTATCCCAATCCAAATAAGAAACGATTTTTTGTTTAACGTCAAAAATGAAAATAGCAGCCTTTACAGAGAGAATAACATAAAAACAGGGAAGCGCATTAGACGGGAGAATTAACTGAACACCCTGAACAAAGTCAGAGGGTAATTGAGCGCTAATATCAGAGAGATAACCCACAAGAATTGAGTTAAGCCCAATAATAAGAGCAAGAAACAATGAAATAGCAATAGCTATCTTACCGAAGCCCTTTTTAAGAAAAGTAAGCAGATAGCCGAACAAAGTTACCAGAAGGAAACCGAGGAAACGCAATAATAACGGAATACCCAAAAGAACTGGCATGATTAAGACTCCTTATTACGCAGTATGTTAGCAAACGTAGAAAATACATACATAAAGGTGGCAACATATAAAAGAAACGCAAAGACACCACGGAATAAGTTTATTTTGTCACAATCAATAGAAAATTCATATGGTTTACCAGCGCCAAAGACAAAAGGGCGACATTCAACCGATTGAGGGAGGGAAGGTAAATATTGACGGAAATTATTCATTAAAGGTGAATTATCACCGTCACCGACTTGAGCCATTTGGGAATTAGAGCCAGCAAAATCACCAGTAGCACCATTACCATTAGCAAGGCCGGAAACGTCACCAATGAAACCATCGATAGCAGCACCGTAATCAGTAGCGACAGAATCAAGTTTGCCTTTAGCGTCAGACTGTAGCGCGTTTTCATCGGCATTTTCGGTCATAGCCCCCTTATTAGCGTTTGCCATCTTTTCATAATCAAAATCACCGGAACCAGAGCCACCACCGGAACCGCCTCCCTCAGAACCGCCACCCTCAGAACCGCCACCC
>JPUP01000096.1 GCA_001321855.1 SAR11 cluster bacterium PRT-SC02
AGAATCTTTAAATCTTGCGCGCGTTGCAAAAGGACTTTTAGTCTCTCTTTTATACTGTTCCCAAGTACCTTTAACTGCTTGGGAGTAACCAAAAGATGAGGAGGGTCTTTTAAAAGGTATTACCTTAAATAATCTAGTTCTTGGCGGTTTAGCTAACCAATTAAAATCGCTTTCTTTTTTCACAAAAGCAAGTTGTAAATGAATAGGCGCTCCCCACTTTTTATAAGATGTTTTCACATGTTTATACCATAAATATCTTTCTTCAAAAATTTCACAACTATTTTGAGTATTTTTAGGTATGGATGAGCATCCTGAAACGATTAAAAAAATTAAGATAAAAATTTTTATTTTTGAGAGAATCACTTATTTATTTATACTAAAAATTAATTAAGCTTTCTCCATTTTTCTGGGTCCATAAATTTTCCTTTCCACAATCCTAGTTTATTTTCTTTTGCAAAATCTTCATCCGGTATATATTTTTTGTTGTACCTTCTATAGGCTATTGCATATCCGTTTCTTACCATCCATTGATTTAAGTTTGTTTGTCCCTTAAAACAGGTAGCAATATGTCTTTTATATCTATCTTTTGATGAGGATATGCATTTGATTTCTGATTCTTTGATTTTGTCCTTTAATTTTTTTTTTGATACCTCTCCACAATTATAATCTTTATAAAAAATAAAACCAATTGTAGATGAAATTTTTAAAAACTCTTTCTTACATTTTTGTCTCATTTCAGGAGCATCAATACCCTCTAATCTTATTTTGAAATTATTAATATGAATAGTATCGCCATCAATAACTTTGGAAATCCCAATTATTTCTTCGGCAAATAAGTTTGTAGTTAATATTAAAATTATAATTATTGTTTTCACAAAGATGAATTATCAAAAAATAATTTTATTTAATCAAGATATTATCCTTTTTAAAAAATTACATAAAACAAATGCAAATACAACTCCGGCGATATTTGCATATAAATCATTTAGTTCAAAAGCTCTGTTAGGAATAAAATAATGTAATACTTCCAGAATTATTGAGGCTAAAAATAGAAAAGAAAAGCTATTTATAAATTTTTTTTGATATATACGAAACATAAAACCTAAAATACTCAGATAGAAAAATGATATTAAATGATTGATAGACGTTCCTAAAGGATTTGAAATTAAATCAGGTTGCGTATTCAGGTTGCCATACAAGAAATACCCGATTAAGCTTCCAGGAAATAAATACAAAATGAATAATACAATCAATGAAAAATAAAAAAAATATTTGGAGCTGCTAAAGATACTATTATTCATTTTAATTTTGATATATTACAATATATCGTATTAACATAATATGAGTAAACTTATCTTAACTAGACATGGTCAAAGCACCTGGAATGCTGAAAATAGATTCACTGGTTGGGTAGATATAAACCTTTCAGATATTGGTAAAAAGGAAGCAAAAAAATCAGGCGAATTGCTAAAAAAAATAAATATTAAGATTGATATCTGTTACACCTCTTTCTTAAAAAGAGCAATAGAAACACTTACGATCATTTTAGAGTCAATCAATTTAGATCTTAAATTTAATGCAGCATGGCAATTAAATGAAAGACATTATGGCTCACTAACCGGTTTAAATAAAGAGGAAACAAAACAGAAAATTGGTGATGAACTGTTTAAAAAATACAGACGATCTTGGGACGTAGCGCCTCCCCCAATGGCAAAAGATAGCGAACATCAATCAAATTTTAGCCCGCTGAATAGTGGGATACCAAAAAATAAATTACCATTTACAGAGTCTTTAAAAAGTACTTATGAAAGAGTCGTTCCTTTTTATGATAGTGAAATAAAAAAAAACCTCTATCTTGGTAAAAATATTTTAATCTCGGCTCACGGAAATTCTTTAAGAGCACTTTGTAAATATTTATTCAAAATTTCAGATACAAAAATTAATGAATTAGAAATTCCAACAGGTAACCCATTGATAATTGAGTTTGATGATAAATTAAAAATCATAAAATATTTTTATTTAGATAATTCAAGGGCTAAAAATATAATTTTTAATCAATAGAACTTAACGAAGAAATTTTTTCGTACATCTTTATAGAATTGAGATGATAAAATTTTTGATTACTCTCAATTCCATATAAATTTTTTTTATAGATTAAATTATTCCAAACTTCATTCATAGAAAAAACTTTTTTACTTATAAAATCTAAATTGTCTCTTGAAATTATCTGCAGACCTGTAAAAATATATTGGTTTTTCTCATCTTTTGTAATAATTTTATTTTTTAAATTAAAATCACCCTTGAAAGACTTGTCTATAGATAATTCTTTATTTACCAACAACAAACATGGAGTTTTTTCTTTAAAATATATTTTTTCAAGAGTCCGAATTTCTTCCGAATATTTTTCAGTCCAAAGTGTATCGGGATTAATTACAAAAAAAGGGTTATCTTTAAATCCTTGCGTTCCTTTTTTAACTCCCCCGCCAGTATCTAATAGTTGTTGCTCTTCATTAGAAATTTTTATGTTAGCTTTAAATTTTAGTTTTGAAATATATTTTTCAATTTGATCACCTAAATGATGAATATTAATACTCAATTCTTCAACTCCATGGTTAATTAAAAGTTCAATTGCCCTTTCTAGAAGTGTTTTTCCTTTAATTTCTAATAAAGGTTTTGGTTTTTTGAGAGTTAAAGGTTGCATTCTTTTACCTAATCCAGCTGCTAATATAATTCCGTGTTTTATACTCATAAATGATTAATTTTCTTTAGTGTGGTGATATTTAAATATTTTTTTAATAAACGATTGAAATTTTTAAAGATAGGATTTTTTAGTCGCCTTTCAATAAGACTCCATGTGTAGGGTAAATATTTTAAATAATTTGATTTACCATCTCTTTTACAAAGTCTTACGAACACACCTAAAATTTTAAAATTTCTTTGAACAGATAAAATATCGTAATCATTTTTAAGTTTGTTAAACTTTTCTTTTTTTAATTTTGAATTCAGATGGTAAAATTTCAATAATTTTTTTTGTAAATTAGTTGGCAATTTTATCCTAACATCATCAATCAAAGAGGCTAGATCATACAATGGATTTCCTATTATTGCATCTTGATTATCGATTAATCCATATTTTTTTTTATTAAGCATAACATTTGAAGCATGAAAATCTCTGTGTACAAATGTGTCATTTTTAAAATAGAGTTTTTTATATATTTGGTTTAATTCTTTTCTAAAAATTTTTTTAATTGTGTGAATTTTTGAAGTTTTTAAACAATTTTTTAAATACCAATCAAAAAATAAATCTGACTCTTTGTGAAGATTATTAGCTGTATATATTTGGAGTTTTACTTTATTTTTTCCTAAATAATAATTTTTTTTTGGCTTTATATTTTGTAATTTAATTATTAATTTTACTAAATTTTTATAGTGATAAAACTTATTCTTTTTTTTAAAAATAAATTCATAAAAGGACTTTTGTCCTAAATCAGAAATTTCCATTATTCCATGTTTGATGTGATTACTAATTAATTTTGGCGCAATTATCCCGTTTTCTATCAAAATATTATTAACAATAGTATATGTTATTAGGTTTTTAAATTTTTCTTTATTTGCCTGAACTATTATTGAAGTTTTATTACCTTTTTTTAATCTGTAAAATTCTCTAAATGATGCATCGCCTGATATTTTTTTAAGATTGTAATTCATTTAAAATTTTTCCATTTGCCTGATCCAATAAATCTTACTTTTCTCTCAGTTTGATTTTCTGTATAATCTAAATAAATTTCTAGTTTATTCGATAATTTTTTTTTTATTAAATCAGGCCACTCTATAATTCTAATATTTGTTTTATTATCGGAAAATATACCTAGATGATTAAGTTCTTTTTCTTTTTTTATTCTATATAGATCGTAGTGCATAATTTTGAAATTTTTAAAATCATATTCATACAATATGTTGAAAGTAGGACTTAATACTTCTGTTGTTTTTTTACCCTCTTTTTTTTGTAAGTAATTTATCAAGTATCTTGTAAAGGTAGTTTTCCCTGTTCCTATTTCTCCTATTAAAAAAATATAATCATTTTTTCTAAGACGATCTGCTATTTTTTTTGAGAGAAGGTTTAATTGATCTAAAGATCGAATAATCATTAGCCGCTATTTTAGTAGCGATAAGTATCTGGTTTGAATGGTCCTGATGGTTTTACACTTATGTATTCTGCCTGATCTTTTGACATTTTGGTTAATTTAGCTCCGACTTTTTCTAAATGTAACATTGCAACTTTTTCATCTAAATGTTTTGGTAATACATAGACTTTATTTTCATACTTGCTAGAATTTTTCCATAACTCTATTTGTGCAATTACTTGATTGGTAAACGATGCGCTCATAACAAAGCTAGGATGTCCAGTTGCGCAACCTAAATTTACTAATCTTCCTTCGGCTAGTAGGATAATTCTTTTTTTGCTTGGGAGTTCGATCTCATGCACTTGTGGTTTAATTTCATCCCACTTATAATTCTTTAATGCATCCACTTGTATCTCATTGTCAAAGTGACCAATATTACAAAGTATAGCTCTATCTTTCATTTTTCTAACATGGTCAGCAGTAACAATATCTTTATTACCCGTAGCTGTAACCACTATGTCTGCATCTTGAATTGATTCATCCATTAAAACTACTTCATAGCCTTCCATAGCTGCTTGAAGTGCACATATCGGATCTGTTTCGGTGACCATCACTCTTGCTCCAGCCTGTTTCAAAGATGCAGCACTACCTTTTCCAACATCTCCAAAACCTGCAACAATTGCTACTTTGCCCGACATCATAATATCGGTTGCCCTTTTTATTCCATCAACTAAACTTTCTCTACATCCGTATAGATTATCAAACTTTGATTTTGTAACTGAGTCATTTACATTTATTGCAGGTATCATAAGCTCTTTTTTTGCCTCCATTTTTTTTAAAGCCTTTATACCGGTTGTTGTTTCTTCTGAAACACCCTTAACAGATTTTAATAATTCTTTATGTTCTTTATGCATAAGAGATGTTAGATCTCCACCATCATCTAATAATATGTTTGGCCGCCATTTTTTGTCACCTTCTATAGTTTGTTTAATGCACCACCAATATTCCTCTTCCGTTTCACCTTTCCAAGCATACACAGGTATACCTGCTTTTGCTATCGCTGCTGCAGCGTGATCTTGTGTTGAAAAAATATTACAAGATGACCATCTAACGCTAGCACCTAATTGAATTAATGTTTCTATAAGAACAGCCGTTTGAATAGTCATGTGTAAACAACCTAAAATATTAGCTCCCTTCAAAGGTTTTTGATCTTTATATTCCTTTCTGAGAGCAATTAGACCAGGCATCTCTGTTTCTGCTAGAGATATTTCCTTTCTACCAAACTCAGCTAAATTTATGTCTTTTACTTTATAATCTAATTTCATAATTTAAAATGTTTTAACAATATAAATAATGCTTATCAAGTCACAATAAATTTATTGAATTTTTGGAAGTAACACTTCAATTTGAGCTCCTCTAAAATTGACTCTATTTGAAGCCGCAATAGTACCTTTATGTAATTCAACAATATTCTTAACAATATTTAGTCCTAATCCAGAATGCTCTCCAAAGTTTTTGGGCCTATTACTGTAAAATCTCTTGAAAATTTTTTGAGGTGAGTTTTCTGCAAACCCTGGGCCTTCATCTTTTATAATTACTAAATAATTTGAGGTGGTTTCTTCCAAAACAATCTCAATTTTTTGATTATGTGAGCTAAAAGAAATCGCATTATCTAAAAGATTAGCAATTACCTGCTCCAACCTACTTTCTATTCCTAATATATTATATCCGCTTCCATTAATCTTGTTTTTAGTAATTACAATATTTATTTTCTTATTTTGATTTTCTAAATCTTGTTTAAAATCTTCAACAACGTTATTTATTACTTCTAAAAGATCTATTTTATTCATTTTTTCTCTAGATAATGAAGCCTCATCTTTTAACATTTGTGAATAGTCAGTTATGAGTCTTTCAATTCTGGATACGTCATGATCTATAATTTTTAAAAATTTATCTCTGTCATTCTGATTATTGCTTTTATCTAAAAGCTCTGAGGCGCCTTTTAAGGAGGCTAGCGGGTTTCTTATTTCATGAGCTAAGTCAGTTGAAAATGTTTCGGCCCTTGTCGTTCGCTTTTGTAATTCTTTAGTCATTTCATCAATCGACTTAGTTAATTTTCCTACCTCATCTTGTCTAATAAATAACTTGTCTATATCGATATTCAGTTTTGACTTATTTTTGATGGACTCAGTAAAGTAAACTAAAAATTTTATAGGTTTTAATATGTACTTATTTAAAAATAATGAAAAAATTAATATTACAAGACCTACAGCGAAAACTGTTCTTAAAATAAAATTTTTTCTTTCTTTAACTGCTACCAATATATCATTTGCTTCTTCTGTTATCTTTATGAATCCAACTCTTGTGTCGTCAATTCTTAAGTCACTCAAAGTATTTATAAAAAAGTTATTTTTTTGAATATTGTCAAAAACAAAAGGCTTACCTTGATAATTTCTTATGATTTCTCTGTCGCTTTTATTGCTATCTTTAAAGTTATAATTATCAATTTTTTTGTTTGTTTGAAATTTTTGACCATCTATACTCTCTTCTAAAATTTGGTCATCTTTTTCAAATACTGTCTGATCCAAATCCAAAATATTTGTATCACCTACTAAATCGCCTTTTAAATCAAAAAATTGAACTCTATTTAGATTTTGAAATAGAAATCGTGTAGATAATAAAAACTTTGTTATGTCCTCATTATTAAGATTAATATTTAATCTTTGCAAGTGGTCATTAGTATTTTTAATAATGATAAAATGATTGGATGATCTTTTTTTTATTAAATTTGGTTGTATGGCTTTTAAATATAAGATGGTAAAAAGGCCTAAAACTAAAAAAACAAAAAAGTTGAATAGGAGAAATTTTTTAAGTATCGATGATGATCTTTTTTTCTCATTAACTAATATTCCATCTATACCCGCTTCCATATCTAGTTTCAATAGCTGAGAATTTTTCATCTACTTTTTTAAATTTCTTTCTTATTCTTTTTACATGACTATCGATAGTTCTGTCCTCTATTTCAGAATTTTCTTTATATGCGATATCCATCAGATGAGCTCTCTCTTTAATAACCCCTGGTCTTTTTGCCAACTCTTTAACTATCAAAAACTCTGTGGTTGTTAATTTGTCGGGCAAAGCCTTACCATTCCACTCACATTCTAATTGTGATGGATCAAGTTTTAATTTTCCATGAGTAATAATATTTTTTTGTTTCCTCATTATTAACGTCTGTTTTTTTTCTTAATTGGACTCTTATTCTCTCAATTAGGATTTTCATAGAGAAACCTCCAGATTTTTTTACAAAGTCATCTGCGCCTAATTTCAAACCTAAAAGTTCATCTACTTCTTCATCTTTTGATGTTAAAAAAATTATTGGAATTGATGTTTTTTTTCTCAATTTTTTTAGAAGTTCTTCTCCATCCATTCTAGGCATTTTTATATCTACCACGGCTAGATCAGGTGGGTTTCTTGTTAATCCTACTAAAGCTGTCTCACCATCAATATACGTTTGAACTTTAAAACCCTCTCTCTCTAAAGCTACACTTATACTTGTTAAAAGGTTTCTGTCATCATCTACTAGTGCTATCGTATTTGCCATATTTAAATTTTCAAAATTAAGTTGTCAAAAATGAGGCGATAAATAATTATGCTAATGTGCTTCCTCCCAATTATTACCCGTATTAATATTAACTTCTAATGGAATTGAAAATTTGTGCTTGTCTGATTTTGAGACTGAAACCATGGCTTTACTTATTACCTTTTCAACCACTGTTTTTTGAGAAACTGGAGTTTCAAAAATAAGTTCATCATGAATTTGCAAAAGCATTTTTAATTGCAATTTTTTATTTTCTTTAATTTCGTCATTTATCTTGATCATAGCTAATCTTATTAAATCAGCTGCTGAACCTTGTATAGGAGCATTAATTGCTGCTCTTTCTTGAAAGGCTCTAACACTAAAATTCTTATCATTGATACCCCTTAAGTGAGTTTTTCTTCCAAAAATATTTTTTACATAACCATTTGTTCTACAAAACTTTACTGTTTTATTCATGTAGTCTTTAATTTCAGGAAATTTTTTAAAATATGAATTAATGAAATCTAAGGCCTCTTGATTTGTTACTGAAATTTGTTTTGCAAGACCATACTGGGTTATACCATAGATAATTCCAAAATTAATTGCTTTGGCTTTTCTTCTTAGATCATCTGTTACCTTTTTCTGTGTCACATTAAAAACTTGGCTAGCAGTCAAACTATGAATATCCTCGTTATTTTTAAAGGCTTTTTTTAATTCTATAACATCTGCGAGTTCCGCCAATATTCTCATTTCTATTTGATTATAGTCAGCAGATATAAGTAAATTATTTTTTTCAGCCACGAAGGCTTTTCTTATCTCTCTTCCATCCTGAGACTTTATTGGAATATTCTGTAAATTGGGATCACTTGAGGCCAATCTTGCGGTATTTGTTGCTGCTAAAAGAAAAGATGTATGAACTCTTTTTGTTTTATTATTAATATGATTTTGTAGAGCATCAGTGTAAGTATTTTTAAGTTTTGTTAACTGTCGCCATTCTAAAACTTTTTTTGGAAATTTATGTCCTTCAAAAGCAAGATCTTCCAAAATACTAGCGCTGGTAGCTAAACTACCTTTTTTTGTTTTTTTAAGTTTAGCAATTTTTAAGTCATTATATATAATTTCACCAAGTTGTTTTGGTGATCCAATATTAAAGTTCTTTTTCGCAATTGAGTATATTTCTTTTTCAATTTTTTCGATTTGTTGTTCAAATTTTTTAGATAATTTTCTTAAATAAATATCATCTACTTTAATTCCATTTGTTTCCATTTGAGATAATATTTGTACTAAAGGTTTTTCAAATATCTCATAAATATGTTTGAGTTTTTCTTCTTTTAATCTTTCATCAAAAATTTTGAAGAGCCTGAAAGTGACATCAGCATCTTCTGCAGCATATTCAGCAGCCTTTTTTATGTCAACTTCTGCAAATCTTAATTGTTTTTTTCCACTACCTGTCAGATCTTTGTAGCTAATAGGTTTATGTCCAAGATGAAGTTCAGAAAGCAAATCTAAATTATGCCTATTCATTCCAGCATCAAGCACATAGGACATAAGCATGGTGTCATCAATGGGATTAATTCTAATTCCTTCTTTTAGAAATATTCTGTAATCATATTTAATGTTTTGGCCAACTTTTTTTATGCTAGGATCTTCAAGTATTTTCTTTATTTTGTGTATTATAATTTTTTTATCTAATTTTTTCTCAACATGGGCAATAGGTACATAACATGCCTTATTATTTTCAAAACAAAAAGAGACACCGACTAACTCTGCTTCTAAAGGGTCGAGAGAAGAAGTTTCGGTATCTACAGATATTACGGAGCTTTTGTCAAGATTTTCAATCCAATCATCCAATTGTTTTTCATTAGATATTATTTCGTAACTTTTATAATTGAAATCATTTTTTTGATTTAAAGAATTTTTATGCTCAATTGAAATCTCCTTCGTATTTCCGTAGAACCCAATAACTTGACTTAATAGTCTATTAAATTCCATTTCTCTAAGAAAATTAAAAAGTTTATCTTTATTCACCTCTTTGAGTTCAAAATTTTCTAAGTTCTCTTTAACTGGAACATCATCTTTTAACTTAACCAGCTTTTTACTTAAATAAGCATTATTTTTATTTTTTATTAATGTTTCTTTCCTTTTTTTTTGCGGTATTTTATCTATATTTTTATATAAATTATCAAGAGACCCATACTTTTGGATAAGATCAGCAGCAGTTTTTATTCCTACGCCTTGCACACCAGGAATATTATCTGATGTGTCACCAGCTAAAGACTGGACTTCAATTACTTTTTCTGGACTAACCCCAAATTTTTCTATTACCTCTTTTTCACCAATTATTTTACTTTTCATAGGATCAAATAACCTTACCTTACTAGAGACAAGTTGCATGAGATCTTTGTCTGAAGATATGATTGTAACTTTAGCTCCCAACGAAATAATTTTCTTAGCGTATGTTGCTATTAAATCATCTGCTTCATAATTAATTTGCTCTATTGATGGTAAGTTAAATGCCTCAACAGATTTTCTTATATATTCGAATTGTGGAGCTAAATCCTCGGGGGCCTCGGCTCTATTTGCTTTATATTCACTATAAATTTCATTTCTGAAATTTTTTCTCGCGGAGTCAAATATTACTGCAAAATGTGTAGGTTTGAATTCTGTATCATCTGATCTTGAGTCTTCTAAGAGTTTAAATAACATTGAGCTAAAACCGCTAACTGCTCCAGTAGGAAGTCCATCGCTCTTTCTTGAAAGAGGGGGAAGAGCATAATAAGCTCTAAAAATATAGCCCGAGCCATCAATCAGATAAAAATGATCTGTTTTTTTTATTTTACTCATTATTTTATAATACAATATAATTTCGTGATATAATTTAATCTCTTATGAACAAATTTGCATTATCTGTTAAAAGTTTAACAAAAGTCTACAAGCAAAACAAAAAAAAACTCACAAATGTCAAAGCTTTAAATAATATCAACTTAAATGTTAATCGAGGAGAAGTATTTGGTTTATTGGGCCCTAATGGCGCAGGCAAAACAACGTTTTTAAACATACTGGCCGGTACTGTCATTAAAACTCAAGGAAAAGTTGAAGTATGGGGTTTCGACTTAGATAAAAACCCGAGACAAGTAAGAGCTTCAATAGGTATTGTGCCTCAAGAAGTAAACTTAGATGCTTTTTTTAGCCCCAAAAAACTTTTGGATTTACAAGCAGGTCTTTACGGTATTAAAAAAAAAGAGAGGATAACTGATTTAATTCTTAATATTGTATCTTTAAAAGCTCAGGCTGATACTTACTCAAGGAGTCTTTCGGGTGGAATGAAGAGAAGGTTGCTTATTGCTAAAGCAATGGTTCATCAACCTCCAATACTAGTATTGGATGAACCTACCGCTGGAGTGGATGTTGAGTTAAGAAATAATTTATGGAAAAATATAAAAGAATTAAATAATCAAGGTGTAACAATCATACTAACAACTCATTACATTTATGAAGCCCAAGAAATGTGTGATCGAATAGCAATATTAAATAAAGGAAATTTAATAGCTTTGGAGTCCACAGAAAGTCTTTTAAACAAAATTGAAACTAAAAAAGTTAAATTCAAAGTAGAAAAAATTGAAAAAAATCTTAATTTAAAGCTAGGAAAAGTAAATTTCGAGCTGGGTGAAAACAATTACATTTTTGCATCATTCAACAAAAATACTTTAAGAATCGAAGAATTGTTGGATTATTTAAAACAGAAACAATTAAAAATTCTTGATATTATAACTGATGATGGTGATTTAGAGGACGTTTTTGTTCAACTAATAAAAAGGTAGATTTAAGCTACAAAAAAAGTATTATGATCTTATGGAAATAATAAATAATTTAAAAACTGCAAAAATTTTAAGAAACACTCTTATAGTTTTAATTGGCTCTATATTATTAGCGCTATCTTCAAAGTTTAAAATTCCTTTTTATCCAGTTCCGATGACTATGCAAACATTTGTTGTTCTGTTGCTTGGTGTTGCTTTTGGCTGGAAAATCGCATTAGGAACTATATGTTTGTATTTATTTGAAGGCGCAATAGGTCTACCAGTTTTTTCTGGCACGCCTGAGAAAGGTATAGGTTTAATATACATGTTTGGACCAACTGCTGGATATCTTATCGGTTTTTTAGTTGCAGCTTATTTAGCCGGAATTTTTAATTACGACGATATATTCAGAAAGAGTATATTTTTCTTTTTCTTAAATTATATTAAATTACTTTTTTGTGTAAGTTTTATTTATTTTTTCGGTATGGTTTGGCTAGGAACTTTAATAGGTTGGGATAAACCGATTTTTGATCTAGGTGCAAAGCCTTTTTTACTTGCAGAGAGTTTTAAATTGCTAATCTTAAGCCTCATCGCAGGAAAAGTTTTTAGGTTAAGAAATCTATCTTGGTGATCTTTTTGACAATATTCTTTGGAGAGTCCTTCTGTGCATCTTAAGTCTTCTAGCGGTCTCAGAAACATTTCTGTTACATAATTCAAAAACTCTATGTATGTGCTCCCATTTTACCCTATCTGCTGACATCGGATTTTCTGGTGGTTTGGCTTTAGACTCAGGCGAAGCCAAAAGAGCTGCCTCAACGTCATCAGCATCGACTGGTTTGGCGATATAATCTATGGCACCTGCTTTAACAGCGGCAACAGCCGTCGGTAAATTCCCGTATCCGGTTAACATAACTATTCTACTATCTTTTTTTATCTTTGAAATTTCTTTAACGACGTCGAGTCCATTGCCATCATCCAATCTTAGGTCGATTAGAGCAAAACTAGGGGGTGTATTTTTGACTATTTTTAAGCTCTCAGCAATGGTTTTAGCCTCTTTTACTTGAAAACCCTTCTTTTCCATAGCCCTTGCAAGCCTACCTCTTAAAGGATCATCGTCGTCAACTATCAACAATGATTTATCCTCAAAATCTTCAATTTTGAACTTATTAACTTTTTGATCTGCTGCTCTCATATCGAATTTATATGGGGGCTTTTAGCAGAAATTCAAGGGAATTTTTTACTTTACATAAGGCAAAAAAACTTTAAATAACAAAATATAATGGTTTTTTATGAATTTTTTTGGAAACCATTTTGTGTAAATAACGGGGGACACATGAGATGCAAAAATTTAGTAACGTTAACGAATTAGTTAACAAGCTTAAACCAGAAAATCCGGTTTACTGTATACGACCGGAATCAATAAAGAAGGCAGTAGATTTCTTTAAAAGTAATTTTCCAGGAAAAGTTCTTTATGCCGTAAAAACAAATCCTAATAAAGTGGTACTAAAACATATTATAAAAAATGGTGTGGACTGTTTCGATGTGGCTTCATTGAATGAGATTAAATTAATTAGAAAGATCAGCGCTAAAGTCAGGCTTTATTTTATGCATACTGTTAAATCTCGAGAGGACATAGAGAAAGCTTATTTTAATTACAATATTAAGGATTTTGCATTAGATACAAAGGAAGAGCTTCAAAAGATACTTGAGGTGACAAATAATGCTAAAGATTTAAATTTTTTTGTTAGGGTTGCTATTTCAAATGAGCATGCAGAAATAGATCTCTCAAGAAAATTTGGTGCTTCGCCGAGTGAAGCTTTAGGTTTAATGAGATTAAGCAAACATCATGGAAAAAACGTTGGAATAAGTTTTCATGTTGGTTCCCAATGTATGCATAAGATATCTTTCTCAAATGGAATAAAAGAAATAGGAAATATAATTAAAAAAACTAAAATTGTTCCAGATGTAATTAATATTGGCGGTGGTTTTCCTTCAATTTACCCTGATCTAAAGCCTGAACCAATCGAAAATTATATGATAGAGATAAAAAAATCTCTAAAAAATTTAAACCTAAACAAATTACCCGAAATTATTTGTGAACCAGGCCGAGCAATCGTTGCGGAAAGTGGTTCTACAATTGTAAAAGTAATTTTAAGAAAGAAAAACAAACTTTTTATAAATGATGGTACGTATGGATCTCTATTTGACGCTGGTGTCCCAAATTTTGTTTTACCTTCAAGAATGATTTCCGCGGGAAGATCTCAATCAAAAAAAATAACTGCTTTTGATTTTTATGGTCCAACATGTGACAGTCTAGATTATATGAAGGGGCCATTTATTTTGCCCAATAATATTAAAGAGGGGGATTATATTGAGTTAGGCCAATTAGGAGCCTACTCTCTTACATTTCGAACTAAGTTTAATGGTTTTTTTTCTGACCAGATTGTTGAACTTAATGACAAACCAATAATGTCACTGTATGATCAGTCAAGTAAAGTGAATTATTTGGTTGCATAATGAATAAAAAAAATAGTCCTAAAATAGGACATAATAAAAAAAATTTACTACAGAATAAAGTTGAACATATAGACATAACTTCATTTGATGCTAGAAAAATTATTGACTCTATGGGTAAGATGTCTTTTACCTCTCGAGATACAGCTAAAGCAGCGAAAATTTACAATGAAATGTTGAACGACAAAGACTGTTCTATATTCTTAACACTTGCTGGTTCAACTTCTGCTGCCGGTTGTATGAATTTATACTCAGACTTGATCAAATATAATATGGTTGATGCAATTGTTGCAACAGGGGCATCAATTATTGATATGGATTTCTTTGAGGCTCTTGGTTTTAAACATTATCAAGGATCACAATACGAAGATGATACTTTGCTGAGGGATCATTACATTGATCGAATTTATGATACATATATAGATGAAGAGCAATTACAGGCATGTGATAAAAAAATATGTGAAATTGCTGACACGCTTAAGCCTAAAGCATACACATCTAGAGAGTTTATTAGAGAGCTAGGAAAATATCTTAAGAAAAATTCGATTAAAAAAAACTCATTAATTGAGCTAGCTTATGATAATGAGGTCCCAATTTTCTGCCCTGCCTTCACAGATAGTTCAGCTGGATTTGGTTTAGTCATGCACCAAGAAAAAAATCCAAAAAGCCACTTAACTATTGACTCAATAAAAGAATTTAGAGAATTAACGGAAATAAAACTCAAATCTAAACAATCTGGATTATTAATGATAGGAGGTGGTGTTCCAAAAAATTTTATTCAAGATACAGTTGTATGTGCAGAATTACTTGGGAAAAAAGTAGATATGCATAAATATGCTATTCAAATTACTGTTGCGGACACCCGAGATGGCGCGTGTAGTAGTTCAACTTTAAAAGAGGCAAGCTCATGGGGGAAAGTAGATATATCTAAAGAGCAAATGGTATTTGCCGAAGCCACTAGTGTACTACCTTTGATTGCTAGTGACGCATATCATAGAAAAAATTGGAAAAATAGGCAAAGAAGAAATTTTCAAAAGTTATTTAAATAATATGACTAAAACTAAAATTGCTCTTGTTCAGATGAAAATGACATCTGATTCAAAAAAAAATAAGTATATCGCATTAAAAAATATTAAAAAAGCAGTCAAGAAAGGTGCAAAAATTATTTGTTTACCGGAACTATTCACTTTAAGATATTTTTGCCAAGTGGAGAAGCATTCAAATTTTAATTTGGCAGAAAAAATACCAGGCCCTACAACAGAGATGTTTTCTTCAATTGCTAAAAGCTTTAGAATAATTTTAATTCTCCCTGTATTTGAAAAAAAAGCCTCAGGTTTCTATCACAACACATGTGTTGTAATTAATGAAAAAGGCCAAATTATAGGTAAATATAGAAAGATGCATGTGCCTGACGATCCTCAATTCTATGAAAAATTTTACTTCACTCCTGGTGATCTTGGTTTCAAATCTTTTAAAACATCAAGTGGTAATTTAGGAATACTTATATGTTGGGATCAGTGGTTTCCAGAAGCTGCAAGATTAACAGTTCTTAAAGGGGCAGAAATATTATTTTATCCAACTGCTATAGGTTGGCATCCAAGAGAGAAAAAAAAATTTGGCAAATCTCAGTTGGAGTCTTGGCTTTCAGTTCAAAGATCACATGCGATAGCCAATGGTGTGTTTGTAGTGGCAGTTAATAGAGTGGGTACAGAGAAACAAGGGAATAAAAAACTCGAATTTTGGGGTAACAGCGTTGTATTTGATCCAAGTGGAAATATAATAAAAAAGGCAAGTCAAAAAGAGCAAATAATCATTTGTGAAATTGATTTAAAAAAAGTGGAAATGTCTAGGAGACATTGGCCTTTTTTTAGGGATAGAAGAATTGATCATTATAAAGGTTTGTTAAAAAATCCTAAAGAGGCCTAGTCAATGTCTAAACATTTATATCGTATGCCAGCGGAGTGGGAAAAACAAAAATCTACAATCGTAGCTTGGCCTCATAACAAGAATGATTGGCCAAACAAGTTTTTTTCTATACCTCACTTATTCGCAGAAATAATTTCTAAAATCTCTAAATATCAAAAAGTAAATATACTAATACAAAGAAAAAGATCAATTGTTGAAGTTGCTAATTTATTAAATAAGTTTAACTCAAAAAATAGAAATATCAATTATTTAGTTTGTAAAACTAATAGATCCTGGACACGAGACTCTGTCCCGACGATTATCAAATATAAAAATAAAAAAAAAATATTTTGTAATTGGAAATTTAATGCTTGGGCAAAATATAAAAATTTTAAACAAGATGAAAAAATCTGTCAAAATATTAAAAAATATATTAACTATGATATTATTAAGCCAGTTTTTAAAAAAAAAAGGATTGTTCTTGAGGGTGGATCGATAGACGTTAATGGAGATGGGCTCCTTTTAACTTCGAAAGAATGTCTTCTTAGTAAAGTACAACAAAGAAATCCTGGATTAAACAGGAGAGATTATGAATTCATTTTTAATAAATATCTAGGTGTTAAAAAAGTTATTTGGCTTAATAAAGGTATTGTTGGGGACGATACTCACGGTCATATAGATGATATAGCAAGATTTGTTAGCAAAAATAGAATTTTTTTAGCTTATGAAAATAAAAAAAAAGACAAAAACTTTAAAAATTTAAATGAAAACTATAATTTGTTGAAAAAATTTAATTTTGAAAATGTTAAATTTAAAATAACAAAAATTCCAATGCCTAAACCAATATTTATAGATAAAATAAGAGTTCCGGCAACATATCTCAATTTTTATATTGCAAATAAAATAGTTTTACTTCCAATCTTTGATGATCCCAATGATAAAATTGTAATTAATATTTTTAGAAGGGAATTTAAAAATCGTAAAATTATACCTATCAATTGTAGAAATTTGATTTGGGGTTTTGGGGCAATTCACTGTTTAACTCAACAGGAGCCTGCTTAATTTTTAAATTAAGCTCGATATATCCCATGAAATTGAGACGCAAGCTCCTTTTAATTTATTTCCATTAATGAATTTTAAGTCTGCTCCTTTACGCTCTAATAACGTTTTTCCAAGAAATGTGCCCAAACCAGTGCCAGTTTTAGAGCTAATTTCTACTGATTTAGATTTAATATAAGGTTCTCCTATAATTTTAATTATATCATCAGGAAATCCAGGTCCATCATCTTCTATAAAAATTCTCAATTTTTTTTGATCACTTTTAATAGTGATAAATATATTTTTTTTTGCAAATTTTACTGCATTACCAATGAAATTTCTTAATCCATAAATAATTTCTGGAGATCTCTTTATTTCTATCTTGTTGTTGTCCTCTGAATTAAAAAGAGTAATTGTTTTATCTGATGAGATTTGAAAGTTTTCAATTATTTCATTTAATAAACTTTCAATAGTTGATGTACTAAAAAATTTGTCTTCAATTATTTCCTTTCTAGATATTTGTCTTAATATTTCACTGCATCTTTTTGTCTGGCTTACCAAAAGATCTAAATCATTTTTGTATTCTGAATTTTCACCCATTTCTTTTTTTAGTTCAGTAGCAACAACTGATATGGTA
Source organism: SAR11 cluster bacterium PRT-SC02 (assembly GCA_001321855.1). Taxonomy (GTDB): domain Bacteria; phylum Pseudomonadota; class Alphaproteobacteria; order Pelagibacterales; family Pelagibacteraceae; genus Pelagilacustribacter. The sequence continues at coordinate 17,593 of JPUP01000096.1, forward strand.
GCTAGAGGTGTTCCAAGTGAATGAGCTGCTGCTGCCTGTCCACCCAAAGACTCTAATTCATATTCTTTGGCAATTACCTGTTGGAGTTTAGTACCAGCGTCGGTTCTTTTTTTTGTCTCACCAGCAAAACGGATGCCAAAATAACTTAAAAAAATCAAGCCTATTAATATTGCTGTAAAAAAACCAATTAAATAAAATTTTGGAAATGTTAATCCATATTCATGTAACCCTGGAAGTGGATAGTGGAAGATTGTTAACAGAAATAGAAACGACATTGAGATAACACCTAATATAAAAGTTGTGCCCATACTTAAAAAGGTAGAGGAAACAATTGCTGGTACGATTAACAATATTGAAAAAGGATTAGATATACCTCCTGTAAAGTAAAGTAAAAGAGATAATTGTAATAAGTCATAAATCAAAAATAAACTCGCGTAGAAATCTTTAATTTGATTTCCTTTAATTTTAAATTGCAAATAGATATTTGTAGTAAATCCGACAAGTATAATTGCTGTACATATAAATATTGGGAATTCCAATTTGAGATAAAAATATACAAAGTTAATAGCAAAAAACTGCCCAATTATTGCAATCCATCTTAATATGGTGAGGGTTTTTTTATCCAGATTTAGATTTTCTTCTAATCTAAAAATAGTTGAAAGCTTCATTTAAAATTTTATATATCTAAGTTAGCCACATCCAAAGCATTGTCTGTGATAAAATCTTTTCTAGGTGCCACCTCATCGCCCATTAATATTTGTATGATTTTTTGATCTTCTTTAGATTTTTCTTTAGTACCTTTACTATATTCTACTCTCAACAAGGTTCTGTTTTCAGGGTTTAAAGTAGTTTCCCACAGCTCTTCAGGATTCATCTCACCTAGTCCCTTGAATCTTTGTATGCTCATTTTTGTCTTTTGGTCCTCAACAATTTTTTTGTAGTCTGATGAGCCTTTTTTATATTTTTTTAAATCTATTTCTGAATTTTTAATAATGTAATTGTCTAATTCTTTTTCATCTTTGATGTAGCTAATTTTATTAGCTTTAGTTATTTTAAAAAGAGGTGGTTGAGCCAGATATAAATGCCCTTTTTCTATCAGCTCATAAAATGGGCTATTGTTAAAGAACGTAAGTAACAAAGTTCTAATGTGTGAACCGTCAACATCGGCATCAGTCATTATTATTATTTTTTCATATCTCAAATTTTCCAAGTCAAAATCTTTGGACCCAGTCCCCAATGCATTTATTAATGTTACAATTTCGTTCGAGGACATCATTTTTGATAGGACCTTAGTTGACTGATCAATACTAGCTCCATTTTTTTTCCCATTAACATTCACATAGGTATTTAATATTTTACCTCTTAAGGGCAAGACAGCTTGAAATTTTCTATCTCTACCTTGTTTCGCTGAGCCACCGGCAGAATCACCCTCTACTATATAAAGTTCCGTTCCCTCTTTTTTTGAAATTTGACAATCAGCTAGTTTACCAGGCAATCCTGATAGCTCAAAAGATCCTTTTCTTCTAACACTATCTCTAGCTTTTCTGGCTACATCTCTAGCAATAGCTGCTTGGGTAATTTTTTCTAAAACAACTTTAGCTATACTTGGATTCTGATCCATCCACGTCGAAACTTTATCGCTAATTATATTTTCTACAATAAGTCTAATTTCTGAAGAAACGAGTTTATCTTTGGTCTGAGATGAGAATTTAGGATCAGCCATTTTAATAGATAGTACAACTGTTAAACCCTCTTTTATGTCTTCACCAGATAAAGATACTTTATTTTTTTTATTATGTTCATTAGAATATTTATTAATAACTCTTGTTAATGCACTTCTAAAACCAAGTAAGTGAGTACCTCCATCTTTTTGATTAATATTATTAGTAAAAGCTAATACTTCATCGCTATAACCAGCATTCCATTCAAAGGCGCATTCAACTACAACATCTTGTTTAGCCCCAGAAACATATATTGGTTTTTTAAAAACTATTTTTTCGTTTTTGTTTGTCAAAATTGGTTTCTTTGTATTTATATATTTAACAAATTCAGAGATTCCCCCTTCGTATTTATTATTAAATTCCTTTTTTTTTGTTCCGGTGTTATCTGTGAGATTTATTGTCAAACCTTTATTTAGGAAAGCTAATTCTCTCATTCTTTTCTGTAAAACTGAAGAGCTGAACTTAATGGAAGAAAATATTTCTTTAGCCGGTAAAAAAGTTACACTTGTTCCTTTTTTTTTGGTATTACCAATTTTTTTTAGTGGTTTAACAGTATTGCCATTTTTAAAAGAAACAAAATATTCTTTATTATCTCTATAAATTTTTAAATCTAATTTTTCTGATAGTGCATTCACAACTGACACTCCTACTCCATGAAGACCGCCAGACACTTTATAAGAGTCATGATCGAATTTTCCGCCAGCATGCAATTGTGTCATTATTACTTCAGCTGCAGAAATCTTTTCACCCTTATGAATATCTACGGGTATTCCTCTGCCATTGTCCTCGACTGTTATTGAGTTGTCTTTATTCATTTGGACATTAATATTATTACAATAACCTGCCAAACTTTCATCAATAGCATTATCAACTACTTCAAAAACCATATGGTGCAATCCAGTGCCATCATCGGTATCACCAATGTACATTCCTGGTCTTTTTCTTACTGCCTCTAAACCTTTCAGAACCTTGATTGAGTCTGCTCCATAGGAATTGTTTGTAATTTTAAGATCTTTTTTGGACATGATTTATCTTTTTAAGATCATGGAATATAACATTTTTTTTGTTTAATATGAAATAAGGGTATATCTTTTGTTTAAATTAGTGAGGAATATCAATGTTTTTAGACTAAAATTATAAAAAAATATTAAATTCACATAATTTAAATTTTCATGGGCATAATTACATAAAAACTGTCGTTATCAGATTTATCTTCGATTAAAACAGGAGAGTTGGAGTCTTTTAAATTCATTTGCAAGTTTTTATCTTCTACTTCGGAAGCTATATCCAACAAATATTTAGCATTAAAACTTATAGCCATTTCTTTGCCGTTATAATTTGCTTTTATTTTTTCGTTACCCTCACCAGAATTAGCACTTATTACTGATAAACGAAGATGATCATTTTTTATCTCTAATTTAACGCCTTCTTTTTTATCAATAGATACAGCAATAACTCTCTCGATTGAGCTTATGAATTCTTTAGTTGGTACGACTAAAATTTGTTTATTTTCGTTTGGAATAACTTTTTTATAATCAGGAAACTTTCCGTCAATGATCTTGGAAACTAATTTTGTTTTTCCTATTTTAAATAGCACTTTTGTTTCTGAAGATTTTATTAAGATATCTGAATTGATTTCAGAAATTAAAGTAATAAGTTGATATATTGTTTTTCTTGGTAAGATGACTGCGTTAAATCCTTCATTCTTGCCAATTTCTAAACTACTTGAAGAAAGTCTATGACTGTCAGTTGAAACCCCAGCCAAAAAGGTCTTCGTGTCTGACTCCATAGTATGCAAAAAAACACCATTTAAATAATGCCTTGTCTCATCAGAGGACATAGATATTTTTGTTTTATTAAGAAGAGATAAGAACTTATTTTTATTTAATTGAATTTCATCTTTATCAAATTTGTCGGAAAAAGTTGGAAAATTATCAGTTGGTAAACAAAGCAAGTTAAAGTCTGAGTTATCAGATTTAATATTAAGTTTATTTTGACTTGTCAAATCAAAGTAAATGCTTGTGTTTGAAGAAATTTTTCTAAGAATATCATAAAGAACTGCAGCTGAGGTAGTTGTGCTCCCGTCCTTCTCAATTTTCAAATCCTCTATTTCATCATAAAAGACCAAATCTAAATCAGTAGCTACTAAATTTAATTTTCTTTCTTTTGCAATGATTAATACATTTGATAAAATAGGTAGTGTATTTTTTTTTTCTACTACACCTTGTATATAAGCTAACGATTTGAGCATCAAATCTCTTTTTATCGAAAACTTCATTTTATTCTTCTAATAATAGACTTTTGATTTGAGCAATGTTTTTTGCCATTTCTTCATCTTTGTCCCTTAAGCGTGTAATTGTTTTAACAGCATGTATAACTGTTGTGTGATCTCTGTTAGCAAATCTTCTACCAATTTCAGGTAAAGATCTAGTAGTCATTTTTTTTGCTAGATACATTGCTATTTGTCTTGGTCTAGCTAATGGTCTAGATCGTCTTTGTGACAACATCTCACTTAATTGTATATTATAAAAATTTGATACTGTATTTTGGATTTTATCCACTGTAATGACTTTAGTTTGATTGAGAACATCTTTAAGTAAATTTTTACACTCAGTTATATTCAGCTCTTTTTTGTGTACTCTACCAAAAGCTATAATTCTGTTGAGGATGCCTATGAGCTCTCTAATATTCATTTTTCCATAACCAGCCAAAAAGTTTATTATTTCTTCAGAGATCAAAATCTCTTCTTTGAACTGATTTTTAATTTCTAAAATCTTTTGTTTTATAATATTTATTTTTAATTCTAAATCTGGGATATCTATATCAACTACTAACCCTCCTGAAAGTCTAGATTTTATTCTCTCTTGCACTCTATCTAGTTTAGTTGGTGCCCTATCAGCTGAAATTATTATTTGGGATCCCTTGTCGATTAAACTATTAAAAGTATGAAAAAACTCCTCTTGTAGGCTCTCTTTACCTCTTATAAATTGTATATCATCGATTATAAAAACAGAGGATTTTCTGAAAAAATCTTTAAAATTCACCATATCATTTTTCTTTATTGACTTTATGAAATGGTACATGAACCTTTCCGCAGAAATAAACATTACATTATTATTGTTTTGCATTTCAAGGCCCATTGCATTCAAAAGGTGAGTCTTGCCTAAGCCTACTCCTCCATAAATGTACAAAGGATTATATCTTGCTGGATATTCACACACTTTTTTTGAATATGATAACGCTACATCATTACTTTTGCCTTTTACAAAAGTTTCAAAATTTAGGCTTCGATTTAGCCTGTTATAATTTAAAACTGAGTCTTTTATCTCTGTTATGTTCAATTTATTATTGTATTTTGAAGATAGGTTTTCTACGCTTTTTGCGCTCTCTGTAATTTTAAATTCAATACGGTTAATGCTAATTTTAAATTTTTTCAGCTCAGACAATATTTTATCGAGGTATCTAGAAACTATCCAATCTCTAAAAAATCTAGTTGGAACTCCTAGTATTAAATGGTCATGAAATTCCTTCTCTAGAGAAATATTCTTAAGCCAACTATTATATATTTCTTCTCCAAAGTTTTTTGCAAATGCGTTTTGAATTTCTGTCCAATTAAGAATTTTTTCTTCTTCTGCCGCAAATATTTTGTTTGTTTTAAAAGAATTTTTTTCCATGATTAAAATTAAAAGAAACTAATATAAATCCTCAAATCAAATATAATTCAAGATTTATTTTTCTTTTTCAAAAAAAAAATTACATTGGGTTGTATAGTTAGCGTTATGAGAGAAAAAAATTCTCAATCAGTAAGAGAATAAATTAAAAAAATTTTAAAACCTATTCGTGAATATTAAACCTAAAATTTTTTTTATTTTCAATTAAAGTTAGAAATTTTAAATCAATATTTTATATTTAGAAAAAATAGGTTTTTAATAACTATATTTAGATTTACTCAAATCTGTTTTTAATCAACCTTGAATTGATTATTTTATAATTTTTTTGAAATTTTTGAAATTTTTCTTGAGGCTCTTTTTTTATTAATTACACCTGATTTAGCAACCTGCATTAGAACTGATTGAAATTCAGAGTAAAATTTCTTTGCTTTATCTTTTTCCCCATTTTTTACATACGCCTCCATTTTTTTAATGGCAGATTTGTATTTACTTTTTCTTATTTTATTGACTAGGGATTGGTTTTTAACCCTTCTTACTCTTCTAATTGCAGACGCTGTATTTGGCATATAATAATAAACCTATATATTGCCTAAAAATAGCGGTCAACTTTTTATTTCTGGCATTTTTCACAATAAAAAGATGACCGATTAGCAATGCGATTTCTTTTTATTACTGATTTATCATTACATCTGAAACAATGTAATCCACTTCTAGAGTAAACCTTAAAATTATCTACTTGAAAATTACCTTTAGAACCAGATATGTTGATAAAATCTCTAATAGAAGAACCACCAAGTTTAATTGATTTTTTTAGAATAGATTTTGTATTACTTAAAATTTTAAAAATATCATAATTTTTAAGTTTATTAATTTTTTTAAACGGATTGACGCCGCTTGCAAATAAAATTTCATTCACATAAATATTTCCAAGACCTGCAACAAATTTTTGGTCCATTAATAGATCTTTTATTGATCTATTCTTATTCTTTATAAAGTTTTTAAAATATTTTGCAGTGAAGTTTTTAGATAATGGCTCTGGGCCAATATTCTTAATATGGCTACTTTCGTATACATTTGATTTTTGAAATATTTTTATGAAACCAAACTTTCTTACATCATTAAAAATTAATCGTAAATTGTTATTAAATATAAATATAACATGATCATGCTTCTTTTCTTTTTGGTTATTATGATAAAAACTGAGATTTAAAGATACATTTTTTTTTCGAAAAAAAAATTTTCCTGTCATGCCTAAATGTATAAGCATAGAAAGATTTGAAGAAAAAAATATAATTATATATTTTGATCGTCTTCTAATTTCAGTGATTTTTTTATTTTTAATTAATCTAAACTTATTTTTGTCTAATATATATCTAAGTTTATTAGTTTTTATAATGACTTTTTTTATAGATAGATTAATTATCCCTCTTTTAAGAGACCTTTTAACAACTTCAACTTCTGGCAATTCTGGCATATAATTTTTCTATGAAAATCTATAATCCGCAAAAAAAAAAACTAGTCAACTCTGTATTTAAAAAAGTTTCTAAAAACTACGATTTGATGAATGATATTATGTCATTTGGAATTCATAGGTTGTGGAAACGAAATTTAATTGAATGGATGGGGCCTCAAAATAATACTAGACTAATTGATGTTGCATCTGGAACTGGAGATTTAGCTAAACTTTTTTCATTAAAATTAAATAATGATTGTGATGTTGATTGCATTGAACCTAATATGAACATGTTAGAAAATGGAAAAAATAAATTAAAAAAATTTAAAAATATTAATTGGCATATGAGCCCTGCGGAAAAATTACCATTTCCTGATGAGTCATTCGATTATTATACTATAAGTTTTGGAATTCGAAATGTTGACGAAATTAGTTTAGTTATCAAAGAAGCACATAGAGTTTTAAAAGTTGGTGGAAAATTTTTTTGTCTTGAATTTTCAAAAATTGAAAATGAAATTTTTAATAGTTTTTATAAACAGTACTCAAAAATATTACCTAAAATTGGAAAGCTTGTGGTAGGCGATAGCGCTCCGTATGATTACTTAGTCAAAAGTATAGGAACTTTTTATAATCAAGAAGAATTGAAAAATTTAATAAAAAACAACGGTTTTTCAGATGTAGAGTTTAGAAATCTTTCTGGAGGTATTTCTGCTATACATATGGGATGGAAGATATAAAATGTTTAAAAGAGTATTTCAACTATTTAAAATAGGAAGAAAATTTGCATCCTCTGGTGCGCTAATTACAATAAATAAAATTTATAAGTTGCCAATCTCAATTCGAATCCTTTTTGATTTTTTGTCTATAGGAACCAAAAAGAAAAATTTAGATAATACCAAAACATCTGGTCAAAAATTGTGTGACTCCTTACAGGAAATGGGTACTACCTTTATTAAACTAGGTCAATTTTTAGCAACTAGACCTGATATAATAGGTCAATCTTTGGCTAACGATTTAGAAAGACTTCAAGATAAACTTCCACCTTTTAGTAAAACTGTTTCAGAAAATATTATTAAAAAAGAAATCGGAATAAAAAATTTTGAAAAGATAAGTAATTTAAGTAATCCAATTGCTGCTGCTTCAATTGCTCAAGTCCACCTAGCCACAATTATAGAAGAAAACAAGGAAAGACAAGTTGCCATCAAAATATTAAGGCCAAATATAGAAAAAGTTTTCAACGAAGAGTTGGATGCACTTATGTTGTTAGCATATTTAATTGAGAGCACAATTAAAAAGTCTAAAAGATTAAAATTAGTTGAGGTAGTACACTTGTTAAAAGAAATTACAAATATAGAAATGGATCTGCGCTTTGAAGCTGCTGCAGCAAATGAACTTTATGAAAATACAAAAAATGATATTGGGTTTAATGTTCCAAAAATATACTGGAACTTTACGTCAAAGCGTATGTTAACTCTAGATAAGGTTGATGGCGTATCCATACGCGAACAAGAAAAATTAGAAAAAAAAGGAATTAAATTAAAAAATTTAGCTGAAAAATTAATTCAACATTTTTTAAAACAAGCTGTAAGAGATGGTTTCTTTCATGGGGATATGCACCAAGGTAATCTTTTTGTTGATAACGAAGGAAATATAATTCCAGTCGATTTTGGGATAATGGGTAGATTAGATGAAAATAATAGAAAATATTTAGCTGAAATTCTTTACGGTTTTATACAAAGAGATTACACAAAAGTTGCAGAAGTTCATTTTCAAGCAGGCTTGGTTCCTAAAAATGCGTCAAAAAACGAATTTGCTCAAGCCTTAAGATCAGTAGGAGAGCCTATTTTTGGTCAATCTATTAAGGATATTTCAGGTGGTAATCTTTTATCACAATTGTTTGAAATCACAGAAAAATTTAATATGGCAACACAGACTCAATTATTATTACTGCAAAAAACGATGGTGGTTGTCGAGGGAGTTGCGCGAAAACTTTATCCTGAGGCCAATATATGGAATATATCCAAACCAATTTTGGAAGATTGGATTAAAAAATATAAAAGTCCAAAGTCCACAATTGATAAAGCAATAAACACATCTCAGGAGATAATTAAAAGAGTGCCGGATCTTCCAAATTTTATTGATAAAGCAAATTATGCTCTTCAATTAATTGCTGAGGGAAAGCTAAACTTAGTTAATCAGGATCATAACTCAATTGAAATGGAAAAACTTAAGATAAAAAGCTTTAGAAACAATGTTACTATAACTTTTTTATCAGTTGTAATTTTAGGTTTAATAGTATTTTAATTAATAATGCGTACGAAAAAAAAAATCCTATTAATAATTTGTGGTGGTATCGCTGCATATAAATCTTTAGATTTAATAAGATTGCTCCTAAGAAAAAAGTATGAAGTAAAGACAATTCTCACCAAAAGTGGAAAAAAATTTATTACACCTTTATCTTTAACGACACTAACTAAAGACAAACCTTATCAGAATCTTTTTGGTGCAAATGATAATTCAAAAATTGATCATATATCATTATCAAGATGGGCTGATATGATCTTGGTTTTACCTACAACTGCGAATTTTATGAGTAAATTAAACAAAGGTATGTGCAATGACTTAGCTTCAACAGTAATTTTGGCATCAAACAAAGACATTTTTTTAGTTCCTGCGATGAATGTAAGAATGTGGATTCATCCAGCTACGCAAAAAAATTACAAAGATCTAATTGGTTATGGCTATAAATTTATTGGTCCTGAAAATGGTGAAATGGCCTGTGGAGAATATGGAAAGGGTAAAATGTCAAGCCCAAGACAAATATTTGCAGTAATACAAAACTACTTTAGAAATAAAAATAAATTTAAAGAAAAAAAAATTAAAGTTTTAATTACAGCAGGACCTACAAGAGAATATATTGACTCTGTAAGATTTATTTCTAATGAGTCTAGCGGTAAGCAAGGTTATGAACTTGCTAAATGTTTTAAAAAACTTGGTATTGATACTACTCTTATCTTAGGTCCTACAAGCCTAGATGTGGAAGATGAAATTAAAACTAAAAATGTAATATCGGCAGACCAAATGTTGGATGTTGTAAAAAAAAGCCTTCCTGTTGATATAGCTATTTGCGTAGCTGCTGTCTCTGATTTTAAGCCATTAAAATTCCAAAATGGAAAAATAAAAAACTCAAAAACGTTAAAAAACTTAAAACTTGAAAAAAATCCTGATATTCTAGAATATTTAGGAAAAACAAATAAAAATAGACCAAAAATAGTTGTGGGTTTCTCAGCAGAAACTCAGAATATTGACAAAAATTCTGAAGAAAAATTAAGAAACAAAAACTGTGATATGATAATTTCTAACGACGTTTCCAAGAAAAATTTTGGATTTAATAGTGATTTTAATAAAATCTCAATTATTGACTCGAATGGAAAAAAGCTAAAATTTAATAAGAATAAAAAAAATTATCTTGCGTATGTTATAGCACGTGAAATTTTGAATAAGTTTTTATCTGATGATAAAAGTCTTAATTAAAAGGAAAAATAAAAATATAAAATTACCTAAATATGAAACCCCAGGTGCGTCTGGGCTTGATATTTGTGCTTGTATAGATAAAAATATAACTTTAAAAAAACATAAAACGGCAGTTATACCAACTGGTTTATTCTTATCTATTCCAGAAGGTTATGAAATTCAGATAAGACCGCGTTCAGGCTTAGCCGCAAAAAAACATATAACGGTTTTAAATACCCCAGGGACTATAGATAGTGATTATAGAGGTGAAATAAAGGTAGTTTTAATTAATCTCGGAGAACAAGATTTTGAAATTGAAAATGGTATAAGAATAGCACAAATGGTTATTTCTCCGGTTGTTAAAGCCGAATTAGAAGAAGTAGATCAAGTATCTAAAACGTTAAGAAATAAGGGAGGATTTGGATCGACGGGCTTAAAATGAATAAAATTTCTAATATAGATTTAAAAAGATTTTCTCGTCAGATAATTTTAAAAGATGTTGGTGTTCACGGCCAAAAAAGAATTTTAAAGTCTAAAGTTCTTATAATAGGTTTAGGAGGCTTGGGATGTCCACTTGCACTGTATCTTGCAAACTCAGGGGTAAAAAATTTCGGTTTTGTTGACTCGGATAAAGTTGAAATTTCGAACTTGAGTAGACAAATACTATATAATTTCAAAGATATTGGAAAATTAAAAGTTACTCAAGCAAAGGAAAATATACTTAAATATTTTACAAATTTGAAAATAAAAATATACAATTCAAAAATTAATCCCTCAAATATCAAAAATATTTTTAAACAATATGATATTATATGTGATGGCACAGATAATTTTGAGAGCAGGTATCTAATTAATGATTATTCTAAAAAATCAAAAAAAATATTAATTTCTGCTGCTATTAGTAAAAACGATGGTCATTTATTTAAATTTAATTTTAAAAAAAAATCACCTTGTCTAAGATGTTTCATGCCTGAAATTCCAACAAATAATAGTTGCGATGCAGAAGGAATTTTATCAACTACAGCCGGAGTTTTAGGCACTTTACAAGCTAACGAGGTTATTAAAACTATATTAAACGCAGACAAGGATTTGGCTGGAAATATGTTAATTTTTAGAGGACAAGAAAATTTTTTAAAGAAAATAAAAATTAATGTTAATCCAAAGTGTATAAACAAATGTTAAAACATACTTTTTTTATATTATTATTTTTATTTTCGACTAATGCATTTTCAGATGAAGAATATTTCTTAACTTTAAGAAATGAAACCGTCAACCTAAGACAAGGTCCGTCTTTTGACCACCCGATTAAGATTTTTTATAAAAAAAAATTTTTACCTGTTCTTGTTCAAGATAAATTTGAAAATTTTAGAAAAACTAGAGATCATGAAAATAATACTGGATGGATACATGTTTCTCAACTATCTAAAAAAAAAGCAGCTATTAATATAAGCGAGAATTTAATACTGTTTAAGAAGCCCACAATATTTTCTGAACCACAAGCAATTTTAGAAAAAGGTAAATTATGTATTATAAAAAAATGCAAACAAGAATGGTGTAAAGTAGTTGTCTCTAAATATTCAGGATGGGTCAAAAAAGAGAGTTTGTGGGGAAAACTATAATATTGTTTTCAAGATTTGATTTTTGAAGCCCAAAATTTATCTAATAAAAAATACCAAACTGAATTTGCTAATGGTTCTACAATAGCATCTGTTAGGGCTATTAAAAAAGATACATCTGCGACTAACATAAGAACTGTTATTGCAATAGCAAAGTGTCCAATCGTGTATACAATTGTTCTTAATATAGAGCCTTTATTATTTGAATAAATTTTCTTTGAAGCCTCGAATATACCTGAGGTGAATTCTGTCATTAGTTTAACTTTTTCATATTTTTTATGTCAGCACTCATTATTTTTGTCCAAATTTTAACAAAATCTTTTATAAATTTTTCTTTATTATCATCCTGTGCATATACTTCTGCATATGATCTTAAAATTGAATTAGAACCAAAAACTAAATCTGCTCTAGATGCATTGAATTTTACTTTGTTTGATTTACGATCAATAATATCATAGGAGTTTTTCCCAGTTGGTTTCCATATATATCTCATATCAACTAAGTTAATGAAAAAATCATTAGTTAAGGCACCTATTTTTTTTGTGAATACACCTTTATTTTTTGCAGTCTCATGGTTCGTGCCAAGAACTCTCATGCCTCCAACTAAACACGTCATTTCTTGCGCTGTCAGACCCATTAATGAGGCTCTCTCTAATAAAAGTTCTTCTGGCATTACAGAGTAATCCGATTTTACATAATTTCTGAAACCATCATGAAGAGGTTCTAACCACTTAAAACTTTTGATTTCGGTTTGTTCCTGTGATGCGTCTCCCCTGCCTGGATTAAATGGGACTTTTACTTTAGATCCAGCCTTTTTAATTGCTTTCTCTAGTCCCACGTTTCCAGCTAAAATAATTGTATCAGCAATTGATGCTCCAGTTTTTTTTGAAATATTCTCAAGTTTTCTTAAAACCTTGGAAAGTTTTTTTGGCTCATTAGCCTCCCAATCCTTCATAGGCTCCAGCCGAATTCTTGCACCGTTAGCACCTCCTCTTTTATCGGTTCTTCTGTAGGTTCGGGCACTATCCCATGCAATAGTAATTAATTCACTGATGGTTAAACCGCTGGCTAAAATCATCTTTTTTACTTTATTCACATTAATTTTCTTTTTTGCTTTAGGAACATTGCCCTGCCAGGTTAAATCCTCTTTAGGCGCCCATGGGCCAATATAATTTTGCTTATTTCCCATAGTTCTATGAGTTAACTTGAACCAAGCGCGTGCAAAAGAATCTTCAAAAAATTTCGGTTCTTTGTAGAATTTTTCAGAAATTTTTCTATATTCAGGATCCATAGCCATTGCCATATCGGCGTCTGTGAACATTAATCTTGCTTTCTTTGTCGGATCACCTAAATCGATTGGTTTTTTTTCTTCCTCAAGATTAATTGGTTCCCACTGCCAAGCTCCCGCAGGACTTTTTTTACTTTCCCATTCGTAGTTTAATAAAAGATCCAGATATTGATGGTCCCACTTGTCAGGATTTGTTGTCCAAGCACCTTCTAAACCTGAAGTAATTTGATTTACCCCTGTTCCATTTTTTTGATTCCATCCAAAACCCTGCTCATGAATATCAGCCCCTGCTGGTTCAGGTCCCAAATTAGCTGGATCGCCATTTCCATGTGCTCTTCCAATAGAGTGGCCACCGATCGTAAGTGCTGCTGTCTCAACATCATTCATTCCCATTCTGCCAAAAGTTTCACGGACATCCATCGCTGTTTTTATTGGGTCTGGTTTTCCGTCAACACCTTGTGGATTAACATACACAAGTTGAAAATGTGATGCAGCGAGGGGAGCTTCCAATGAAGAGCGATCTTCTGGATTGCTATATCTGTTAACAGCTAATGGAACTGTTTCCGAACCCCAGTAAACATCCTTTTCTGGTTCCCAAATATCTTCTCTACCAAATGAAAAACCGAAAGTTTTAAATCCTGCATGTTCATAAGCCATGGTGCCAGCTAAAACCATTAAGTCTGACCAACTTAACTTATTTCCATATTTTTTCTTAATTGGCCAGAGTATTCGTCTTGCCTTGTCTAAGTTTGTATTATCTGGCCAAGAGTCTTGTGGTGAAAATCTATGAGATCCTACGTTTGGTCTACCATCAAATTCTCTGTAAGTACCTACCTGGTGCCAAGTTAATCTTACCATAAGCCCACTATAAGTTCCTAAATCTGCTGGCCACCACTCTTGGCTTTGTGTCATTAATTTAAGTAAATCATTTCTTAATGCTTTGAAATTTAACTTTTTAACTTCTTTGCTATAATTAAATCCAGGAAGAGGATTAGTTTTTGTATCATGTTGATGTAAAATATCTAAATTAATGCTGTTCGGCCAAAGTCGTGAGGTATTAGACTCTCCCGCTTTAGTAACACCACCATGCATAACAGGACATTTACCATTCCCATTTTTTTTAAACTCAACACTCATAATTCAGAATATATTAAAAGCTAGTTTATAATTATTCTAAAGTGAGGTCAATATTATTTTACAGTTTTTGCAAACTTATTACTACTTCAAGATTTTTTATTTTTTTTCCTTTGGGAGGATTTGGTATTTTACTTAGTTTCACTTTCTGATAATCAATATCAGTTAGCTCTTTTGTCTCATCATCATAAAAATGATGATGCGACCTAATGTTAGTATCATAATAACTTTTTGTATTACTTGTTAAGATTTTTTTTAGATGTCCAGCCTTTTTAAACGCTTCTACGGTATTGTATATCGTTGCTAATGAAATTTTTTTATTTCCGTTTTTATTGATTTCTCTATTGAGAGTTTCAACTGTAAAATGAAAAGTATTATCTCTTTCGAATAAATTTTTTGCTATTAATATTCTTTGATTTGTGGGTCTTAAACCTGAAGTTCTTAGTTTATTTGCTATATTTTTTTTAATACTCATAAATTCTTTTTGTAAAAACGCTTAATTAATATAAATTATTTATATTAAATTGTATATAAATCAAGTAAAACAAATATCTTAATTATATGGAGAAAAATAGTTACGATTATAATGACCTAATCTCATGCGGAAAAGGTGATCTGTTTGGCGAGGGTAATGCTAAACTTCCTTTACCTCCCATGCTCATGTTTGACAGAATAACAGAAATTAAAAAAGATATAGGAGAGTTTAAAAAAGGTTTTATTAAAGCAGAGCTAGATATAAAAGATAATTTATGGTTTTTTGATTGTCATTTTCAAAATGATCCGGTTATGCCAGGTTGTCTAGGTTTAGATGCAATGTGGCAACTAGTTGGTTTTTACTTAGGTTGGATTGGTGAGCCAGGGAAAGGGAGAGCTTTAGGAGTAAGTTCTGTTAAATTTACAGGTGAAGTTTTAAAAAGAGTTAAAATGGCTACATATGAGATTAATATGAAGAGAATTTTGAAGAAAGAAGGAGCTGCAGTAGGTTTAGCAAATGGTATACTAAGTGCTGATGGGAAAATTATATATACTGCAGAAAATTTAAAAGTGGGATTGTTTAAATCATGAAGAGAGTAGTAGTAACAGGAATTGGGATTGTCTCTTGTTTGGGTAATAATCAACAAGAAGTTTTTAATTCTCTAATAAACTCAAAATCTGGAATAACATTTGCTGAAGAATATAAAGAATATAATTTAAAAAGTAATGTTCATGGAAAACCAAATATCAAACTTGAGGATCATGTGGACAGAAAATTTATTAGATTTATGGGTCCTGGATCAGCATATAACTACATTTCAATGAATGAGGCTGTTAAAGATTCTGGTTTAGAAGATAAAGATGTAAGTAATATTTCAACTGGGATGATCATGGGTTCTGGTGGGCCTTCAATAGAAAATGTAATTTTGGCTGCTGACAAAACTAGAGAGAAAATTCCAAAAAGAATGGGACCTTTTGTTGTTCCTAGAACAATGTCTAGTACGGCTTCAGCAACATTAGCAGTACCTTTTAAGATCAAAGGTGTTAATTATACAATTAGTTCTGCATGTGCTACTAGTGGACATTGTATTGGAAATGCAATGGAGTTGATACAGCTTGGCAAACAAAAAATTATCTTTGCAGGTGGAAGTGATGAGGTTCATTTTGCTATGACTGCAATGTTTGATGCAATGACTGCTTTATCTTCAAAATACAACGATACTCCAGAAAAAGCGTCTAGACCTTATGATAAAACTAGAGATGGATTTGTGATATCGGGTGGTGGTGGAGTTTTAGTTTTGGAGGAATATGAGCATGCAAAAGCGAGAGGGGCAAAAATTTACGCAGAGTTAAGTGGTTATGGAGCAACATCAGATGGATACGACATGGTCGCGCCATCTGGTGAAGGAGCAGTCAGATGTATGAAAATGGCTTTAAGCACAGCGAAAAATAAAATTGACTATATTAATACACACGGAACATCTACACCAGTTGGTGATATAACTGAATTAAAAGCAGTAGGGGAAGTGTTTAAAAATTACAAACCAAAAATCAGTTCAACAAAATCTTTAGCGGGCCATTCTTTAGGGGCTACATCAGTACATGAAGCAATATATAGTTTAATAATGATGAAAAATAAATTTATCGCCTCTTCAGCAAATATATCGGATATGGATGAAGAAGCAAAAAAATACCCAATTATTACTCAAGTTGAAAAAGATGTTGCTTTGAACTCAATAATGTCCAATAGTTTTGGATTTGGTGGAACTAATGCGACTTTAGTATTTGAGAAAGTATAATTTTATGAATTTAATGAAAGGCAAAAAAGGTTTGATAATGGGCGTTGCAAATGAGCGTTCAATAGCTTGGGGAATATCTCAAAAATTAGCTGAAGCTGGGGCTGAATTGGCTTTTACATATTTAGGCGATGCATTAAAAAAAAGGGTAGTTCCTTTAGCAGAGAAGCTGAACTCAAAAATTACATTTAGTTGTGACGTTGAACAAAAAGATGATGTTTCAAAACTTTTTAAAGATGTAAGTGAAAAATGGGGGCAATTGGATTTTGTCGTTCACGCAGTAGCATTTTCAGATAAAGCAGAACTCTCAGGTCAATATTTAAATACTACACGCGATAATTTTTTGAAAAGTATGCTGATATCCTGTTTTTCCTTTACCGAAGTATCAAAAGAGGCCTCTAAAATCATGAAAGAGGGGGGTTCCTTATTAACACTCACATATGAATCCACTAAAGCAATACCTAATTATAATGTGATGGGAGTTTGCAAATCAGCACTAGAAGCAAGTGTAAAATATTTAGCTAGAGACTTGGGAGAGAAAAAAATTAGAGTTAATGCCATAAGTGCTGGGCCTATAAAAACTTTAGCAGCATCAGCTATTGGTGATGCAAAATTTTTGTACAAATGGAACGAAGACCACTCTTTTTTGAAGAGGAATGTTGATATACACGATGTAGGTAATTCTGCCTTATATTTGCTTAGTGATTTAGCTGGAGGTGTTACAGGAGAAATACATTATGTTGATGCTGGTTACAATAAGGTTGGAATGCCTGATCCCAAAAATATGAGCTAGGCTCCCGCTTGTTTCATAGAAAGTTTTACTTTTCCTCTATCAAAGCCTACCACTTTTACTGAAACTTCATCTCCTTCTTTTACTACATCTCCGACTTTTGCTACTCTTTTGTTAGCAAGTTCTGAGATATGAACTAAACCATCTTGTTTACCTAAAAAATTCACGAAGGCACCGAATTCCATTATTTTCACTACTTTACCTTTATATATTTTTCCTACCTCTGGTTTTGCTACGAGCCCTTTTATAAATTCTATTGCTTTATTTCTTGATTCTGCATCTGGTGCTGCTATCGTTACATCACCTGTATCTTTAACATCAACTTTTGCCCCTGAAGTTTCAACAATTTCCCTAATTGTTGCTCCTCCTTTTCCTATAACGGTAGCTATATCTTTTTTGTCAACTTTTAGCGTTTCCATTTTTGGTGTATGTTTAGATAATTCTTTTCTAGATGATTTAATTGCTTTGTTCATCTCGTCTAAAATATGTTTTCTACCAGCCTTAGCTTGATCTAAGGCCTTCTCCATTATTTCAAAAGTGATACCAGTAATTTTTATATCCATTTGTAATGACGTAATACCATTTTTTGTTCCTGCCACTTTAAAATCCATATCCCCGAGATGGTCCTCGTCTCCTAAAATGTCAGATAAAACTGAATAATTATCGCCTTCTTTAATTAAGCCCATAGCAATACCTGCCACAGGTTCTTTTATTGGAACCCCTGCATCCATTAAAGAGAGCGATGTTCCACATACGGTTGCCATTGAAGATGATCCATTTGACTCGGTAATTTCTGAAACAACTCTTAAAGTATATGGAAAATTTTCTTTTTTAGGTAACGAAGAATTAATTGCCCGCCAAGCCAGTTTGCCGTGCCCAATTTCCCTTCTGCCAGTGCCAATTCTTCCACATTCTCCAACTGAGAAAGGAGGAAAATTATAATGTAACATAAAATTTGATCTTTGCATGCCATCTAGGCTTTCAAATCTTTGTTCGTCGTCAGCCATCCCTAGAGTTGTAACTACTAAAGCTTGAGTCTCTCCCCTAGTGAATAAAGCTGAACCATGAGATCTTGGAATAATTCCTACTTCACATTTTATTTGTCTGACATCATCAAGAGCCCTTCCATCAATTCTTTTTTTATCTTTCATAATTGCAGTTCTAACTATGTCTTTTTCCAATGACTTTAATTGAGCAGTTGCCTGATTTTCTGTGACTTTTTCATCATCTTTAAACATCTCTTTACATTTAATTTCAGCTTCAGAAATTGAATTAGATCTTTTTTTTTTATCAGTTTCTTTGAAAGCTTTTCTTAAATCTGACTCTAATGCTTTAGCTATTTTTTTCTTTACTTCTGAATGATCGATATTCTCAACTTCCCATTTTGGCTTACCAGTTTTTTTAGCCAAATTTTCGATAGCTTCAATAATTGGTACAAAATTTTTGTGCCCAAATTTTACTGCTTCTAACATCTCTTTTTCTGATAACCCAGAGGCTTCTGACTCTACCATTAGGACTGCATCTTTTGTTCCTGCTACAACTAGGTCTAACTCCGACTCTTCCAATTCTTTTGGATTTGGGTTCAAGATATATTTACCACTTATATACCCAACTCTACTAGCAGCAATTGGACCCTGAAAAGGTAATCCTGAAATAGCCAATGCCGCTGATGATGCTATAATTGAAAGAACATCTGGTTGATTTTCTCCATCGTATGATATGACCGTTGGCAAAATTTGAATCTCATTGAGAAAGTTTTCAGGAAAAAGTGGCCTTATAGGTCTATCAATTAATCTAGAAATTAATGTCTCTGACTCAGTTGGTCTCGCTTCTCTCTTAAAATAGCCTCCTGGAATTTTTCCTG
Source organism: SAR11 cluster bacterium PRT-SC02 (assembly GCA_001321855.1). Lineage (GTDB taxonomy): Bacteria > Pseudomonadota > Alphaproteobacteria > Pelagibacterales > Pelagibacteraceae > Pelagilacustribacter. Next base: position 36,913 of record JPUP01000096.1, read on the forward strand.
CTGCATAGTATTTCTCTTGATAGTTTACAGAAAGTGGAAAATAATCTTGTTCGTCTTTAACTTTTTTAGCTCCAACTGCTGTGGCAAGAACTACAGTTTCACCACATTTTGCAATTATGGCACCATCTGCTTGTCTAGCAATTTTACCGGTTTCCAAAACAATTTTTTTACCGTTGATTTCTATTTCTTCATTAAAAACTTTAAACATTACTTCCTTAAATTTAATTCCTTTATTACTTTATTGTAAGATGTAACATCTTTTCTCTTTAAATAGGCTAATAATTTTTTTCTTTTATTAACTGATTTATTTAACCCAACAATAGAGTGCTTGTCCTTTTTAAACTTTTTAAAATGTTCAGAAAGGTTTTCAATTTTTTTACTTAATAAACCTATTTGTATCGCTGTTGAACCAACGTCATTTGAGCTTATTTGCAAAGATTTAATTATATCCGTTTTTTTTCTTTTCATTATCGTTGTTCTCTTTTATCAATCTTTCTATCCTCTGCGCATAATCGAAAGATTTATCTTCTACAAAGTTTAATTTTGGAAGAAACTTTATATCAAGTCTTTTTGATAGAGCTCTTCTAACAAGATGTGTGTATTCAGTCAATATCATAACGACTTCTTCAGTTTGGTCTCCCCCTAGAGGAATGACGTAAACCCTGGCACTTTTTAAATCCGCGGACATCTTTACCTCTGTAACGGTGATAATTTTTGTATCTAAATGTGGTATTTTTGCTTCATCCATTATGAAAATTTCACCAATATTTTTTTTAACAAGCTCGCCAACTCGTAGTTGTCTTTGCGTGATAACCTGATTATTTAAATTTTTTGACATTAAATAAACCTCTCTTGTTTTTCTGATGTAAAGGACTCTATGATATCTTTCTCTTTAAAATCTATAAAATCTTTCAGACTAATTCCACATTCATAACCATTTTTAACTTCTTTAACAGCAGATTTTTCTCTAAAAATACTGCTAATTTCCCCCTCGTATATTACTGTTCCCTCTCTTATTAATCTAGCTTTTGATTTATTTTTAATCTCTCCTGATACGACTTTTGAACCAGCTACTTTTCCTGCTGAAGATACTTTAAATACTTTTTGAATTTCTGCTGAACCATATAAAATTTCTTTTATATTTGGTTCTAATAAACCAGAAAGAGCTTTTTCAACAAATTCTATTGCTTCATAAATTATATTAAAATATTTAATTTCTATTTTTTGTTCCTCTGCAAGTTTTTTTGCTTCTTTATTTGGTTTAACATTAAAGCCTATTAATATAGCGTTTGATGCCTTAGATAGTGATACATCGTTCTCGGTTATCATTCCTATGTCAGATAAAATAATATTTGGTTTAACCTCATCGTGTTTTATTTTGTTTATTGCATCCCTTAAGGCCTCTGTTGATCCTTGAACGTCTGATTTAAGAATAATATTTAGCTCAGCTTTACTTGTTTCTTTATCAAATAAATTTGTTTTATCAGCAATTTTTAAATTGTTTGAAACTTTATTTTCTTTTCTAAATTCTAAAACTTTTTTTGAGTCATCTTCATTTTCTGTTACAAAAAAATCAGCCCCCGCATGCACCGAGGAGTTCATCCCAAGAATTTCGACTGGCATTGAAGGAGTGGCTACTTGAATTAAATTTCCCTCATGATTTATCATCGCTCTTATCTTACCTCTGCTATTTCCACATACAAAAAAATCTCCTTTTTGAAGTTTACCCTTGGTGATCAAGATAGTTGATACAGGACCCTTGCCTTTATCAATCTTTGATTCTAAAACAATTCCTTTGGCATTTCCCTCAAAAGAAGATTTAAGATCTAAAATTTCTGCTTGCAGTAAAATTATTTCTTTTAATTTGTCTAAATTTAATTTTTTTGTTGCTGACACCTCTACAAATAATGTATCGCCACTTAAATCCTCTGCTATCAATTCGTATTGCATTAAATCATTTTTTATTTTACTTATGTTCTTGCTTGGCAAGTCACATTTATTTATTGCTACTATTATAGGAACTTTTGCTGCTTTAGCATGTTTAATGGCTTCAATTGTTTGTGGTTTTATTCCATCATCAGCAGCTATTACCAAAACTACAATGTCAGTAACTTTCGAACCTCGAGCTCTCATCTCTGTAAACGCAGCATGTCCAGGTGTATCTATAAATGTAATTGTTTTTTTATTTTTCGTTTCAACTTGATAAGCACCAATATGTTGGGTAATTCCTCCGTGTTCTTGAGAAACAACATTTGAGCTTCGAAGAGCGTCTAGCAAAGAAGTTTTTCCATGATCAACATGACCCATGATAGTGACAACTGGAGCTCTAAGCTGTAAATTTTTATCTAAGTTATCACTTTGTACCTCGTCGTCAATGACCGGTTGCTCATCTATAATAGGATTATGGCCGAATTCTTTAACAATAAACTCGGCAGTATCTTTATCAATTGAGTGATTAATTGTTGCCATAACTTTCATATTCATTAAATATTTTATAATTTCACTAGATTTTTCTGCCATTCTATTTGACAACTCTTGTATAGTTATTTGATCTGGAATTTTTACATCACGTTTAATTTTTTTAAATTCTTTCTTTTCTTCATTCTCTAATGTGGATTTTTTTTCTTTTTGTCTTGCTCTTTTCACAGAGGCGAGACTTCTTTGCTTAATTTCAATTTCTTCAACGTTAAGGGCTCTAGAGACTGTCAATTTGAACGATCTTTTATCTACACTTCCTTTTAATTTAAGTTTACTTTTACCAGCTGGTTTTTCATCCTTTTTTATTAAATTTTTTGTGGCTTGTTGTTCAATAAATTTTCTAGATAAATTTTTCTTTACAGGATTAAGGTTATTGATATCGTTCTTGAAATTCTTTTTAAAACCAAAGTTGCTTTTTTTCTTTTGAATAGAAAAGCTATTTTTTGACTCTTTGCCAAAACTTTTAGGATCAATTTTTTTTTTAATCCCTTTAGAAATTGTCAAAGTTTTTTTTCTTGTTTTATTTTCGCTCATATTTCCTATTTGTAAACAATATCTCTTGCCGCCATAATTAACTGATCGGCTTCGTCCTTGGTAAGTGAAAATTCTTCTAAATATCCACTAAATCTTATTTTTTTTCCTTTAATTTCATCATAGCCACCAATTAATTCATCAGAAGACAAATCTGCAAAATCACTTAATTTTTTTATATTTTTTTGTCCCAATATCACCAACATGCCTTGGGTCAAACCTTTTAAATTCATGAGAGATTCCTCTAATCCCAGCTCTTTAAGTTTTTTTATAATTTCTTCTTGTTCTTTGACTAAACTTTCTTTTGACCTTTCTATTAGCTCTTTAGCAGTCTCCTCGTCTATTCCCTCTATTTTTGAAATATCCTCTGGTTTAGATTGAGATATATCTTCAGTAGTTTGAAATCCCTCTGATACCAATAACTGGCCAAGAGTTTCGTCCACTTCAAGATTTCTTATCAGGTTCTCAGACTTCTCTTTAAATTCACTCTGTCTTCTATCTGAGTCTTCTTTATCAGTTAAAATATCTATTTCATAATTTGTTAGTTTTGAAGCAAGTCTTACATTTTGTCCTCTTCTACCAATTGCTTTACTTAAATTTTCTTCTGTTAAAATTACTTCAATTCTTTTGTTGTCTTGATGAATAAGCACCTTTTGAATTTCTGCTGGAGACAAAGACTCTGAAATTAAAGATGGCAAATCTTCTGTCCACTTTATAATATCAATTTTTTCACCATTTAATTCATTTACAATAGTTTGGACTCTACTTCCTCTCATTCCGACGCAAGCACCAACGGGGTCAATAGAATTATCTTTTGAAAATACACAAATTTTTGCTCTACTGCCTGGATCTCTTGCAACTGATTTAATTTCAATAATCCCCTCATAAATTTCAGGCACTTCTTGAAAAAATAAACGTGACAAAAATTGGGGATGAGCTCTTGATAAAAAGATTTGATGTCCTTTAAGTTCTTTTCTTACTTCATAGCAATATGCTTTGACCCTATCTCCAGTTTTTAAAATTTCTCTTGGTATAAGCTCGTCTTTTTTAATCACTGCTTCAGATTTTCCTAAATCCACTATAACGTTGCCATATTCTAATCTTTTAATAATTCCACTCAAAATTTGACCTTGCTTGTCTATAAAATCATTATACTGACGTGTTTTTTCCGCTTCTCTTACTCTTGAGCTTATAACTTGTTTAGCGCTTTGAGCTGCTATTCTTCCGAAGTCTATTTGAGGCAGATTTTCTGTAATTTGATCGCCAATTTTATATTCTTGATTTTTATAAATTTTTTTAGCTTGATCAACAGTTATCTCGGAAGAAGAATTTTCAACTGTTTCAACAACCTCGATAATTTTTTTAATTGATATTTCTCCAGTTTCTTTATCAATAATGGCTTTAATTTTATTGTCATTTCCAAATTTGGTTAAAGCAGCCCTCTCAATTGCACTTTCCATTGAGCTTATTATTAGCTCTTTATCTATTGATTTTTCATTAGCTACTGCGTCAACAATTCTTAATAACTCTAATTTATCTAATCCTCTATTTAACATTTCACTGCTCCAAAAAAAAATGGGCTTAAGCCCATTTCTGTAAATTTAAAATTTTTAGTTAATCTAATAATTATAATAGTTTTTTAAAGATTACAATTCAAATAAATTTGATTTATCAGTTTTTTCCCAAGAAAATTCACCTTTATTTGATGGTTTTCTACCAAAATGACCGTAGGCAGAGGTAACTTCATAGATCGGCTTGTTGAGACTAAGCAGTTCTCTAATACCTCTTGGAGATAAATCAAAATTATTATTTATTATTTTTTTAATTTCTTCACTTTTATTTTCATCTTTGTCGTCTAGTTTTAGATAAATCGATAAAGGTTTAGAGACTCCAATGGCATAAGCTAGTTGAATTAAACATTTCTTTGAGACACCAGACGCAACAATATTTTTTGCCAAATATCTTGCGGCATATGCTGCTGACCGATCAACCTTTGTGGGGTCTTTACCTGAAAACGCACCACCTCCATGCGGAGCAGCGCCTCCATAAGTATCAACGATGATTTTTCTTCCAGTTAAGCCGGTATCACCATCTGGACCTCCAATAATGAATTGCCCAGTAGGATTTATATAAACCTCTTTCTGGCTAAGATTATTTATTAAATCATTAGGTATGGCTTTTTGAATATATGGGTAAACTATTTCTCTTACTTGGTCTTGATTTAAATCTTTAGAATGTTGTGTGGAAATTACCACTGAAGTTACTTTAATTGGTTTATCATTTTCATATTGCATTGTTACTTGACTTTTTGAATCTGGTTCAATGCCTTGAAGCTTGTTTTTTTTTCTATCTTCGGCCATTAGCCTTAGAATTTTATGTGAGAAATATATTGGTGCAGGCATTAAGTCTTCTGTCTCTTTACAAGCATATCCAAACATAATTCCTTGGTCGCCCGCTCCCTCATCTTTATTTGCCTTAGAGTCCACTCCCATAGCAATATCTGTTGATTGCTCATGTAAAAAAGTTTCTATTTTTGTATTTTTCCAACTAAATCCCTTTTGATCATATCCAATATCCTTGATACAATTTCTTACTTTTTCAATTATCTCGTCATTGTTTAATTTTGGACCTCTAACTTCACCGGCTAAAACGACTTTATTGGTGGTTGTTAGGGTCTCGCAAGCAACTCTCGAATATGGATCTAGGCTAATATAACTGTCTACAACCATGTCCGATATACGATCGCAAACTTTGTCAGGATGACCTTCAGAAACCGACTCGCTCGTAAATAAATAATTTTTACCGCTCATTTTTTTTTAAAATTAAAAATGTAATTGTATATGTAAATAAAAGAATTAAAAAGATCAAATCATTTTTATTTTTGAAATTTTGCGATAATACTGGAACTTCTAACTCAATCATTCCTGCTTCGTTAGGTTCTAACCTTTTTAAAACCTTGCCTTTATTATTTATGAAAGCGCTCACTCCTTGATTTGCAGAACGGATTATGTATGAATTGTTTTCGACTGATCTAAAAATTGATTTTGAAAAATGTTGATATGGTCCAATTGTTTTTCCGAACCATCCATCCTCTGAAATGTTTATTATAAAATTTGTACTTGCACTCGATCTTTGTGTTAACTCAGGAAAAATTATTTCATAACATATTAAAGGTAAAATGCTCATACCTGAATATTCAAAATTTTTTGCAGGTGTTCCTTTATTAAATGAACCATATCCATGTGTAATCTTTTTAAGGCCAAAAGATTGTAATAAATTCTCAAAGGGTAAAAATTCACCAAAAGGAACTAATTTATATTTGTTATATTTATAAATAATTTTGAGATTATTATTTATTACTATAAAACTATTATAAAAAAATCTTTTATCTTCTGACTTTGTGTTTGTTCCAAGTATGATAAAATGTTTGTCTGAAAAGTTCTCTTTAATAATATTTTTGTATTTTAACAAGTCACTATAATATGCCCCAGAAGTAATGCTTTCCGGCCATATAAAAAAAGTTTCCTTATCACTTACTGGCTCGCTATATCTAATTATTTTTTTTAGATTATTTTCTACATTTTTTTGAACTGAATTCATTTGGATATCAAAATTAGGAGATACAACTTTAAAAGTAATAAGGTTTTTTTGCTCTTTTATATAATTATCATTTTTATTAATTATATAAGAACCCAAAATATAAAAACAAAAAATGATTAAAAAATTTAATATTACTAGAATATTTTTATATTTGTAACTTTTAAAAAAAATAAGCGCTGAAGCACAGTAAAAAGTTATAACAATTAAATTAAATGCATAAAAACCGATAAAATTAGTAATTTGAATAAACTCAGTAAACCAAGACAAACTGTAAGCCCATGAATTCCAGGGAAAACCAGTTAATATTTTTCCTTTTATAAAGTCAATTAAAGATAAAATGGAAGAAAAAATCAAAATTGAACTGAAATTATTAGTCAAAAAAGGCCCGATAATCATTATCCCAAATCCATAAAATAAAGCCAAAAAGGCTGGTATACCGATTAATGCTAAAGGAATTAAAATTGTTAAACTTGGATCAAATGTCAGCGAATGCGTTATCCAATAAATACCGAATAAAAAAAATCCTAATCCAAAAAAATAACCAATTTTAAAAAAATTACTTAAATAATTTTTTCTTCTTCTGTATGTACTTCGTGATTTCTTGTTAACAAACGATAATATTAAAAATAAAGTTGCAATAGTTGTAAAATTTACAAAAAATAAATTAAATGGTTCAAAGCTTAAAACTGAAACTGCACCAAGAACAAAAGGAAGTATATAAAGAAGTAAAATTTTGCTATTTTGAATTCTTTCAATCATTTTCAATTCTATACAAATATCTTTTTTCTATTTTATTCATTTTAACATAGTCTTTGTAAATTTTATGGTCATGGCCTAATAGATGTAACAAACCATGAATCCAAAGTTTGTTTAATTCTTTTAAGAAATTTTCTTTCTTATCATTTTTCTTTATTTTAAAAAAATTTATTACTATGTCGCCCAGATAGAAATTTTGTTTTTTTTTTAAAAGGTCCTTTAATTCTTTTTTTTCATAAAATGGGAAAGATAAAATATCAGTCGTTTTATTTTTATTTCTGAACTTATTATTAAAATATTTTATATCTTTATTACCAGTTAACATAATTGAAAATAAGAAATTATTTTTATGAAGTGATTTCTCTTTTTGTTTGAGCTTTTTAATTTGTTTGTTAAAATATTTCTTTGGATCAGTTAAATATTTTTTCCAGTAAAGATTTTTAACAAAAACATTTACCTTAATCATCAGTGTCTTTTTTGTTATAAGCCTGAATGATTTTTGAAACTAAAGGGTGTCTTATAACATCTTTATGGTCGAATTCGATTGTTTTTATTTCTCTAATTTTATTAAGAATTTTTTTTGATTTTACTAAGCCAGAGGAAGATTTATTTATTAAATCAATTTGAGATGGATCTCCATTAACAACAATTTTAGAATTTTCTCCAATTCTAGTTAAAAACATTTTTATTTGAGTGACAGTAGCATTTTGAGCTTCATCTAAAATTGCAAAAGAATTTTTCAGTGTTCTACCTCTCATAAATGCTAAAGGCGCAATTTCAATTTCTCCTGAGTCAATTTTTTTTTGTATCTTCTCATATCCAAATAGATCATATAAAGCATCATATAACGGTCTTAGATATGGATCGACTTTTTCTTTCATGTCACCAGGTAAAAAACCTAATCTTTCCCCGGCTTCAACTGCAGGCCTTGATAAAATTACTTTTTCAACTTTTTTTTCCATTAAAAGAGTTATGCCCACTGAAACTGCGAGATAACTTTTTCCTGTGCCAGCTGGCCCTAAAGCAATTACAATATTATTTTCTCTCAATGCCTTAATATATTCTGATTGTTTCTCTGACCTTGCTATTACGGATTTTCTTGGAGTCTTTATTAACTCACTTAAAGTATGCACATTATTTTGACTATTACTATTTTTACTTGTCTCTAATGAGAGGTTAATATCATTTTCCTCAATGGATTGGGTCTTGATAAATTTATTTGCTAAAAATTTTATTGCATCAGAAACTTTTTTAACTTCTAAATTATCTCCTTTTATTGTGATGGAATTACCCCTAAAAAAAATTTTGGTATTCGATAAATTCTCCAATTTTTTTAAATTTCCATTAAACTCTCCTACAATAGATTGTAATAAATCATTATTAAAGATTTGAATATTTGTTGTTTTTTTATCAATTTTTTTTACAACAATGCTTTGGTCAATATTTATTATTTCAGACATTATGCAGCTTCGTACTCGTCTTTTTTTTTATCATATTTTCCAAATAAAGTATTAGTATTAATTTTTGAAACTTTTATATCAATTTCAAGTCCAGTCAAATCTCTTGTGCTTTCTATTATTACAGAATTAGAAAATTCGTCTTTACCGAAATATTTATTTTGATTTTTAAGTCTATTTTCAACAAGGACTCTAACAGTTTTACCTAATAATTCATTTTTATAATTATATTTAATTTTTTCTGATAGTTTTTGAAATTCTTGTAATCTAATTAAAGCTTGATTTTTGTCTACTGATTTAAGTTTCGATGCTGGTGTTCCTGGTCTAGGGCTAAATATAAAAGAATATGTATTAATAAATTTTATTTTAGACATTAGACGGATTGTTTCATTAAAATCTTCTTTAGTTTCACCAGGATAACCTATTATAAAATCACTTGAGAACTTCATGCTTGGATTGGCTTTTTTTAGTTTATTGATAATGTCATAATAGTAATTTACCGTATGTTTTCTATTCATTAATTTTAATATTTTTGAAGATCCGCTTTGAACTGGTAAATGTAGAAAAGGCATTAGTTTTGATGAATATTTGAAAGCTTCAATTAAGTCATCTGTCATATCTATTGGGTGCGAAGTAGTGAATCTTATCCTTTTTAAGTTTTTAATTTCATCTAACTTGTAAATAATATCAGATAGTTTTTTTTTATTGTTTGAATAAGCATTTACATTTTGACCTAGGAGAACAATCTCCTTAGCGCCTTTTGAAACGAGGACTTCTGCCTCGTTAATGATTTCTTCAAAGCCCCTAGAGTATTCTGGCCCTCGAGTGTAAGGAACAACACAGAACTTACAAAACTTATCACATCCTTCTTGTATTGTAAGATAACTTGAAATTTTATTACTTAATTTTTTAATTTTATTTAATGAGTCAAATTTTTGAACTACATCAAATTCTGTTGACTCAGTTCTAATATTTCTATTCTCTATATTTTTTATAATCTCATTAATATTTTGATAAGACTGAGGACCAATAACTGCATCAATATATTTTTCTTTTTGAATTAAAATATCTCCTTCAGCCTGGGCAACGCATCCTGAGATTATAAGAATAGGTTTTTTCCTATTTCTGAATTTTTTTTTTACTCTGCCAATATCGTGAAAAACTTTTTCAGTTGCTTTTTCTCTAATATGACAAGTATTAATGATATAACAATCTGCTTGATCGCTATGAAGAGTTTTTTCGTAACCGTTGATTTTTATTAAATCAATAATACGATCACTATCATATTCGTTCATCTGACAACCAAAAGTTTTTATGAAAATTTTTTTTTGCAAATTATTTTTTAATTTTTGAACCGTATAATTCAAGTTTATGATCAACTAATTTATAGCCTAGTTTTTGAGCTATTTTTTTTTGAAGACTTTCTATATCTTTATCAACAAATTCAACAATTTCTCCACTATTAATATCGATTAAGTGATTGTGATTATCGCTTATTTCATATCGAGCTTTACCTGCTTTAAAATCGTGTTTAATCAAAATACCAGCTTCTTCAAAAAGTTTCACAGTTCTATAAACAGTGGCTATACTTATTTTGTCATCGATTACTGCAACTCTTTTGTGAAGTTCATCTACGTCTGGATGATCTTTAGACCCGTAAATTTCTTTAGACTCTGACAATACTTTAGCAATCACCTTTCTTTGGTCAGTAAGTCTGACGCCTTTTTCTTTACATTTTTCCTCAATTAAGCTCATTTTCTAGATTAATTTAACTTAAATATATGGGTTTAATCAATTTATTTTCTAATTTTTTTTTATTTATTAATTTTTCAATATTTTCAAGGTTAAATACAGATAATTGATTTTTTTTATACCCATAAATATTTGCTCCAATGGAGATTTTTATACCTTTGGCCACTGAAAAAGACGCTCTTATCGATGAAAAACTTCCTGGTCCCATATTTACCAATATAGCAAAATTTTTATCAACGATAATATTATTCTTTTTAAATAATTCTAATATACTAATCACTAATTTATCATTATTGTTTTGATGTTTATTATGAAAATGTTTTTTAAAAAATTTATTCTTATATCGTAGACCTATGACATCATCATTTCCAGTAAAGTTTATAATTAAAAAATTCTTTATCATATTGGTATTTATAGTTCTTTTATTGCCAACTAACAATTTAAATTCTAGTGAAGCATCGATAGATGACTTTGGTATAATTTCAATTATGTATCATAGATTTGAAGAAAATAAATATCCATCAACTAATATTAAAATGAACGATTTTTTAAAACATTTAGAGATGATACAAGAAGAAAAGATAGAATTTGTAAATCCTAAGAGTTTCTTAATGGATCTGAGAAACAAAAAGAAAGCAAGAAAATTACTCCTCACCATAGATGATGGATACTCATCTTTTTACAAAAATGCATGGCCTATACTAAAGCAAAAAAAAATACCTTTTATACTTTTTGTAAGCACTAGAGAGGTTGGCAAATTTGGATACATGTCCTGGGAACAAATTAGAGAGGTCTCAGATTATGATTTTGTAGAAATTGGAAATCATAGTCACTCTCATGAATATTTAATAGATGAAAATATTAAAGATATTAAAAATGATATTGAACTTTCAATGGATATTTTCAAAAATAATTTAAATAAAAAATCAATTTTTTTTTCTTATCCTTTCGGGGAATACAGCCTTGAATTTAAAAATTTGATTAAGGAATTAAACTTTAAAATTGCTTTTGGGCAACACTCTGGAGTTATAGGAAATTCAGATGATCTCTACGAGCTTCCAAGATTTCCGATAAATGAAAAATACGGTAATCTTGATCGATTCTCTACTTTATTAAAAACAATTCCTTTTTCTTATGAGACTATTACACCCTCTGAAAAATATATAAATAAAAACACTAATCCACCTAATGTAACAGTAAAATTCTCAAGTAATAATAAAAATTTGAAATCAATTACTTGTTTTTCAAACGAGGAGGATAAGTGGCGAAAATCAAAAATAAATTTTATTAATGAAAACGAAATTAAAATTATTTTAGATGGAAAGTTCACAACAGAAAGAGGGAGAATTAATTGTTCCTTAAGAGAGAAAGGTGGTTTCTTTAGATGGCTGGGAATGCAATTTGTTATTGCGGAAAAATAAATTACAAATTAAGCTCTTGTTTAACAATTGAATTAGTTAATTGAACTGTTTCAAAATCGTTTAATCTATTTTGTTTTATAATTTGTTCCAATATTTCAGTGTATTCTTTTCCTGTCTGGGCGTATTTATTTAGTGTTTTGGTAAGTGCCAAACCTTTAATATTTTTATTTCTCTTTCTTAATGAAGATCTCTTTTCCCTAAAATCAGAGTATCCATTATGAGTATTTAAATTATTTTTGTAAGCCTTTACTGAGGCTCGTAAAATCGGAAATCTTAAAATCTTGTGGTCTTGGTTTTTACTTTTAAGCAAAGGTTCGATGCCTTTTCCAGTCCATGTCCATTGCCCAAATATTGCATTTCCTTCAAGCGCAAATCTAGAAGTTCCCCAACCACTTTCTTTAGCTGCCTGAGCGAGTGCAATGGAAACTGGAATTATGTCCATTCTTTTCAATAATTCTTTAAAATCTGATTTTTTAACCTTATATTCTCTAAGTTTTAATCTTAACCAAGACTTTTCTTTGTCAGTAGTCATTTTTTTTGCCAAGATCTTTTTTAATTTAAATCTATCATCCAGTATTTTTTCATTTTCCGCTACTACTAATGGTAGAACAATCTTTATAAATGTCTCTTTTTTCAACTGAACATTCTTAATTTCATCTAAATCTTTTGGGAACTGAGTAAAGTAAATTGGCTTAACTTTTTTTTGATATCTCACAGTTTTAAGATCATAATCAACGTCTTCGAATAAGCTCAAAACTGTCTCGGTTTTTAAATTAAGATTAGGTAATACAAGCTCTGTAACCGTACTTGGTTCCTTTTGTTCAGGCTTTTTCGGACTGATTGCTTTTTTTGCTTGGTCAGTTTTTTTCTTTTCAATTAGGTTTTTTTTGGATTTAGTTAGATCTTTAGGTTTTTCTTTTTTAATAACTTTCTCACTTTTCGTGTCTAATTTGGTTTTCAGGTTCTGAACGTCATCAGATGAATTATTAATAGTATCAAAAATGGTATAACCCATAATACTTACTCCTGAAATTACTATTAGAATTCCAATTATACTAACTAATTTATTTGCGCTTTTTTCTTTAATATTTGGATTGTGGAAAATACTAAATGATTCATAAAATATTTTACCTATCAAACCAGTAAAAGTAGATAATAGTTTTGGAAAAGTATTTAAAATACCAAAACTTAAATCACAAGTAGCTCTCCATAGACTTATAAAAAATCTTTTAATCCCTCCGATTATGTCATCGTAAATTCCTGTTACACCTCGTGATGTTTTTTTGGTAAATTTAGAGATACCTCCCGTAGTATCATCATAAAAACCTGTTAATCCTTTTCCAGCTTTGTTTATTGGCTTTGATATATTTTTCTCAAAGAAACCTACATTAAAATCTTTAGGTATAGGAACATTATTTTTTTTTAAAATATGTTCCAATTGAGATGTGGTTAAAGTTTTTTTTCTCTTGATATAGTTCTGTACCTCAGCAATTTTATAGATTTGAGCTAGCTCAATTAATTTTTCTCTATAACTTAAAATCTTTTTCATTTTATTCCGCTTCTACAGTATTGACCTCTTTTACGTAATGCTTTAGTAAATTTTGAACACCTTGTTTTAATGTCATAAGTGAGCTTGGGCACCCAGAACAACTTCCTTGGAGTTCAACTGTTACCCGTCCATTATTAAATGATTTAAATTTTATATCACCCCCATCCCTTGCGACTGCTGGCCTTATTTTTGTATTCAATACCTCTTTTATTTTTGATACTACCTCATCCTCATCATCATTACTTTTTTCATCTTTTACTAAATCATCCTTAATAGAAAGAACTGGTAATTTATTTTTAGATCTAAAATCATTCAGAAACGATATAATTGTGGGTTTAAGAGAACTCCACGGAATATTTTCCTCTTTTTTGACGGTTAAAAAATTTTCAGACAACAGAATTAACTCTACACCTTCAATATTTAGTAAATCAATTACAAAAGGATTTTTTAAATTTTTAATTTCCTTTTTTTGGAATTCCTTATTTCCTACCTCAGAAATTGTGAAATCTGATAAGAACTTTAAAGAATTTGGGTTTGGAGTAGGTTCAGTCTGTATCATAATTATAGTTTATATTATACAAAACCAATTATTTCACGAACTTTTTTTAAGTTTTCCTCAGCTATAATATTAGCTTTTTCTTTACCTTTTTTTAAAATACTTTCTAAATATGTTTTATCTCCCATAAGATCTTTAACTTTTTTACCAATAGGACAAATTTTATCAATTATCACCTCGGATAATTCTTTTTTAAAAAAAGAAAATTCTTTTCCACTCATTTCATCTAAAACATTTTCAAATTTTTTGTCTGTCATCTCAGCATATATGTTTATCAAATTATTTGCCTCTGGCCTGTTGATTAACTCTTTTTTTGAAGCAGGTATGGGTTTTGTATCGGTTTTTGCTTTTTTTATTTTTTTAAATATTTCATCTTTGCTATCCTTTAAATTTATTCTAGAATAGTCAGATTCATCAGACTTACTCATTTTTTTATTTCCATCTCTTAAACTCATGACTCGAGAAATGTTTTTCAGTATTAAAGGTTCTGGCAAAGGGAAAAAATTTTTAGAATTAAAATCTTTATTAAATTTTTGCGCTATATCTCTTGATAATTCCAAATGTTGTTTTTGATCTGACCCGACTGGAACATGGGTTGCTTTATACAATAATATATCGGCAGCCATTAAATTAGGATAAATATATAAACCCACACTTGCCTTTTCTTTGTCTTTTCCTGCTTTGTCTTTAAACTGAGTCATTCTATTTAACCAACCAATTCTCGAAACGCAGCTTAATATCCATGCTAACTCTGAGTGTCCGCTTACCGATGATTGCTTAAAAATAATGTTTTTCTCGCTATCTAGGCCTGAAGCTAAAAAACTTGCTGTAGTTTCTAAAGAATTTTTTTTTAAACTTTCTGGATCTTGGAAAATTGTTATTGCGTGCAAATCTACCACACAAAAGATACATTCCATTTGTTTTTGTAGATTTAAAAAATTATTAATCGCTCCCAGGTAATTTCCTAAATGCAAGTTCCCTGTTGGCTGCACACCTGAAAAAGCTAATTTCTTCATAATTTTAGTTTATAATCCTGAAATTTTTAATTTTTAACAAACCTTGAAGTCTACATAATATTAAATAAATCATTGCAGATAATATTACTATAAATATTAAATAAACAAACTTAAAACTGTTTGAATATTCTAAATAATTTCTAAAATAATTTAAACCATAGATTAAAAAAATTGACATAATTGCAGTAGATAAAGCTATTTTAAATATATTAATAAAATTATTAATTCTTATTATTAACCATTCCCTTTTAGCAATTATAGTAAAAAAAATTACAACTCCGATCCAAGTTGATATTGATGTTGCTAAGGGAATTATAATAAAACCAACTTTGCTAAAAAAAGCTATACTAATAATTACATTTAAAAAAACTGTTATTGAAGAGATATAAAATGGAACTTTAGTATTATCTCTTGCAAAAAATAAATTTGATAAAATTTTTATTAGAGCAAAGGCGGGAACACCGTAGCCAAAAAACTTAAGGGCATTAGCGGTTAAAACTACATCTTGTTTTGAAAAAGAACCGTAACCAAATAATGAATTAATTATTTCCTCTGAAGCAATTATTAAACCAAATCCTGCAGGAAGAGACAGAAGCAAGGATAGCTCAAGAGATTTATTTTGTATTTTTTTAATAAGGTCTAAATTTTTTTTTTTGATAGCTTTAGATAATGCTGGAAGGGATACCGTACTCACTGCTATTCCAGCAATTGCTAAATTAATTTGGTAAACTCTGTCTGCATAATACAAATAAGAAACTGCTCCAGACTGAAAAGACGCTATTATGGTACCAACTAAAATATTTATTTGAGTAATACCTGAAGAGAAAATACTAGGTAAAAGTTTTGTAAAAAATTTCTTAATTTTAGAATTGACTTTTTCTCTTATCTTAAAAGATGGTTTATAAAATTTTAAGGTAATGAAAAATATAAATATTAATTGGAAAAATCCTGCTAAGCTTACACCGTAGGATAAATTTAAAGCATAATCAGAGTTAGTGAAATAAGAGTAAATTAATACAGAAATAAGTATTAAATTCAGAATGATTGGGGCTGCTGCTGCAGCAGCAAATTTATTATTAGAATTTAATATTCCTGAAAAAAAAGAAGCTAGTGTCACAAATAATAAAAATGGGAAAGTAATCCTTGTAAATTCAATTGCTAAATTAAATTTTTCGAAATTGTTTTTAAATCCCGGTGCAATTAAATTAACTAAAAATGGCATAAATATTTCTGCTAACAAAACTAAAATAAACAAAAATATAAACATTAGGCATAAAACTTCGTCGGCAAAACTCTTTGCTGAAGTTTTACTTTTTAATTTTTCTTCTTGATAAGATGGAATAAATGCAGCATTGAATGTTCCCTCAGCAAATAATCTTCTAAATGTATTTGGAAGACGAAATGCCACAAAAAATGCATCAGCATATATAGAAGTTCCAATAAAAAAAGCTATCAATATATCTCTTAAATATCCGAGAATTCTGCTAATAAGAGTAAAAAAACTAAATACAGATGTAGATGCTAATAAATTCATAATTAAGACAAAATTTTTAGTGAATAATTCTCATATTTATTACATACTTAATTTTTAATGACAAAAAAATCAAAAATTGATCACTATTCAGATAAAGAGGCACTTGACTTCCATATAGACGGTAAGTCTGGCAAAATTGAGGTTAACTCGTCTAAACCATTAACAACAAAACGTGATCTTTCTCTTGCTTATTCGCCAGGCGTGGCTGCACCAGTAAAGGAAATTTCTAAAAATCCGGGCAAAGTATATGATTATACTTCAAAAGGAAACTTAGTAGCTGTTATAAGTAACGGATCTGCAATTTTAGGACTTGGTAATTTAGGAGCCTTAGCATCAAAGCCTGTCATGGAAGGTAAGGCAGTTTTATTTAAAAGATTTGCTGATATCGACTCTATTGACATTGAGATAGACAGCTCAGATCCTGAAGAAATTGTTAATACTATAAAAAATATTTCTGGAACTTTTGGAGGGATAAATCTTGAGGATATTGCCGCCCCAAATTGTTTTATAATTGAACAAAAATTAAAAAAATCTTTGGACATACCTGTTTTTCATGATGATCAGCATGGAACTGCCATAATTACAACCGCCGCTTTGATAAATGCTTTAGACATTTCTAAAAGAAAGATTGAAGATGTAAAAATTGTAGTTAATGGTGCTGGTGCCTCTGCAATAGCTTGTGTCAATTTATTTAAATTATTAGGGGTAAAACCGGACAACATAATTATGTGTGATAGAAAAGGAGTTATCTATAAAGGAAGAGATAATCTTGATCAATTTAAATCTAAGCACGCAATAGAAACTAAAATTAGAACTTTAAAAGAAGCATTTAAAAACGCTGATGTTTTTTTGGGTCTATCCGCTAAGGATGTTGTAAGCGAGGAAATGATCAAATCAATGTCAAAAAATCCAATAGTTTTTGCATGTGCAAACCCGGATCCGGAGATAAAACCGGAACTTATTTATAAAGCAAGACCTGATGCAATAATAGCAACTGGAAGATCTGATTATCCTAATCAGGTCAATAATCTTATAGGATTTCCTTATATTTTTAGAGGCGCATTAGATGTTAGATCAAAAGAGATAAATGAGGAAATGAAAATGTCAGCAGCAAAAGCTATCGCATTATTAGCGAGAGAAGATGTCCCAGATGAAGTAGTTTCAGCTTACGGAGGTGATAGACCGAGATATGGAAAAAACTACATAATTCCCTCAACTTTTGATCCGAGATTAATAAAAGTAATACCTGCAGCTGTAGCACAGGCTGCAATACAAACAGGTGTAGCTAGAAAAAAAATTGATATTGAAAATTATAAAGACGAACTTTCAAATCGATTAGACCCATCGATGTCTATTATGCAAGGTATAAACGCTAAAATAAAGAAAAGTTTAAAACGAGTTGTATTCGCTGAGGGTGAAGATGTTAATATGTTAAAAGCTGCAGTAGAATTTGGTAAAAATAAGTTAGGTATACCAATTGTTATAGGATCAGAAAAAAGAGTTAAAGATCAACTTAAAGAAATTGGCTTAGATGAAAACTTTAAAATACAAATAACGAATTCTACTGATAAAATCAAAAGAGAAAAATATACAAAGTACTTGTACAAAAGACTTCAACGTGAGGGGCAACTAGAAAGAGATGTGGATAGGCTTATTAGAAATGAGCGTATAGCTTTTGGTTCATCAATGATAGCTTGTGGCGATGCAGATGCAATGGTAACTGGAAATATTAGACATTATGCTGCTTCAGTTGAAAAACTCAAGAAAGTGTGTGATTCAAGAAAAGGAGAGCCTATATTTGGAATGACCATGATAGTTTTTAAAGGAAGAACTGTTTTGGTTGCAGACACCAATGTCCAAGATTTTCCAACAGCTGATAGATTAGTAGCCATATCAAAATCTTGTGTAAGGGTAGCCAGACTTTTTGGTTTTGATCCTAAAGTAGCTTTTTTATCTCATTCTACCTTTGGGAAACCTATTTCAAGAAATACTGAACATGTAAGAAAAGCAATAGAAACTTTAAAAAAGGATAAGAATATTGATTTTGATTTTGATGGCGAAATGCAGCCAGACGTTGCCTTAAACCCAATTTATAAAGAAGTTTATCCTTTCTCTAAAATCGTTGGAAATGCAAATATTTTAATCATGCCAGCTCTTCATAGTGCAGCAATTTCAACAAAGCTTATGAAATCATTTGGTGGAGCAAAATTAATTGGACCATTATTGGTTGGATTAAATTTACCTATTGAAGTTGCTCCTTTAAGATCTACTACTTCAGATATAATAAACCTTGCGTCAGTAGCAGCGTATTCAGCAGATGTAATTGATTATAAAAATGATTAATTTTTATTTCTACTCAAGTCTGATACTAGATAAATAGAAGGAAATATCTCTTTAACATCGTAAATGTTATTTGCTTCGTCAATAACTGCTTTTTTTTCCTCTTTATCTAATGCTATTCCAAAAATATAAATTTTTTGATTGATAGTTTCTAACGTATAATTTCCTGATTTAATCTTTTTATTAAAGATAAATGCAGTTCGTAATTGGCTAGTTATTAAAACGTCTTTTGCTGTACTTCTGAAACTTGATAAACCCTTGATAGCTATTGCGTTTTTTACGGATCTTACACCCTTTGTTTCCCAGGCCATTTTGGTAATTTTAATTTTTTCTTCAGGCTCATTTACTTTTCCAGCAAGAAATATTCTGCCATCCAATACTTCCACTTGTATTGAAACTAAATATTTTTTTTCAGTCAGTGCCAATCTTGCAACTAGATTTTTTTGCATAATCGTATCATCAATTTGCATTCCAATAGTGCGTGGGTCAAAAGAAATATTTACACCGGTACCAAATCTACCAGCAGGTGTGCAAGATTCGAAAAACAGAAAAATTAAGGATAAAAAAATTATTTTTTTTGTTCTAAACATATTTTGTACAATATTTTTTTTGAAACATTAGTTTGTTTATTAATTAGCGCTACTGTATCTTTTACACTAGATTTTTTTAAATTTTTAATAACTAATTTGACAATTTCTTTTTTATCAACAATTTTTTCTAAATTTATATTTTTCGATACCAAAACTGTGAGTTCACCTTTTAGATTTTCAGGAAAATTTTCTATATTATTTAAATTTCCCCTATAGAATGTTTCGTGTAGTTTTGTCATTTCTCTGGCAATTAAAATTTCATGATTTTCGAAATAGTCTTTAAAAGCTTTTATATAATAATTTATCCTCACACTTTGAATAAAAAATACTAGGGTATAATCATAGTTTTTGATTTTATTTAAAACTTCAGACAGTTCTTTTTCTTTTTTTGGTAAAAAACCATAAAATAGAAATTTATCATCAAAACCACTGACGCTCATCGCTGCTGTAATTGAGCTGGGGCCCGGGATTGGAAAAATATCAATATTCTCTGAAATACACTTTTTGATTAAAATTCTCCCCGGATCAGATAAGTTTGGCGTTCCCGCATCTGAAACTAAAGACAAAATATTGCCAAGTTTTAAATATTTAATTACTTTATGAAGTTCCTTTCTCTCGTTAAATTTATGATAAGAGATCAGTTTCTTTTTAATTTTATAATGGTTGAGTAATTTTAAAGTTCGTCTAGTATCTTCACAAAGTATAATGTCAGATTTTTTTAAAATTCTTATAGATCGAAAAGTTATGTCTTCTAAATTTCCAATAGGGGTAGATACAATATATAGTCCTTTTGAAATTTGACTCATTTTATGAAAATATTTTTTAAAAAATTTTTATTAATAGTATTAATTTTTTTTTATTCTAACACATTAGCATTTGCAAATGAAGAAAAGCTTAAAGTTGGATTATTAGCTCCTTTTAGTGGAAATTATAGCGCAGTAGGAAAATCAATTCTTTACTCATTGCAATTAGCTTTAGACGAAATCGATGATAAAAATTTGATTATAATTCCGAGAGACTCTGGGTCTGGGAATATTCAAAAACTAAACAAATCAATTAAAGAAATTTTAAATGAAGGCGCTAAAATTATAATTGGTCCGTTAAATTATACAGAATTTAAAGAAGTAAAAAAATACAAAGATACAATTTTCATATCCCCGTCGAATTTACAACCACTAGTTCAAGATAACATAATAAGCATTGGTATAAATTTAGAATCACAGTTAGTTTCTATAAAAAAATTTTTGGACAAAAATAATAAATTTAAAACAGTTGTATTATATCCAGATAATCAGTTTTCTGAATTGATTGAAGATAGTTTTAAGAAAGTGGGATTTAAAAAATATAAGATGTTTAAATATAGTAATGATCCAAAAATTTTGACGGGACAAATAGAAAAAATTACTAACTACAGTCAAAGAAAAAAAAATTTGGAAAATAGGAAGAAGCTTTTAGAAGATAAAGATGATGAAGCGTCAATAAAAAAAATGAAAGAATTAGATCAACTATATACACTTGGAAAAGTCAATTTTGACTCTATTTTAGTCGTAGATTTTGGAAATAGTTTAAAAAGTGTTTTAGCTTCACTTGTTTTTTCTGATGTTAAAGAAAATGACGTTATGTTTATGACAATAAATCAGTGGTTTGACAAAAGTTTCTTTTACGAAAACTCTGTTAAATCTTTATATTACCCTTCAATAAATTATAAAAACTATAATAAATTTATGAAAAAATACAATAAAGTGTTTGAGTCAAGCCCAAGTGAGATATCGATACTATCTTACGATGCCTTAGGTTTAATTTATTACATTTGGAAAAAAAATAAAAAAATACTTTCAACAAAAGATTTTATTTTTAAAGACAAAATAAAAGGAAAAACTGGAACATTTTATTTTAAGGACAATAAGATATTGCAAGATCTAGATATTTACGAAGTAAGAAATAAAAAATTTATAAAGCAGTAATTTTTTTTTTAATTTTTTTGTATGCTAAAAATCTATGATCCATTTTATATTTTTTATCTTTCCGCATTTGTCCAAATGTAATTTTTTTACCATTTGGTATAAAAATAGGATCATAACCAAATCCATTTGTTCCTGATATTTTTTTTGAAATTTTTCCATAAATTAATCCTTCATAAGTATAAGATTTTTTTTTTGAAATTCGTAAAGTAAGACTACAAACGAACCTTGCTTTTCTATTACTTTTATTTTTAAGTTTATTTAAAATTATTTTCATTGCATTATTGAAGCTTCCGTATTTTTTAGCCCATCTTGCGGAGAAAATTCCTGGTTGTTTATTTAGGGAAAATATTTCAATTCCTGAGTCGTCTGATAATGTAATTTTATTTGATTTTTTAAAAAAATAGTTGGCTTTTAGCTTTGAGTTAGCTTTAAAAGTTTTTCCTGTTTCTTTTGGGCTTTTAATCTTGAGTTGGGAGGGTGAAATTTTGATAAATCTTTTTGGTAATAATTGGCTTATTTCTTTAAACTTTCCTCTATTGTGTGTGCCAATTAATATATATTTTTTTTTTTTCATAAACACTGGTAATTTTTTTTTTTAATATTATATAGCAATTATGGCTGATGAAACTAAAAAAAATGAGGAAAATAAAGAAACAGAAACAAATTCTGAAAAAGAAGTTGAAAAAAAACAAGAACCCTCTCTAGAAGAAAAACTCAAATCTCTAGAGGATAAAAATCTTAGGTCTTTAGCAGAATTAGAAAACCAAAGAAAAAGATTTGAAAAAGAAGTTAAAGATGCTTTTGAATTTGGTGGCTACAATTTTGCAAAAGAAATTTTATCACTATTAGATAACCTTAAAAGAGCAAAAGATGCGATGAATGATGATAAAAGTCTTAAGTCAAATAAAGACTTTGATAAGTTTCTAAAAAATATTGAAATAATTGAAAAGGATTTAATTTCTATTTTTGAAAAAAATAAAATAAAGAAAATTGAATGTTTAAAGCAAAAGTTTGATCCAAATTTTCACCAAGCAATGCTTGAAATTGAGGATGTTACTGTTGAACCTGGTACAGTTGTAAAGGAAATGCAACCGGGATATATGTTTGGTGATAGGCTTTTAAGACCTTCATTTGTTGGTATTTCTAAGAAAAATGAGGCTAATAATAACAAAAAAAATCAAAAATAGACTTGTAGAATGGGAAAAGACACCCATATGAACATTAAGGATAAAATATGAGTAAAGTTATTGGAATTGATTTAGGAACAACAAACTCTTGTGTTGCCATTATGGATGGTAAGCAGGCAAAAGTTTTAGAAAATACAGAGGGTGCAAGAACCACTCCATCTGTTGTTGCTTTTTTGGAAAAAGATGAAAAATTAGTAGGTCAACCGGCTAAAAGGCAAGCTGTTACTAATCCAAATGATACTATTTTTGCAGTAAAGAGATTAATAGGGAGAAAATTTGATGGTCCTTCAGTGCAGAAAGATATTTCAAAGGTACCGTATAAAATAATTAAATCAGATAATGGTGATGCTTGGGTGGAAGGTAAAAATAAAAAATACTCTCCAGCGCAGATATCAGCTTTTGTTCTTCAAAAGATGAAAGAAACAGCAGAGAAGTATTTAGGACAAGAGGTTAAGCAAGCTGTTATTACAGTACCAGCTTACTTTAATGACTCTCAAAGACAAGCGACAAAAGATGCTGGTAAAATTGCAGGATTAGAAGTTTTAAGAATTATAAATGAGCCGACTGCTGCTTCTCTTGCTTATGGTTTAGATAAAAAAGGTGGAAAAAAAATAGCGGTTTATGATTTAGGAGGTGGAACTTTTGATGTATCAATTCTTGAAATTGGTGATGGCGTTTTCGAAGTCAAGTCCACAAATGGTGATACTTTCCTAGGTGGCGAGGACTTTGATGACTCTATCGTTGATTACCTTATCAACGAATTTAAAAAAGATAATTCAATAGACCTTAGATCTGACAAGCTTGCTTTACAAAGATTAAAAGAAGCTGCTGAAAAAGCTAAAATCGAATTATCGTCTGCGACCCAAACAGAAATAAATCTGCCATTTATAACTGCTGATAAGACTGGACCTAAACATTTAAATTTAAAATTTACAAGGGCAAAACTCGAGGCTTTAGTTCAAAAATTAATTGATAGGACATTAACTCCATGTAAAACAGCTTTAAAAGACTCTGGTTTTTCAGCCGCCGAGATTAACGAGGTGGTTTTAGTCGGTGGAATGACAAGAATGCCTAAAATTGTAGAAACAGTAAAAAATTTTTTTGGAAAAGAACCGAACAAAAGTGTAAATCCAGATGAAGTTGTTGCTATGGGTGCGGCAATTCAAGCTGGAGTTTTACAGGGAGATGTGAAAGACGTTCTTTTGTTAGACGTAACACCACTATCATTAGGTATTGAAACGCTTGGTGGGGTTTCAACAAAACTTATAGATAAAAACACAACGATCCCAACAAAAAAAAGTCAAGTTTTCTCTACTGCTGAAGATAACCAGCCAGCTGTTTCAATTAGAGTTCTTCAGGGTGAAAGAGAGATGGCGGCTGATAACAAGCTTTTAGGTAACTTCGAGCTTGTGGGAATTCCTCCAGCTGCAAGAGGTACACCTCAAATTGAGGTAACTTTTGATATTGATGCAAATGGTATTGTAAGTGTATCAGCAAAAGATAAAGGCACTGGAAAGGAACAAAAAATACAAATTCAAGCTTCAGGAGGTCTTTCAGATGATGAAATTCAAAGCATGGTGAAAGATGCTGAAGCTAATAAAGAGGCTGATAAAAAGAAAAGAGATGCAGTAGATGCAAGAAACCAAGCTGATAGTATTGTTTTCTCAACTGAAAAAAGTCTAAAGGAACATGGTGATAAAATTTCCGAGCAAGAAAAAAAAGCAATTGAAAATGCAATTTCAGATCTTAAAACTTCTTTAAAAGGAACTGACGTAGAAGATATCAAGAAAAAAACACAAAATCTTATACAAACCTCAATGAAACTAGGTGAAGCAGTTTATAAAAGTCAGCAAGCTAAAACTGAAACAAAGAAAAAAGATAAAGAAAAAAACGAAGACATAAAAAAAGAAGACAATGAGAATGTTGTTGACGCAGATTTCGAAGACGTAAAAGAAGATAAAGAAAAAAGCGCCTAAGGTAAACAAAGGAGCAATTTCTTGTGGCTAAAAGAGATTATTATGAAATCCTAGGTGTAAATAAATCAGCATCTCAAGAGGATATAAAAAAGGCTTATAGGAAATTAGCGTTAAAATTCCACCCTGATAAAAATAAAGGTGACAAAAAATCTGAGGAAAAATTCAAAGAGGCAAGTGAAGCCTATCACGTTTTATCTGATAATAAGAGAAAAGCAAATTATGATCAATTTGGACATGCTGCATTCGAAAGCGGTGGCAACCAAGGTTTTGGTAACTTTGATTTCTCTTCATCATTCTCTGATTTATTTGAGGACTTCTTTGGTGATGATATTTTTGGAAATACAAGAGGGCCTGGAAGAAGATCATCTAACAGGGGTAACGATTTAAGATACGATATAAATATAAGTTTGGAAGAGGCGTATAAAGGAAACAACAAAAAAATAAATTATACATCTTATAAAAGATGCTCAAGGTGTTCAGGTCAAGGATCAGAACCAGGTTCGAAGCCAAAACAATGTGAATACTGCAACGGAAGAGGTAAAGTAAGAAGTAATCAAGGTTTCTTTACCATCCAACAAACCTGTCCACAATGTAGTGGCTATGGAGAAACTATAAGTAATCCATGTAGGCAATGTAATGGAAGTGGAAAAAATCAAAGCCAAGAAAGCATTTCGGTTAAAATTCCAAAAGGCGTTGATGACGGAACTAGAATAAGACTTACTGGAAAGGGTGAAGCAGGGCAAAAGGGTGGTGCTAGTGGCGATCTCTATCTTTTCATCTCAGTAGATAATCACAGTATTTTTAAAAGATCTGACGAAAATCTTTTTTACGAATTGCCAATTACTTTTTCAGATGCAGCTTTAGGAACAACGGTGCAAGTTCCATCTATTGATGGTGGTAAGTCAAAAATTAAGATACCCGCAGGTACTCAACACGGGAAGCAATTGAGATTGAAGGGTAAAGGAATGCCTTTATTAAGGGGGGCTGGTTACGGAGATTTATACATTAGAATTGTCACTGAGGTACCAGTATCTTTAACAACAAAGCAAAAACAACTACTTGAAGAATTTAGAAAAATTGAGGAGTCTAAGCCAAATCCTGTAATCAAAAGTTTTTTTGAAAAAGCAAAAAAATTTTGGAAAAGTTCATAATATAAATGATATTTGATCAAGTTATGTCTGTGATTTTTTTGATCGCAGTTTTAGCTTTGGTTTTGCCAGCTTTTTTATCCACTAATAAAAATTTACAAGAATTTTTTAAAAATTTGTCTGTTTGGACTGTAATTGTGATAATTATTATTGTAATCATTTATTTAATTAAATAATGAAAAAAATAAATTTGGCAATTACTGGGTGTATGGGTAGAATGGGACAACAACTCATAAAGTCATCCAAAAATTTTAAAGAATTTAAATTAGTTGCTCTAACAGAAAATAGAATTATAAATAAAAAAATTAATGGTGTTAGACCTCAATTTAATACTGTTGATGCATTTAATAAAGCAAATGTAATTATAGATTTTACAGTGCCTAAGTGTACCCTGCAAATTCTGAACATCGCTGCTAAATTAAAAAAGAAGGTAGTGATAGGAACCACTGGTTTTTCAAAAAAGGAAGAACTTTTTATAAAAAAAATTTCCAAAAAAATACCGATTCTTAAAGCAGGAAATATGAGCTTGGGTGTAAACCTTTTAATGTATTTGACTGAGATTACATCAAGATCTTTAGGAAAAAATTTTCTTTATAAAATTTACGAGGTTCATCATAATAAAAAAAAAGATTATCCATCAGGTACGGCTTTAATGCTTGGTAATGGTATAGCGGTTGGAAAAAACAAAAATTTTAGTAATATGATAGGAAAAAAATATTTAAATAAAAAGAATTTCCCTTACGGTAAAAAGATTAATTTTAATTCTATTCGCAGAGGCAATGTTATAGGAGAGCATATAGTCAAGTTCTCAAGCGGAAAAGAATTGGTTACATTAAATCATGTGTCTTTCGACAGAGCTTTATATTCCGAGGGTGCTTTAACGGCTTCCAAATGGTTAATGAAAAAAAAACCAGGTCTTTATTCAATGAGAGATCTTTTAAACTTTAAGTGAACAACAAACAAAAATCTAAAATTATTCAAAAAATATTAAATAAAACCTATCCGCAAGTTCCAATACCCTTGAATTACAAAAATACATTTACTTTGCTTATTTCAGTGTTACTTTCAGCTCAATGTACTGATTTAAATGTAAATAATGTCACTAAAAAAATTTATCCTAAATATAATAAACCGAAGCATTTTGTAAAATTAGGAAGAAAGAAAATAGAAAGATTGATAAGAAAAATTGGAATTTTTAGGGTAAAAGCTAAAAGTATTTTTTATTTATCTAAAACATTGGTAGAGAAATACAATAGCAAGGTTCCCAACACTTACGAGAAATTAGAACAATTGCCAGGTGTTGGACATAAGACAGCAAGCGTTGTCATGTCTCAAGGATTTGGCTTTCCAGCGTTTCCTGTTGACACTCATATTCACCGCTTAGCACAAAGATGGGGTTTAACTAATGGCAAAAGTGTTGTGCAAACAGAAAAAGATTTAAAAGCGGTATTTCCAAAAAAAAACTGGAATAAACTCCATTTACAGATTATTTGGTATGGAAGAGAATATTGTAAAGCAAGAGAATGTTTCGGCTTAGCTTGTAAAATTTGTAGAAGCTGCTGTCCAAATAGAAAAAGGAAATTTATAGCAAAGAAAGCATAGAATGAAAGTTGTAGGAATCGGAAATGCAATAGTTGATGTTATTTGTGAAGTGAGTGAAAATTTTCTAATCAAAAATAAATTAACTAAGAGTACTATGAAATTAGTAGATGAAGACGAATTTAAAAAATTACTTAAAAATTTAAAAATTGAAAAAACAATTTCAGGTGGATCTGTGGCCAATAGTATTGTGGGTCTTGCTCAACTTGGCAATGAAGTTGGTTTTATTGGTAAAGTTAATGACGATGATCTCGGAAAAGAATATTTAGAAGGACTATCAAAAGAGAATGTAAAATTTCATTACAACTTAAAGAAAGAAAAAACTCCAACTGGTACCTGTTTGATTTTAATAACCCCAGACTCAGAAAGAACAATGTGTACTTTTCTCGGTATTGCAGGAAAAATAAATGAGAGTGATATTGATGAAAATATTGTTAAAAATAGTGAAGTCGCTTTTTTAGAGGGGTATTTATGGGATAAAGGTGACCCGCAAAAAGCTTTTAATAAAGTAATAGAAAGTTCTAAACAGACAGCAATGTCCCTCTCTGATTTATTTTGTGTTGAGAGGCACAAAGAGTCCTTCTTAAACTTAGTAAAAAACAAATTAAGTATAGTATTTGCCAATGAACAAGAAATTAAAAGTCTTATTAATGCAAAAAACTTGGATGATATAATTAATTTTGCCAAACAAACTAAAAAATTAATAGTCGTAACCAGAGGAGAAAAAGGTGCAATAGCAATACAATACGACGATGTAGAAAAATGTGAGGCCAATAAAAATTTAAAAATAAAAGATCTTACTGGTGCTGGTGATTTATTTGCAGCCGGGTTTTTACATGGTTATATAAATAATTTATCCCTGAAAGAGAGTTTGGTGAAAGGAACAGATTTATCTTCAAAAATAATTCAACAAGTAGGTGCAAGAATTGAAATTTGATTTAATCACTTAAATTATGTTTTTTGTTTTTGCTTGATCTTTTAAAACTACCTTTACCTTTTTTGGGTTTTACAATTCTTTTTCTGTATTTATTAGAAAATAAATCTAGTGCTATTTTATTCCTTCTTTTCAAATTGAATATCCATTTTGCCTATTGATAATAAAATTATCATCATCAAATTTTTTCTTAATTTTTTTTCTTAGACGATAAATGTGTGTTTCAACAGTATGTGTATCAGCTTCGATAGAGTAGCCCCAAACTTGTTTTAAGATCTCTGGTTTTGATAAAGGTTTCTCTTTATAAAGAAATAATTCAAGAAGCTGTACCTCTTTTTCAGTAATAATTACAAATGTATTATCTCTTATTAATTTTCTTTCATTTTTATCCAAAATATAATTCTTAATTTCAATTTTTGAATTGTCTAAAAATTGTTCTGCTGAAATATTTTTAATTATAATATCATCTAGCTCTTTAAATTTTACTGGCAATAAAATCTGGGTAGAGTCA
This sequence comes from SAR11 cluster bacterium PRT-SC02, assembly GCA_001321855.1. Classification (GTDB taxonomy): domain Bacteria; phylum Pseudomonadota; class Alphaproteobacteria; order Pelagibacterales; family Pelagibacteraceae; genus Pelagilacustribacter. The sequence goes on from JPUP01000096.1 coordinate 65,812, forward strand.
AATAAAAGTTTGTTTTTTTTCTCTTTGACAATCAAGATTTTAATATTCTTATTTTTTTTTAATATTTCAAGATTTTTACTATTTTCTAAATAATCTTGGTGAATTATATTTACTTTAAAATCGGAAAGATTCTTTTTTTCTATTTTAGTTGTACATTTGTATTTAAAATCATCTTTTATTTCTTCTAAAGATTTGTTGAATTCATCGTTCCCGATTGATAAAACTTTTATATCTTCGTTATGCATATAATTTTAAAAAATAAATTCTTAATTTATAATGATTATAAATTAAAATGTGCAATAGGTAAAAGAGGAATTAAACATAAAAAGAGAGAGGGTGATAAAAGCACACCAAAAGGTCTTTTTAAATTAAAATACGTGCTTTATAGGAAAGATAAAATAAAGAAACCTAAAACAGCCTTAAAAACAAAAATATTAAAAAGAAATATGGGATGGTGCGATGATATAAGATCAAAACATTATAATAAATTAATTAAATTTCCTTTCCGTTGGAGAGCGGAAAAGCTATACCGAAGTGATAATACTTATAATATTGTAGTGGTGCTAGACTACAATATGAAACCAATTGTGAAAGGTAAAGGTAGTGCAGTATTTATTCATTTATCCAAAAACAATTATAGTCCGACATTAGGATGCATTTCTCTAAATTTAAAAGATTTATATTTGCTTTTAAGTTTAGTTAAAAAGAGAGTTTATTTGAAAATAAATTAACTTCTCTCTCCAAATATTGCACTACCAATTCTAATAAAAGTCGCGTTATGTTTTAAAGCAAGATGATAATCTTGCGACATACCCATGCTGAGTTCTTTTAAATTTAAAGATGTATTTAATTTATTAATTTTTTCAAAGTACTTCTCTGTATTGTTATCATTCGGAGGTATAATCATTAAGCCTATTATATTTAATTCAAGTTCTTTTACACAGAGCATGTAAAAATTATTTAAGTCTTTAACAGCTACACCTGATTTTTGTGACTCATCGCCAATATTTACTTGAATAAAATATTTTAATTTTTTATTAATTTTTTTTTCATGACTGCTTATAACTTTGGCTAATTTTTCATTATCTAAAGAATGAATGTAATCAAAAACCTCTACTGCTTTTTTTGCTTTATTAGACTGTAATCTACCAACCATATGAAGTTTTAAATTGTGATTTTTAACCCTGACATCAGACCACTTCTTTTCTGCTTCTTGAACTTTATTTTCTCCAAAGTGATTATGCCCATGTAAAATAAGGGGTTTTATGTAATCAAAATCAAAAGTTTTAGACACTGCTATTATATTGGGCTTTGTATTGCGTTTGGATTTTGAAATATTTTCTTTTATTTTTTCAAATCTTTGAATAATGATACTCATATGGCAATCATAAAAAATTATTACTATTTAATGATAGATAGTGCACAAAATTTTGATTTAGATCAAATAAAACTTAAAAATAAATTTATTATAATCATGACTTTGCTTCAAAATTGTAAAGATAATCAAATTATAGAATTTAGAAATAAGTGTAGAGCCAAAAAAATTAAATTTTTCATCAAAAATAACTTAAAATCAGTTGTCAAATACAAAGCTGATGGACTGTACATTTCAGCACATAATAAAAATTTAAGATTGAATCAAATTATAAATTTAAATACAGATATTATAGGTTCAGCACACAACATAAAAGAATTAAACATAAAAATAAAACAAAAATGTAATAAAATAATTTTCTCAAGACTCTTTAAAACTAACTATAAAGAAAAAAAAACTTTTCTAGGCCTAGTAAAATTTAATCTAATTTCAAGAGTCATTAATAAAGAATTAATTCCTCTGGGTGGTATACGAGAAAATAATCTTCAGTTAACGAGATTAGCTAATTCAAAAGGCTTTTGTATTTTATCGGAAGTAAAAAAAAAGCCGGCTAAAATAATTAACCGGCTTTTTTAAATAATTAAATGGTATTAATTAAAATGCCATTTTTACAGAGATGAACGTTTGTGTTGTATCGTGTTCATCGTTAGCTGTTGCGTTATCACCATTGTAACTGATTTCGTCAGCTTCAGCGTGACCAATCGCTACAGTCATTCCACCAACATTGTAAGCAGCTTGAATAGTGTCTACATTGATTACTGGAGTTGCAGATGTTTCTGCGTCTGTAGCAACAGCGACATCAACTTCAGTCAATTCAAACTCTTCAGTTGTGAATGATACTGATAATTGATCGTTTACTGAAACACCTAAACCGTAAGAAGTATTCTCATACTTTCTTGCTTCATTAGTAGTGTCTGTATCAGCTGTTCTTGCAGCAACACGTGGTTGAATGTAAGTTTTACCATAACCAATAGTTGCTGGCCCTATAGCGTATTTTACGTATAGTGAACCATTCTCTGGTTGGTATTTTGTAGCTGTTACACCACCGTTATGAGTTGCTTCTGCGTATGAAGCACCCACTGATAAGCCATCAATTGGTGTTGCTGTAATTTGGTATGACGTCGCTTCCGCGATATCAGCAGTGTTTGCACCTTGTGCTCTTACTGATGCAGCTTTTGTTTGTCCAGTTGCACCATTTGGAGCGAAGGCAACTTTTGCCTGAATACCGAATGGAAGTAAATCAGCTGGTGTGTGGTACTGAATATTATTATAGTCAGATGCCTCTATACCATTGATTTCTGCGTCCGTTGTAATTCCTTGGTCAGAACCAGCGCCGTATGCTGAAACATCCCAGCCATAGTGACTACCTAAAGAACCTTCAGATACATAGAATCCTACTGTACCGAATGGAGAAGTTATTTCTAATCTTCCATCGTCTGTAGCAGAACCATCATCAAACTGAGTTTGATATTTCCATGTGTATCCGTTATCTGTTTCACCTGTTGCAGTGAAATCGATTTCGTTTGCAACACCGATACCTTTACCACCTACTGTGTCAGTATCATCAACGCCTGTTCCAGTTTTGGCACCAGATATGCTATAAGTAGCTTCTGCGTTACCTGTAACTGTTACTTCACCAGCGTATGATGTACTTAAAAGTGATAAAGATGCGATCATTGCTAACATTATTTTTGTTAGTTTTGTCATGTCTTTTCCTTTCATAATTAAACATTAATGTTTAAACAGCGTGAAATTATAGAATTTTCCTTTTTTTTTCGACGTTTTTACCTAAACTTGTTGATTTTTTCTTCATTTGTGACATATTAGCAACACTATAATTTACTTTAGTTTAATCTATAACAGTAGTAATTAAAAAAAATGATCAATTTTTCAAAGAAAATGCGGTTTTTTACAGCTCTTTTGGTAATCATTTTTCTAACAACCTCTTGTGGAATTTATAAACCAGTTGATGCTAGAAAAACGCCAGTTCAAGGAGATAAACGAGCTAGGAAGGCTGTTGATGAGGGCAGAGGCATTAGTTTAGGCAACGTAATGAAAAGAGGAGGAACAACTTTTGAGTTCAGCTCTTCTAATCCTATGTGGAGAGCATCTCTAGATATTTTGGATTTTATTCCTTTAACAAATGCTGATTATTCTGGAGGTGTAATAATTACTGATTGGTATAGCAAATCTGGTGAAGATTATTCTATTAAAATTACACTTAGATTTTTATCAAATGAAATTAGAGCAGATAGTATTGCGATTAAAATACATAAAAAGATTTGTAATTTAAATCAAGTTTGTACAGTAAACGAAATAGAATCTAAATTAAAAAATGAAATTCGAGACACAATAATTAAAAAAGCTGCGTTAATTGAAAGAAATCAAAAAAAGAAAAATTAATCTTATTTAATTTTTATGGAAAGAATTGTTTTTAATAAGATAGAAAAAAAGTGGCAAGATATTTGGTCCGAAAAGAAAGTTAAAAAAAAGAAAAATCAAAAAAAATTTTATTGTCTTGAAATGTTTCCCTATCCCTCTGGAAAAATACACATGGGACATGTAAGAAATTATACAATAGGTGATGTAATAGCTAGACATAAAATCATGAAAGGTTTTGATGTTATGCATCCGATGGGATGGGATGCTTTTGGTTTACCAGCTGAAAATGCTGCAAAAGAAAATAATTTAAATCCAAAAGAATGGACATTTCAAAATATTGAGACAATGAAAAAACAGTTGCAAATGCTTGGTTTTTCAATTGATTGGGAAAGAGAAATTTCAACCTGTAAAGAAGATTATTATAAACAGCAACAATCGTTGTTTATAGATTTATATAAGAACGACTTTGTAGGTAGAAAAGAAACTTATGTAAATTGGGACCCTGTTGAAAAGACAGTTTTAGCAAATGAACAAGTAATTGATGGCAAAGGATGGAGATCTAATCAACCAGTGGAGCGAAAAAAATTAAATCAATGGTTTTTTAAAATCACTAAATTTTCTGAAGATTTATTAAATGACATGAAAACATTAGATAATTGGCCAAATAAAGTTAAATTAATGCAAAGCAATTGGATTGGAAAATCTGTTGGGTGTGAAATAGATTTTCAATTATCTAATAGTAAGGAGAAAATAAAAGTTTTTACAACTCGCCCAGATACAATATTTGGTGCAACTTTTTTATCTATATCTGTTGATCATCCAATATGTAAAATTATTAAATCACAAAAAGAATTTCAAAATTTTAAATTAAAATGTTTAAAAACCGGTACGACTGAGGAAGCAATTGCTAATGCTGAAAAGGAGGGTTTTAAAACTGAATTTTCAGCTATAAACCCTTTTAATAAAAAAGAAATTCCTGTTTACGTCTCTAATTTTGTTTTGATGGATTATGGAACTGGAGCTATTTTTGGTTGTCCTGCTCACGATCAAAGAGACTTAGATTTTGCAATTAAATACGACTTAGAAGTCATTCAAGTAGTAAAAGAAAATGATTTGATTGATTTTAAGAAAACTGGAACCGCTTTCACCGACCATGGGATAATGGTAAACTCTTCAATGCTAAATGGACTAAGTACTAGTGATGCTAAAATCAAAATTATTAAAGAAGTTGAAAAAAATAAAATTGGAAAAAAAAAGATATCTTATAGATTGAGAGACTGGGGTGTTTCTAGACAAAGGTATTGGGGATGCCCAATTCCAATTGTTTACGATAAAAAAGGAAAAATCCATGTTCTTGATAAATCTGAATTGCCAGTAAAATTACCAGAGGATGTTGATTTTAATCAACCAGGAAATCCCCTGGATAAGCACAAAAATTGGAAATATTATAAAAACAGCAAGGGTGAAGAATTTATTAGAGAGACAGATACATTAGATACATTTGTGGACTCCTCGTGGTATTTTTTAAGATTTTGCTCACCCCAAAATAATCAAGAACCGTTCAATTTAAGTGAAGTAAATTACTGGATGCCTGTTGATCAATATATTGGAGGTGTAGAACATGCAATTTTACATCTTCTCTATTCTAGATTCTTTGTAAAAGCCTTAAAAAAGTGTGGTTATAAAATTGAATTTGATGAGCCTTTCAAAAACTTATTTACACAAGGTATGATTACACATGAAACCTACAAAGATGAAAATGGTAAATGGCTTAGCCCTGATGAAATTGAAAAGGTAGGAGATAAATTAGCTAAGAAAAAAAAAGATAAAAGCGATGTCACAGTTGGTGCCCCAGAGTCAATGTCAAAATCAAAAAAAAATATAATTGACCCAGAGGAGACAGTTAAAATTTATGGAGCCGACTCAATTAGATGGTTTGTTTTATCGGACAGCCCGCCTGACAAAGATATTTTATGGTCTGATCGTGGTATAAATGCTGCTTACAAATTTTTGCAAAAAGTGTGGAATTTAAACTCACAAATCAATCTTTTATCTGAAAGAAAAGGTAATCTCGATATTGAAAAAAAATATGAGAAGGAATTTTCCAAATATATTTTAAAAATTGATGATCATATAGAAAAATTTAATCTTAACGTTATGATCGCTAATATTTATGAATATTTTAATGCTCTTAACGAGTGCTTTAAACTTTCAGCCAGCAAGACTTTTTTGGAAAAACACTTGATCAATTTGATGAAAATTATGTTTCCTATCACTCCACATCTTTCAAGCGAATGTTTAGAAACTCTTAAATGTAAGAGTGATGAGTGGCCTTCTGTTGATAAAAAGTTAGTAAAAGACGATGAAATAAAACTGGTTGTGCAAATTAATGGTAAAACGAGATTAGTTACATCGATGAAGGTAGATATGGAAGAGAATAAAATTACAGAAACTTTGTTAAAAAATGATAAACTTAAAAAATATTTGGTAGAAAATAAAATTAAAAATAAAATATTTATTAAAAATAAGCTTATTAATTATATAATAAAATGAAAATCTTTTTGAAATTACTAATTATAATTAATGTTTTGCTCTTTTTATCATCTTGCGGATTTAAAAGCTTAGTTCAAGAGAATCCTATTAATTTAAATATTAAAAATTTCATAACACAAAAAGGAGATAAAAAATTAGGCAAAATAATCAGAAGTGATGTGATGTTATATAGTTCTAAAGAAGCTAAAAAGAATATAGATATTATTTTAGAAATTGATAAACAAAAACAAATTAGAGAAAAAAATCTAAAAAATAGAGTCACTAAATACAATTTAACATTAAATGTTGCAGTTTTTGTAAAAGGCGATTTTGAAGATAAATTTACCTTTAATAAAACCTCTTCAACTACCGTAACAGCCTCGTCGTTTAATAATTTTTTAGAAGAAGAAAGAGTTTACGCAAATCTTTCAAAACGTATAGCTGATGATATTAAAAATATGTTAGCACTTAATTATTGAGATGATTATAAAAAGCTTCTTAATTGAAAAAAATATAGATGAATTAAAAAAATTTAAATCTATTTTAATTTACGGTGAAAATGAAGGTCTAATTAGTGATATAAAAAAATTATTAGTTAAAAAAAATAAAGTAAAACCAAAAAATTATTATATGAGTGATTTATTAAATAACAGTAAAAATATTATTAATGAATTTGCTAATGGGTCTTTGTTTGGTGATCCTAGCCTAATTTTTATAAATAATGCTGAGGACAAAATTGCAGAAAAGATCATAGATTTAATTAATTTAAAGACAGAGACAAAACTCGTGGTTATATCAGAAAAATTAGAAGCCAAATCTAAGCTGAGAGCAATTTTTGAAAAGGATAAAAGTTTAGCTTGTGTTCCATGCTACAAGGATAATGATTACACGTTGATGAATTATGCTCAAAACAAATTAAAAAACACTGAAGGAGTTTCTAAAGAAATAATAGAGTACATTATTGAAAATTCTGATGGAAACAGGAGAATTATAAATTCTGAAATCTCTAAAATACTCACTTTGTCTGAAACTGAAAAAATTACATTAGGAAAAATTGAGAAATTACTTAATGAAAAAAACATTGAAGATTTCAAGGACTTAATGAATGCATCAATTGAAGGTGATAAAGAAAAATTAAATAAACTTATTGGAAGTTACAATCTTTCAGACGATAATCTATTTTTGTTTGTAAATCAGATAGGACAAAGGCTCTTAAAAATAAAACAAATGAAGTATTTGCAAAAAAAAACAAATAACGTTGATCAAATATTAAATGATTTAAAGCCTAAGGTTTTTTGGAAAGATAAAAATTCTTATATCAAACAATTTAACAAATGGAAGGATAAGGATTTAAATGTAATTATAGGAGACCTAAATAATATTGAACTTTCTTTAAAATCAAAGTCACAGATAAATAAAAATATTTTATTTAAAATGTTTTTAGTTAAAACTTGCGGTACAGCTTCTACTTAGTTTTTAATAATTTGGTAAGAAATTCGAATTGATCAAGATTTTTATATTCTAACATTATCTTACCTGAATTATTTTTTTTGTTAGTTATAGAAACTTTTAAGCCTAAAATACGTTCTAACTCACGTTGAATATCAAATACATTAGGATCAATTGTGAAAGATTTTTTTGTATTTTTCTTGAGACTTTCAATAGATCTTGCAGACATCTTTTTTGACAAAATTTCCTCTGCGATTTGTGATGCATTAGGTAAACCAACCAAGGGACGAGCTTGACCAGCAGTTAATTCTCCATCTTGTAACATGGCTATTATATCTTTCGGCAATGTTAATAATCTTAATGTATTACTAATATGGCTCCTGCTTTTCGACATCATCTTAGCAATTTTATCTTGATCATATCCAAATTCCTTGTGTAACCTTTCAAAACCTTTGGCCTCTTCAATAATATTTAAATCCTCTCTTTGGATATTTTCGACTATTGCAACTTCTAAAGCTTCATTATCATCTAAATCTAATATAATTATAGGTACTTCATGTAATCCTGCTTTTTGTGCAGCCAACCATCTTCTTTCACCAGCAATTATATCATAGGTATTATCCTCATTTTTGCTAGGTCTTACAGCAATAGGCTGTATAATCCCATTTTTTTTAATTGAAGATGCTAATTCATCAAGTTTAGCCTCATCAAAGTTTATTCTTGGTTGGTAATTGTTTCTGTTTAAATTACTAATAGAAGCTTTAATAGGGGTCAAACTGATATCTTTTGTAGGCGCACTTTTTTCCTGATCTCCAAATAAAGCAGATAGACCTTTACCCAAACCTTTTTTCTTTTTAGACATTATGCTGCGCTACCCATTTTATTTTTTTTTTTTAAAAACTCACGTGCAAGATGAGAGTAAGCTTTGCTTCCACTACATAGAGGATCGTAAAAGACACAAGGCTCACCATGCGATGGTGCTTCGGATAATCTTACATTCCTAGGTATAACGTTGAAGTAAACTTTATCTTTGAAGAAGTTTCTGGCTTCTTGATCAACTTGTTGTGATAATTTATTTCTTTTGTCAAACATGGTAAGAAGTATCCCTCTTATTTCTAACGATGGGTTAAGGCTTACTTTAATTCTATCTATTGTTTTAACTAGCTGACTTATGCCTTCCAAGGCAAAAAATTCAGTTTGTAAAGGCACTAATATTTCATCTGAAGTAACTAATGCCATTATAGTTAACAAACTTAATGATGGAGGACAGTCAATAAAGACATTGTCATAACTTTCAATTATGTTTTTATTTTCTCCCTTTAAAATTTCCTTTAACAAGAAGGCTCTGTTTGAATCATTTGCTGTTTCTACTTCTAAACCAGATAAATTAACATTTGATCCTATAATATCTAAATTTGAAATGTTCGTTTTTTGAATAACATTTAATAATTCTTTTTTTTTTATTAATAAGTTGTAAATATTATTATTTTCATCGTTGTTAGATTTACCGAGACCAGTTGTTGCGTTTCCTTGAGGATCTAAATCTATAACTAATATTTTTTGACCCAAAATGGACAGTGACGCAGCAAGATTAACCACAGTAGTGGTTTTCCCCACTCCCCCTTTTTGATTTATCACAGCTATTATGTTTTTTGACATCAAATTTTATTTAACTTCTCCAAAAAATATTTTTGAATTAGTATCTGTTTCACTATTTACAAGTTTATACTTAAATTTGAGCGTGTTTGAAATATTATTTAATTTGTCCTGTGAATTCTTGCCAATAAAAACTATTAATTTATGGGGTTTAGCTACTTTTTCACGTGAAAATTGCAAGATTACCTCAAATTTGCGAAAGGCTCGAGCTGTAACATAGTTTGCATTGATTTTTTTATAATTATTTAAATTTCCCAATACTTCTGCATTTAAGTCTAGTCTTTTTATCTGATCGATTAAAAACATTGTTTTTACTGGTGATTTATCAAATAATTTCACGTGAAAATCTGGGTTTTTATTGAATATAGAAAGAACTAAACCAGGAAAACCTCCACCTGTACCAAAATCTGCCAAAACTCCCTTACTTTTGAAATCTATTAGAGGTATTATTTGAGCTGAATCATAAATATGTCTGTGCCAAATAACAGGTAAAGTGCTTTTAGAGACTAAATTATACTTTAAGTTAAATTTTAAAAGAGAATTAACGAAACTATTAAGTTTATTTATGGATTTTTCGTTAAATTTAAGTTTATTTTTTAAAATATTGATTATTTTGTCTTTTTGAATCAAGCTGGAAGTTTAATTTTAGACTTTTTTAAGTGAGACAACAAGATTAATATTGCAGCTGGGGTTACACCGTCGATCCTTGAGGCTTGTCCAATATTTTTAGGTCTAATTAAGTTAAATTTTGATTTCATTTCATTGGATAAACCACTCAAAGCGTTATAATCAAAATCTATGGGTATATTCAATCCCTCATCTTTTTTAAAGGATCTTATATCTCTTTCTTGTCTTCTTAAGTAACCCTCGTAATGAGCATCAATTTCAACCTGCTTATCTAAACAAGCACTAAAACGCTTCATGTTGGGGAATATTTGCCTTATTTTTGCCATATTTACTTTTCTTTGACCCATAATATTAATGCAGGATCTTTTGATACCATCCATAGCAATTTTAATATTAAATTTTTTTGCTTCGTTAGGTGTTAAAGAATTCGAACTTAAAAAATTTGTAAGATAAGAAATATTGTTTTTCTTTTCTAAATATATTTTTTTTCTGTCAATCCCAATTAAACCTAAAGATATACCAAGATCAGTCAACCTTTGGTCAGCGTTGTCTGCCCTTAATGTTAACCTGTACTCTGCTCTTGATGTAAACATTCTATATGGCTCTGTTACACCTTTCGTAATTAAATCATCAATCATAACACCTATATAAGAGGTCGATCTATCAAGCACTAATTCCTTTTTGTTTTTTATTTTTAATGCAGCATTAATTCCAGCCATCAATCCTTGAGCTGCAGCTTCTTCATATCCAGTTGTTCCATTAATCTGACCTGCAAGGAATAAAGATTTAATTTTTTTTGATTCCAAAGTCCCCTTTAACTCTCTTGGATCAACGTAATCATACTCTATTGCATATCCAGCCCTTTTCATCTTAACATACTCTAAACCCTTGATTTTGCTTAATATTTTAAGCTGTATTTCCTCTGGAAGAGAAGTTGATATACCATTTGGGTAAATAGTATTGTCCTTTAATCCTTCAGGTTCTAAAAATATTTGATGTTTTTCTTTTTCTTTAAATTTAATAATTTTATCCTCAATTGATGGACAATATCTGGGTCCTACTCCTTTTATATTTCCAGAATACATAGCACTTCTTAAAATATTATCACTTATAATTTTATGAACATCGTTATTTGTATAAGTCATCCCACATTTAATCTGCTTATTATCAATCCTATTTGTCAAAAAAGAGAAATAGTAATGATCATCATCTGCAGGCTGCATTTCTAAGTCATCATAGTTAATTGTATCACCATCTAGTCTAGGAGGTGTTCCAGTTTTTAATCTTCCGATTTGCATTTTAAATTTTGCTAGTTGCTCACTCAAACCAGTGGATGGTTTTTCATCATACCGACCAGCTGGTATCTGTGTTTCACCTATATGTATTAAACCATTCAAAAAAGTTCCAGTAGTAAGTATTAGTTCTTTGGTTCTTACTTCTTTGCCGCTCTGACAAACAAAACCTACAACTTTGTTATTATCAAATAAGAATTTGATTACCGGATCTGCTATTACCTCTAAATTTTTATAATTTAATAGAATTTTTTGCATATGCTCTTTATAAAGAGCTCTATCTGACTGAGTCCTTGGTCCTTGCACAGCTGGACCACGACTTCTATTTAGTAATCTAAATTGAATACCTGATTTATCAGCTACAACACCCATCACACCATCTAAAGCATCGATTTCTCTTACAAGATGCCCTTTTCCAAGTCCACCAACAGCTGGATTGCATGACATTTCACCAATAGTCTCGATTTTATGGGTAAAAAGAGCAGTATTTACGCCCATTCTAGCGGAAGCTGCTGCTGCCTCACATCCGGCGTGTCCTCCACCTATAACTACTACATCATAGCTTTGTTTTGTCATGCAAGCAATGTAACGCTGTTTAATTTAATTACAAGAGGAGAAATGGGGCTCTTATTGAGCCCCAGATTTCTAGTTTATCTCTCTACCATTTTGACGATTTTCAGGAGGTAAAGATCCAAATTGTTTTTTATACTTTTCAATATGAATAGTTTCCCAATTCTTACGTTCATCATCCGAGTAAGTGTTCATAGGAGAATAATAAACTTCATGCATTTTAAGGCCTTGAGTTTTTTTCTCTTTTAATCTTCTCGAAAGATTATTGGTTTCACCAATATTTAAAATATTTCCATTATACAATATTTTATATATGGCTTTATCTTCGGGAGCATTATTAATATCCATCAGCTTATTTTCAAATTCAGGTCCTAATGGTATGTACATTAATCCTGTCTCTGAACATAAACCAAGTTCAGTTTTTCTATCCCTTAAAGGTTTATTAACAAGAGCGTTATACCTTGGAACCTTACGACACAAAATCGTTGTTCCTGATATAACCGCTCCAGATCTAATAGAACCATCTATAGGTTTTAATAACTTAAAGTTTGTTTTAGAACTTTCATTGTTATTAAACCTTAAATAAAGTTTACTAGTTTCTTCTAAGGGAGATATTGAAGATATATTACAATGAGAAAAAGTTTCTAACTTTAGCTCTTTGCAAGCACTTACACTTAAACCAATGGTTTGAGTTTTAGGAGTACAAGACGGTTTTTTGGATACAAAGCCGCTTTCTTTTTCAATATCAATAAATTCAAATTTTTTATTTTGAATTAATTTTAGATTATCACTCATTTAGTTTAACTCCTTTCTACCCGCTATTATTGCGCTAAATTTAACGAAAACTTGAGGGTGCAAACTCTCGTCATTATCAAATGGCTCAACTATTGGTTCATTTATTTGAAGAGGATAATTTACGCAATCTTCTCCTTTAAACTCCAGTAATGTTTCACCAACATCATTTAAGAAATCACACAACATTTGTGATCTCCAAGCAGCATCATTATTTATACAGTGTTCATCAGCTACAAATGAACGTCTAACAACCAGATCTCCATGGTTATTAGTGTTTATGGCACACCCTACGATGGATACACCTTTCTTGTTACCATTGTGCATGGTTTTACCTTTTTCTCCTGGGGTCTTGATTGTTAAAAGATTGTGATATAAAAAATATCTGGATACAATCTATTCTGGTTGGAGCCCCAGGGTTCCGACCGGAATTTTTAAATTCTATTTTCCTCTAATTTCATTTAATTTTTGTTCTGCGTACATATCTGCGTAATCTTCATCTGTGTATTCTTCCTCTGTCCTCCATCTTGGATTTTCACTATAATCTTCTTCATCTAAAAAACTCATGTCATCTTTGGAATCTTTAAGGCCTGTTTGAAGATCAAATGTTATGTTGCGTTCATGAATGGTATCAAATAAATAATGTTTACCCTTTGATAATTTAGAGAGTATACCATTTAAAATACGGAAGCATTCACTGTCTGATTTTTTTGTTTCAATTTTCGTTTTTACTGAATATTTGTTTAATATTTTATTTAACTCATCCTCTGACTGAAAAGCTTCATATTTTGCAATTATATATTCAGGATTATTTGGTGCAAAATAGTAGAAAAGATAATCATCTTCTGAAGCTAGCAACTCAAATTCTTCAATATCATCTAAAACACCTGTTTCTTTTACTGGAAAGGCCCTAGCGATTGGCACAGTTAAAATACCCATATATAATCTCACATTATGAGTATTTTCTAGCCGTTTAAGAATTGAATTTATTTCTGCTGAGTGTTGTAACTTTTTCTTTTCTGATGAAAAATCAGTTAATTCCTCAGAATTTCGTTCATAACCTATTTTTGTATCATCAAAAATTGTTATCTGATCAAATAATTTTTCTACATCTTCTATAGCTTCAGGAAAAATGGATCCTAAATTAAAAACTTTTTTTCTATGGTAGTGGGATTTTAATAATCTATGTAAATTTTCAGCATTAAATATTCTATCAAGTTTTGTGGAATATAATCTTTTATTATTTTTAGAAATATTGATTTGCTTTGTAATATTAGTTTTTACTGTCTTATCCTTACCTTTTTTTTTGTCTAGATTATTTTTATATAGTCTAAATGCTGCAGTTTTATTTGGTAAATTTTTTTTTCGAAATTCAGAATTGAAAGCATACGCTATTTCTCTAAATTTATTTACGTCAAATTTTTCCTCACAATTTTCAATCTTAACATAAGTTCTATTTCCGATTTTTTTAATGCCATTATTTTTAAAAAAATCACCCATTTTGTCTTTTTCTAGTCCTAAGACTGCTCTAAGTGATTTTAACTCGAGCTCGTTAGCATAGTAAGTATCATTTTGTTTTTTAATCATTTGTTAAATATAGGAACTTAAAAAGGTATTTTCAAGTATAAATATGCAAAAAAATGCAAATTATTGTATAAATTCATTTCTAGGTTGTAAAAATCCTCAATTTTCAGCTTTAACTTGCTAAAAGTGGCACTTAATCACTTACCTATGCAAAAATCCTTAAAAATAGACCCTAATATCTCCTCCACATCAACTTTTCCAACAATGCTACCAAGATGCCGTGTGGCCATTCTTAGGTCTTCAGCTGCTAATTCAAGGTCTGTGTTTTGATCCTTTTTAAGAAACTTTTCAATTTCTTTTAAGCAATCATTAAGCTTAACTCTGTGCCTTTCTCTAGTAATTAAAGCACTATTATTAGATGTAAATTTTTTGCTTAACTTAGATTTTATCAAATCTACTAATTTATCTATATTTTTATTATTTTTAACTGAAGCTAAAACAGTATCAACATCGAATTTATGATTTTGCTTATCTGAAACATCTGATTTATTTAAAAGAATTATAGTATCTTTATTAATCATATTCTTTATTTCTTTGTTAATTTTTTTAGATGAATTATCTATTACTATAATATTTAAATCTGCTTCCTTTGATTTTCCTAACGCTAAGGATATACCTTTTTTTTCAACTTCATTTTTCGCATCTCTAATTCCAGCAGTATCTGCAAGAATTACTGGATATCCGTCTAAATTTAAATAAGTTTCTATAACATCTCTTGTTGTTCCAGCTTCATCTGAAACTATTGCTGCTTCTCTTTTTGAAAGTAAATTTAACAAAGATGATTTCCCTGCATTAACTTCTCCTGTAATTGAAACCCTAAAACCGTCTCTAATTTTTTCTCCAACTTTATTATCCTCAATAATTTTAGTAATTTCTGAATGAATTTCTTTAATTGATTTATGGGCATCTTTTAGTACTTTTTCTGGAAGATCTTCCTCTGCAAAATCAATTTTTGCTTCTATGAAAGCTAGAGATTTTATTAATTTATCCATCAGATTATTATAATAATTTGATGCGTTTCCCTGAACTAATTTTATTGCTTGCTGTCTTTGCAGTTCTGTTTCGGAATGGATAAGATCTCCTATACTTTCTGCTTTTAACAAATCAATTTTATCATTTTGAAAAGCAATTTTAGTGAACTCACCTGGTTCGGCTAGTCTGCAGTTTTTTTGCTCTGAAAGAACTCTTAATAAGGCATTTATTACTGCGTTACTTCCATGGATTTGTAGTTCTGCTAAATCTTCCCCAGTGTAGCTATTTGGTCCTGGAAACCACAACAATAGAGCCTCTGGGTCTATTATTTTATCGTTTTTGGGATCATAGAATTGGCAATAGTTTACTACATTAGATTTGATTTCTTTTAATTTTGTTAAGTTCTTACAAATTTTAAGAGTGTCTATACCCGAGAGTCTAACAATGGCTATTCCTGACGGACCTCTACCTGAAGAAAGTGCGTAAATGTTCATTGAATTAAATTGATAAACCCTGATTAGAAATAAATTTGCTTATTTTTTTAAGAGTATTATTTTTCGAAATATTTTTTAAAATTATTTCTTTAAATGGATCAAAAAACTTATTTTGTTTAAAGAAATTATGAGTTAGATCAATTCCTATACCTGTAATAATATTTTCAGATTTTCTATTATTAGTAAATTCTTCCAGTGCAGGTGTACTTTTTATAGACATACCTAATTCCGTATAATATTTAAATATCTTTTGTAATTTATTAATGTCTCTTAACACAAGATTAAACCCTTGACCTGCTACAGGATGTACGGTGTGAAGTCCTTCACCTAAAATTAAAATATCATTTTTATAATAAGTTCGTTTTAAATTTAGCATCAGCGGATAAGATTGCTGATTTGAAATCTGTATTTTATTTGTTTTTAAAACTTCGCAAATTTTAGATTTTACAACTAAATTGGTATTTTTTTTTTGATATTCTTTATCTACGCTCCACACAAATGAAAAATTATTTTTTGAGAAAGGGAGTATAGCTAGCGGCCCCTCTTTTAAAAAATATTGAGCAGTATTCAAATTCTTCAGTTTGTGTTTAACATAACCTGTAATAGCGATTTCTTTGTAATCTTTGTTTAATGATCTGTTATCAACTATACTTTGATAAATTTTTGAAGATCTTCCTAAGCATAATATTTTCATATCATAACCGTCTAAGTCTTTTAATTCATAAATATTTTTTTGAAGAGTTTTTATTTTTTTCTTTTTAATTTCTTTAATTAGAATTTCTCTTATTTTGTCATTCTCAAAAACATACATAAGATTTTTGCTATCTTCACTAAAGTTTAAGAAATTCATGTTCTGGCCTTTTGTCTCGTAGAATAAATCGATCTTTTTAGAAGGCCAAAATAATTTTTTGTCCAGTTTGTCTATGACTTTATTAAAAAACTCATAATTAGAAGCAGAAATAGCTGTTGTTCGCCTATCTATAGAATGCTTGTTTTTTTTAGATATTAAGAATACTTCTAGGTCCTTTAATTTGTTTAATGCCAGAGCAGCCATTAAACCCGAAAGACCGTCTCCTACAATGCATATTTTATGTTTATTCATATTAATGGTAAAAAGTACGTATTGCGATTCGAGATATGAATACAAACTTTTTAAACAGTTTAACAAATTTTTTGAAAAAACGAACCTTCGAATTAATGGGATTATGCTTAATTTTTGTTAGCTTAGGTTTAATTATTTCTTTCATAACTTATTCGCCGGAGGATCCGTCTTTTATCTACTTAAGCAATAAGGAGAGTGTTGCCAATATTTTGGGTTTGTATGGTAGTAGCGTCTCTGACTTTTTGCTTCAAAGTTTCGGAATAGTTTCATTTTTGTTTGCTATAACACTTATTTGTTGGGGATATAGACTTTTAGTTGATAAAGAGCTCAACAAATTAATATATAAAATATTTTTTTTAAATTTATATATAATTTCTGGATGTACTTTTATTTATCTAACCTTCAATACATCTTACTGGTTGATTGATAATGGAAACTCAGGCTTTGTTGGAAAAATAGCTTTTAATTTCATTAATAATTATCTTCCACCTCTTCAGGAAAATTATCTTGAATTATTTCTTATTATCTTTACGTTTATATTCTTTTTAATTTCGTCTGAAATTAACCTAAAACAAATACTTTTAAATTTTTATAATTATATTTCAAATTCTACAAGAAATAAGAAAGTTTCATCCGTAACCGAACAACAAGATTTTAATATAAATAATGCAGAAACTGAAAAAGAAATTGATAAACCGCAACAAAGTTTTATGTTTGAAAATAACGAAAAATCTTCAAATATGACAACCCAAAAATTTAGATTACCTCCAATTGATGCGCTGGAGAAAATCCCTTCAAAATTAAGTGCTAAGGATATTAATAAAAATCAGCCGGATGCTGATTTTATGGAAAAAATTCTTTTAGATTTTGGTATTGAGGGAAAAATTAAGCAAATAAATAATGGTCCAGTAGTTTCTCTTTATGAATTTGAACCAGCGCCGGGTATTAAAGTATCAAAAATAATGAATATATCTGACGATCTTGCACGTAACACCAGCTCTACATCTGCACGAGTTTCAATCATACCGGGGAAAAATACTGTTGGTATTGAAATTCCGAATGAGGGTAGAGAAGGAGTTTTTTTAAGAGAAATAATTTCAAATGAAAATTTTCAAAAGAAAAAGTTAAGTCTTCCAATAGCATTAGGAAAAAGTATATCTGGCGCACCTATTATTGGAGATTTAACTTCAATGCCTCATTTGCTTATAGCGGGTACGACAGGATCAGGAAAATCAGTTTGTATCAATACAATAATAATTTCACTTCTTTATAAATTAAATCCTAATTTATGTAAGCTAATTTTAATTGATCCGAAAATGTTAGAACTCTCAGCCTATGAAGGTATTCCGCATTTGCTATCACCAGTAATAACTGATGCAAAAAAAGCAACAGCTGCTTTGGGTTGGACAGTAAAAGAAATGAATAATAGATATAAACTTATGAGTAAGGAGGGCGTTAGAAATATAGATGGATATAACTCAAAGCACAGTCATAAAATGCCTTATATTGTTGTAGTGGTTGATGAAATGTCGGATTTAATGCTTGTTGCTGGTAAAGAAATAGAAAATTATATTCAAAAGTTATCTCAAATGGCAAGGGCTGCAGGTATCCATATTATAATGGCAACACAGAGACCTAGTGTTGATGTTATTACTGGAACAATTAAAGCGAATTTTCCTACTAGAATATCATTTCAAGTTAGCTCGAAAATAGATAGCAGAACTATATTAGGTGAACAAGGAGCAGAACAATTATTAGGAAAAGGAGACATGTTATTTATGTCATCTGCAAATCGAATTATTAGAATTCATGGACCTTATGTTTCCGACAAAGAAATTGAGAAAATATCTAGTCTTCTTAGAGCTCAGGGTGAACCAGATTATATAGAAGAAATTACTAAAGTAACTTCTGAAGATAAACAATTGTTAGAAGAAGATAATAATGACGAAATGTATAATAAGGCCCTAGAGGTTATAAAATCAGACGGAAAGGCATCTACGAGTTATTTACAAAGAAAACTTCAAATAGGTTACAATAGAGCTGCTCGAATTATTGATCTAATGGAAGAAAGAGGAGTTGTTAGTAAAGCAAATCATGTTGGTAAACGTGAAGTTCTTTAAGAAGATAGCCTTGGTCTTAATTTTTTTTTTAACATCAACAATTATATCTGCTGACGAAAAATACCAGATTATTTCTAAATTAAATAAGTTAAACTCTTTAGAATTCACATTTAATCAAATGATAAACGATAAATCGGAAAAAGGTGGTTGTTTGTTGGAATTTCCTGGAAAATTAAAGTGTAATTACTTTGATGATAAGGAAAAAGAATTAGTGATTAATAATAAGAGACTGGCAGTAACACAGAAAAGATATAATAAAACTTATCATTATCCAATCTCAAAATCACCTTTCTTAAATATTTTATATAAAGATAAACTTTTGGATATCGTACAATCAGGTGAATTAAAATTGAATGACCAAGTGATTAAGCTTATTTATTTTGATAATAGTAAAATAACAGTTTTATTCGATAGGAAAAGTCTAGAACTGATAGGGTGGCAGATAAGAGATCAATACAATAATAATATAAATTTTTCTTTAAAGATTGTTGCAAAAAATTCAATTTTTAAAAAGGGTACTTTTAAGGTTCCTGAAATAAATTAAGCTACGTAATTTATTTTTTCTTTTTTGAATATCTTAAAATCTCTGGCTAAATAGTTTTTTAAAGCGTATTTGTGATCTAAAGAACAAGTATGAACCCAAACTCTATTATATTTTTTTAAAAGACAGTCATTTATTAAATGCTCTAGAATAAGTTTTCCATATTTATTTCCCCGATACTCTTTAAGTATTCCCATATTAATTAACTCAACTTCGTTGTCCTTTATATGATTTTCTTTTTCGTAATAACCAATAAGCTCATCATTATACTTTAAGACCCATGTTTCTAAATTTGGATTTTTTACGTAATTGATCCACTGCTTGTCAGTCCAAATTAAGCGATCTTTCCAATAATGATCTTTACCTATAATTTTATAAAAAAATTTATTAATTTTAAAATCGTCATCAACATCTAGAGTTATCTTCAGATTTTGAGGTTTATTAAAAACGACTTTATTTTCAATGGGGAGTTTTAATTCTAGGAAATATCTTTCAACTTGTTTCATTTTTCTACCATCTTTCCAACTCTTTCTCCGCCAAAAAGGTGAAAATGTAAATGTGGAACTTCTTGACCTCCGTCTTGACCAATGTTCGACAAGACTCTGTAACCTTTTTTTTCCAATCCTAATAAACCTGAAACATGAGATACACCTTTCAAAAACTCTTTCATTTCAATTTCAGTAGCTCTTTTAGTAAAATCATCAAAATCAGTAAATTCACCTTTTGGTATAACCAACACGTGAATTTTTTTTTGAGGATTTATATCATGGAAAGCAAGCACATGATCATTTTCATATATTTTTTTACAAGGTATTTCTTTTCTTAAAATTTTTGCAAATATATTATTTTTATCGTAGTTCATTTATTTTTTTCTTTTTTCCAGCTCTTTCATTACATCTTCAATTTTAATGTCATTACCCTCAAGAAATACCAATAAATGATACAATACGTCAGCCGCTTCGTGAACTTTATTAGTGTTTTTTTCCACAGATTCGATTAATTCTGCAATTTCCTCTTTCACCTTTTCAATGTTTAAATCCCTATTTTTGAGTAGTTTATGAGTGTATGAATTCTCAGGACTTAAATTTTTTCTATCTCTAATTGTCTTTATTAAATATTCCAATTCCTTTAACATTTTAAATCCTAACGGGAATTCCATTCAACTTCAAATATTTCTTCGCCTCATTTATTGAATATTTTCCGTAATGAAAAATAGATGCTGCTAGAACCGCACTAGCTTTACCGAGTTTAATACCTTCCGCAAGGTGATCTAGTTTTCCAACTCCACCAGAAGCAATAATAGGTATGTTTGTCTCGGAAGAAACTTTTCTTACCAAATCAATATCATAGCCTGATTGAGTTCCATCTCTGTCCATAGAAGTAATTAAAATTTCACCTGCGCCACAATTTTCCATTTTTTTTGCAAAATCTATGGCATTTATTTTAGAATTTTTCCTTCCTCCATGAGTATAGATTTCCCAAGTATTTTTATTTTTCTTTGCGTCTATTGCTACAACAATACATTGAGATCCAAATTTTTTTGAACTTTTCTCTACTAATTTAGGGTTTTTTACTGCCGCAGTATTTATTGAAACTTTATCAGCACCGCAATTTAAAAGTTTGTTTATATCATCTACGCTTCTAACGCCTCCCCCAACTGTTAAAGGAACAAAGCATTGTTTTGATGTATTTTTAACAACATCATAAATTGTTGCTCTATTTTCATTCGATGCTGTGATGTCTAAAAAACAAATCTCATCTGCGCCTCCTTCGCTATAGATCTTTGCTTGTTCAACTGGGTCTCCAGCATCTTTTAATTCAACGAAGTTAATTCCTTTAACAACTCTTCCATTTTTGACATCAAGACAAGGTATAATTCTATTTTTAAGCATTAATCTCCTTTGCTAACTCTTTAAGCTTTATATCACCATCGTAGATAGCTTTACCAACAATAATACCCTCAATTTTTTTATTATTTAAATTTTTTGCTTTCTTTATATCGTCTATTGAAGAGACTCCACCTGAAATAACGACCGGACAATTAGCGAATTCAGTAATTTTAATTGTCTCCTCAAAATTTGGGCTTGTTTTCATTCCATCTCTATTTATATCTGTAAAAATAATTCTACTTACTCCAAAGTCTTTAACTTCTTTTAAGAAATCAAAAGTTTTAATATTTAAATTTTCTTTCCATCCTGACACCGAAAGATTTCCATCCTTTGCGTCTAATCCTAACGCAATTTTATTTTTAAATTTTTTACATGCTTCTTTTAAAAAATCTTTATTTTTAATTGCACCACTTCCTAAAATTACTTTTTCTGCTCCAGCATCGATGTATTGTTTAATGCTTTGTAAATTTCTTAGACCACCACCAATCTCTATTTGAAAGTCATATTTATTAACTATTTCCTGAATAATGTCTAAGTTAACTGTTTTACCGGTTAAAGCTCCATCTAAATCAACAATATGTAAATTTTTAAAACCATGATCCTTATATTTTGCTGCTTGTTCAACTGGTGAAGTTGCGTATTCAGTTTTCTTTTCAAAGTCTCCTTTAATTAACCTCACACATTTCTTATCTTTAATATCTATGGCAGGAAATATTTTCATTATAACCTCAGAAAGTTATCAATTATTTTTAAACCAATTTTATCACTTTTTTCAGGGTGAAATTGTGTTCCAAATAAATTTTCTCTTTCAACAGAACACACAATTTTTGATGAATAGTCTGTTGTAGCTGAAATAACTGATTTATCTTGTGGAATAAACTCATAACTATGGACGAAATACATGTGTGATTTATTTTTAATATCCTTATATATTTTACTTTCTTTTTGAATTTCAATTTCATTCCATCCTATGTGTGGAAGTTTAAATTTTCCATTTTGATTATCAATTTTAGAAACTTTTCCTTTGATCCAACCTAAGCCCTTTGTTTCTACTTCCTCATAACCCACATCAGCAAACATTTGTAACCCAACACAGATTCCTAACAGTGGTTTCTTATTAGTGATTGCAAATTCTTCAAGTGTATCAACTAATCCATTAATACTATTTAATGAGTCCACACAACTTTTAAACGAACCTTGACCAGGCAATACAATTTTATCACTGGATTTAATTTTATTTATCTCTGAAGTTACTTCTAAATTAACTTTACCCTTAGCCACCTCTGTGAAAGAGTTAATGACTGAGCTTATATTGCCCGATTGGTAGTCAACAATTGTGACGTTCATCAAATTTAAATAGAGCCTTTTGTAGAGGGTATTGAATTTTTAATTCTTTTATCAATTGCTAAAGCATCTTTGAGTGATCTAGCTAACCCTTTATAACATGACTCAATCTTGTGGTGACTATTCTCACCATAAATGTTTTCAATGTGTAAAGTAACTCCAGCAGACTGTGAAAAGGCTTGAAACCATTCCTTAAATAATTCAGAGTCCATTTCACCAAGTTTTTCGACTGGTAAATTTACTTTCCAAATTAAATAAGGTCTATTGGATACATCAATTGAAACTCGACTTAGAGTTTCATCCATGGGTATCATTGTTGATGCATATCTTGTAATTCCTTTTTTGTTTCCAGCAGCTTTTTTAATGGCTTCACCAATAGCTATTCCAGTGTCTTCTGTTGTGTGATGTAAATCTATGTGAGTATCACCTTTAGCATTTACTTCTAAATCTATTAAAGAATGCTTAGACAACTGTTCAAGCATATGATCGAGAAAACCAATCCCCGTCTTTATTTTGAATTTACCGTTTCCATCCAAATTGACACTCACGGATATAGTTGTTTCTTTAGTTTTTCTTAATATTTTGGCTTTTCGTTTCATAAAATCGTCTAATAACCTATGATATATATATACTTTAGCTTTTTATCAATAAACACAAAATATCTATTGAAGATATAAAATTAATCTCCACATACAATATATATATGAATACAGCTGAAAAATGGCACGGGACTACAATTGTTTTGCTTAGAAAAAACGACCAAACTGTGGTTGCAGGTGACGGCCAAGTGAGTCTGGGCAATACGGTCTTAAAGAGCAAAGCTAAGAAAGTTAGAAAAATTGAAAAAAGAGGAGTAATTGCTGGTTTTGCAGGATCAACAGCAGATGCTTTGACTTTATTTGAAAGGCTTGAGGCAAAACTTGAAAAACATGCGGGCAATCTTCCAAGGGCTGCGGTAGAATTAGCCAAGGACTGGAGAAGTGATAAATTTCTAAGACGACTAGAGGCCTTAATGGCAGTAGCAGATAAAAATAATAGCTTTATTATTTCTGGAACAGGGGATGTTTTAGAACCTGAAGATGGAATTATCGGGATAGGATCTGGAGGAAATTATGCTTTAGCTGCAGCAAAAGTATTAATGGAATCTGATTTGTCGGCTGAAGAGGTAGCTAAAAAGTCAATCAAAGTGGCGGCAGATATATGTGTTTTTACAAATAATAATATTACAATAGAAAAAATATAAATGTCAGGATCCAAAAAAATAACAAATCTTAATGTTGTGAAGAAAAATAAAAAGGAGAGCAAAGTAAGCGCTCTTTCGCCAAGAGAAATTGTTTCGGAGCTTGACAGATATGTTATAGGTCAAAAAGAAGCTAAAAAAGCTGTTGCGGTGGCTCTAAGAAATAGATGGAGAAGACAAGCTCTTTCAGAGGAGATGAGAGACGAAGTTCTACCAAAAAATATTTTAATGATAGGTCCAACTGGAGTAGGCAAAACTGAGATTTCTAGAAGACTCTCAAAATTAGCTGAGGCACCATTCATTAAAGTTGAAGCAACACGATTTACAGAAGTTGGATATGTTGGGAGAGATGTAGAGCAGATCATAAGAGATTTGATAGAAATAGCTATAGCAATGGAAAGGGAGAAAAAGAGAAAAGAGGTAAATGCTAAGGCCCAACAAATGGCAGAAGAAAAAGTATTAGACGCTTTAGTTGGCAATAAAGCTAGTGTGGCAACTAGAGAGAGTTTTAGGAAAAGACTTAGAAATGGTGACTTAGATACTAATGAAATAGAAATTGAAGTTTATGATACTTCAAATTCTATGAAAAGTTTTGAAATACCTGGAATGCCGGGAGCTAACGTGGGTATGGTAAATATTGGTGATATTTTTGGCAAGTCAATTTCAAATAGAAAGGGTAAAAAAAAGAAAATGACTGTTAAAGAGTCCCACGAAATTTTAGTTGCTCAGGAGTCCGATAAAATGATAGAGGAAGACAAAATAATTAAAGAAGCTAAAAAAACTACTGAAGAAAATGGTATAGTTTTCCTAGATGAAATTGATAAGGTCTCTGCGAGAGGAGATCGAGTTGGCGGAGATGTTTCAAGAGAGGGTGTTCAGAGAGATTTATTGCCTCTAATAGAGGGAACTACTGTAAGTACGAAACATGGTCCAATAAAAACCGATCATATTCTCTTTATTGCCTCGGGCGCATTTCAACTTGCTAAACCATCTGACTTATTGCCAGAGTTGCAGGGGAGATTGCCTATTCGAGTTGAACTAAGTGCTTTAAATGAGGATGACTTTAAGAGAATTCTTAAAGAACCAGATAATAGTT
The DNA here is from genome assembly GCA_001321855.1 of SAR11 cluster bacterium PRT-SC02. Classification (GTDB taxonomy): domain Bacteria; phylum Pseudomonadota; class Alphaproteobacteria; order Pelagibacterales; family Pelagibacteraceae; genus Pelagilacustribacter. The sequence continues at coordinate 90,869 of JPUP01000096.1, forward strand.
TAATAAAACAATATAAAGCGTTATTAAATACAGAAAACGTCTCACTTGAATTTACTGAAGATGGAATAGACATGCTTGCAAAGATTTCTGCTGAAGTAAATTCTTCAGTAGAAAACATAGGCGCAAGAAGACTCCATACTATAATAGAAAAAGTATTAGATGATATCAGTTTTAATGCTTCAGATAAATCTGGTGAAAAAGTAATTATAGATAAAAAATATGTACAAGCAAATTTAGGAAGTCTGGTTAAAGATACTGATTTATCTAAATTTATTTTATAGTCGAATTAAGTTTGATAAGTATTGCTCCTTCACCACCTTTGTTTTTATCTGCGGAAGAAACTGATTTGACGTATTTAGAAATTTCTTTATCTGTTTTTAAAAACTCAGGAATTGAAAATTTTAATTTACTAAAGTTTTTTGAACTATAAACACTCTCAATTTTTGAGTGCAAACCTTTTCCAGTAATCAAAAGAATTTCTTTATAATCATTATTTATGCATTTAATAACGATTTCTTTTATTTTTTTGTTTGCATTGTCTAAAGTATACCCGTGCAAATCAAATCTAAATGTATTT
>JPUP01000097.1 GCA_001321855.1 SAR11 cluster bacterium PRT-SC02
TTGGGGTACCTACAGAAGTCTTATTAATAACGCTGTAAACGGAGTTTCAAAAGGTCACGAGAAAACTTTAGAGCTAACGGGCGTTGGATTTAGAGCAAATTTAAAGGGTGAAAATTTGAATTTACAACTTGGTTTTAGTCACGATGTAAACTTTAAAATTCCAAAAGAAATTAAAATTAGTGTAGAAAAACAAACCGTTATTAAAATTTCTGGGGTAGATAAGGAACTTGTTTCAAAAATTGCAGCAGAAATAAAATCTCTCAAGTCTGTTGAACCTTACAAGGGAAAAGGTATAAAAGAGAAAGATCAGTACGTTCTCAGAAAAGAAGGAAAGAAAAGATAAGATGTCTGCATCAA
>JPUP01000098.1 GCA_001321855.1 SAR11 cluster bacterium PRT-SC02
TAAAGTCTTGCGCTTTAAAAGTTTCAGGGAATTATTTATATGGTTTATTAAAAAATGAGTCAGGAGTTCACAGATTAGTTAGGATTTCTCCATTTGATAGTGGAGCGAGAAGACACACTAGCTTTGCAAGTATATGGGTTTACCCAATTATAGACGACGAAGTAAATGTGAAATTTGAAGAAAAAGATTTAAGAATAGATACTTATAGGTCAAGTGGCGCTGGAGGACAGCATGTCAATACTACTGATAGCGCTGTAAGAATAACTCATTTACCAACGAAAATTGTTGTTCAATGTCAAAACGAAAGATCACAGCATAAAAATAAAGAGACATGTTTTAATATGCTAAAAGCAAGATTATATGAACATGAAATAAAAAAAAAAGAAGACCAAAATAAAAAAGATTTATCTTCTAAAACCGATATTGGCTGGGGTCATCAAATAAGATCTTACGTTCTACAACCATATCAACTAGTTAAGGATCTTAGAAACAAAATTGAAAATACAGACCCAAAGTCAGTTTTGGATGGAAACATAGATGAGTTTATAGAAGCAGG
>JPUP01000099.1 GCA_001321855.1 SAR11 cluster bacterium PRT-SC02
AATTTTGTTTAAGTCTGACATTATTGATCCTATAATTTAATTTTTTAAACTCTTCGCGCGCGTTAAATTAGCAATTTTTGAGCCCGGCGCAAGTAAAATACTTACTAATTTTTGCGCAGGAGACGCTAAAATTCCCACTATTTTAGCCCTTGCTTCATCAAGAGAAGGTAATGTGGCGATAATAGACACCTCTTTTTGATCCAAAACCTTGCCGTCCATAAAACCAGCAATAATTTTTAACTTGTCGTGAGTCTTTGCAAATTTTGTTAAAATTTTTGCAGTAGTAATTGGATCAGAAGATAAAGCCGCAGCAGTTGGTCCTTTGAAATATTTTTCTAAATCTTTTAATGGTGAATCCTTAATTGCGATTTTTGTTATTCTATTTTTTGTAACTTTAAATAAAATACCTTTTTCTTTTAATTGCTTTCTTAAATCATCTAATTCATTTACATTTAACCCTTGATAT
>JPUP01000100.1 GCA_001321855.1 SAR11 cluster bacterium PRT-SC02
CTATGGGGTCATTACATAATGGTCATATAAGTTTAATTAAAAAAGCAAAAAGGGCTAAAAACAAAATAGTTGTCAGTATTTTTGTTAATCCAAAACAATTTGAAAACAATAAAGATTATAAGTCCTACCCAAGAAACTTAGGTAAAGACCTGAATATACTGAAAAAACAAAAAATAGATTTTGTTTTTTTGCCTAGAGTTAAGGATATTTACTTATATAAAACTAAAAATAAAATTTATCTTGATAAATTTAGTAAAAATTTGTGCGGTAAATATAGATCTGGTCACTTTAAAGGTGTTATTGATATAGTAAACAGGCTTGTTGAGATAGTTCGTCCAAAGAAAATTTATCTAGGAAAAAAAGATTATCAACAACTAATATTAATTAAAAAACATTTTTCTAAAAATAATTTTAAAATTAAAATAATTGAGTGCAATACGTATAGAGATGCTTTTGGTTTAGCCGAGTCTTCAAGAAATAAAAGTTTGAATAAAAATCAATTAAATGTGGCTAGAAATGTGTACCAAATTTTAAAAAAAAATAAATTATTTATTAAGCGAAATTTAAAAAATTACAGATTAAATAATTTAAAGAAACAAATTATATCTCTTGGATTAAAAATAGAATATATTAAACTATTAAATTTAAAAACATTAAAATATCCAAAAATTAATGAAAATTTTAATATTTTTATTGCTTACTATTTAGGAAAAATAAGATTGATAGACAACATTTAACTTAAAAAAAAG